>CALEYZ010000046.1 GCA_937928195.1 uncultured Limnohabitans sp.
AGGTCCATTTTGCCGCCCACCAAGGGCCAGTTGTCACTGAAACGTTCACCACCGTTGTCGCTGGTAAAGACAATCAAGGTGTTGTCAAGTTGACCGGCTTCTTTGAGTGCATCCACCACCCAACCAATGCCCTCGTCCATGTGGTGAATCATGCGGTGGTAGGTGTGAATGTTGCCACCTTGCAAATGAAAAATATTGTCCTTGATGCGATCGGCCAGGTCATGGTCTTCACGGGTTTCCCATGGCCAATGCGGCGCTGTGTAGTGCATGCTCAAGAAAAATGGCTGGCCAGGGGTGGCCGTCATGCGCTTCACAAAGTCAACGGATTTGCGAGAAATCAAATCGGTCAAATAACCTTCGTGCGGCTGCGTCTCCTCCCCGACCCAAAGGTCATGGTCGCCGGTCGATGCGCAATGCGTGAAGTAATCGACACCGCCGGCCATGGGTCCAAAAAATTCGTCGTAACCAGAACGCAATGGACCAAATGCGGGGGGATAACCGAGGTGCCACTTGCCAATCAATGCGGTGCGATAGCCCTGTGCTTTAAGCAAAGATGGCAAGGTCGGGTGGCTGGTCGGTAGTCCCAAGGTGGTGCTGGTCTTGGCCTTGCTATTTATCGGTTCTTCTGCAGCGCCGCGCAAGCGGTATTGGTAACGTGCGGTCATCAAACCAAATCGTGTGGGCGAACACACGGGCGAGTTGGAGTAGCCATCACTGAACTTCAGACCGTTGGCGGCCAAGGCGTCGATGACGGGCGACACTTTGCCAAATTGAGCATCACGGCCACCGTAACAGCCCAAGTCGGCAAAACCCAAGTCGTCTGCCACGATGAAAATGATGTTGGGACGCTGCATGACTCTTTTCCTACTAAAGCAAAAGAGAGATTTTCACACGGTTCTGGCCTCTTATGGTTGTACCCGTTGACAAGCAGCACCTGCCTTCTAAACTGATTTCAGGCGCGCATGCAGGGGCGCAATCACAATTCAATTTGGACAGCACATGAACATTCGCACTTGGTTTTGGTTTGCTTGCACCGTGGGGTTTGGTTTGTCATTGAACACAAGCGCTCAACCTTTCCCACAAAAAAGCATCCAGGTCGTGGTTCCCGTTGCCGCAGGTGGCGGCACAGACTTATTGGCCCGCAATTTGAGCCAACGCGTTAGCGAAATTTTGGGACAGCCATTGGTCGTCGACAACAAGCTGGGGGCTGGGGGCAACATTGGTGTGGAATACGTCATGAAGTCCAAAGCCGACGGCTACACCCTGTTGGTCAGCCCTGCCACCATTGCAACCAATGTCGCCGTCTACCGCAAACTGCCCTATGACTTGATCAAAGACTTACAAGCCATCACATTGATTGGCCAAACTGGTGTTGTTTTGGTAGTCCACCCGTCCGTCAAAGTAAACAACCTCAAAGAATTCATCGATTTGATGAAATCCAAAAACGGTGACATGAATTACGGCTCAGCAGGCATGGGCAGTCCGCAGCATTTGCAAGCCGAATTTTTCAATCAGTTGGTGGGACTCAAATCAAATCACATTCCCTACAAGGGCCAAGCTCAGGCCATGAACGATTTGATTGGCGGCCAATTGCAATACATGTTCAGTCCCATTCAAAATGCCCTGCCTCAAATTCAGCAAGGCCGCTTGAAGGCATTGGCAGTGGCTTCAGCCACACGTCACAAAGCCATGCCGCAAGTACCTACTTTGAGCGAGCAAGGCTATCAAGGCGTGGAATTGACCAATTGGTTTGCCGTGTATGCACCCATCAACACGCCCCCTGCCGTGGTGAAGAAACTGAACGCAGCTTTCATTCAAGCCGGCAAGGAACAAAAAATGAAAGAGAAGCTGGACACACTCGGCTTTGAAAGCTTTTTCACGACCGCCGAAGAAGCCACCGATTTCATGCGCTCAGAAATTGTTCGATGGGCCCGGGTTGCTGCTTACGCAGGTATCAAGGCCGAGTGAGTCACAGACCTGTTCAATGGTGATGTTGATGCCCGCCCGATGTGGGTGAGCCGACCGCAGGCATTGAAGGCATGGCAGCTTCCAGCATCACGTCAAACTGAAACTTGGCGCCTTTGCTGTCCTGAAATTTGAGGGTCAATGGCACTTTGGCGCCCTTCTCCAAAGGTGACTTTAAGTCCATCAACATCAGATGAAAACCACCTGGTTTTAACTCAACCACCTTGCCAGCTGGCAAATCCAAAAAGGAAATGGGTGCCATCTTCATGACGCTACCTTCCATTTTCATTTCATGAATTTCGGCCACACCTGCAATCGGTGTGCTGACGCTCAAGAGCTTGCTGTTGTCTTTGGCCACCAACTTCAAGAATGCACCCGTGGCTTTTTGTCCTGTCACGGTGGGCCTGACCCAAGCGTCCGAGATGGCCACATTGGCATTGCCCTCAGGGGCACCCGCTGAGCCTTCTGCCTTCAGAGTCAGTAAGGCTGCGGGGTATTTCATGCCCTTGGTGGATGCACCTGCTGCAGGGATTTCAGCCCAATCGTTCTGACCTTTCTCGCAGGTTTGAAGCACACGCAACCACACAGAACCCGCCTTTTCAGGCAACTTGGTCATGAAGGCAAACTCGTCAAAAACACCATCCGGTAACGCGGCATCCTTGTTGCTGGCAATCCACTCTAACGCCACAACATCCTCCGACACAGTTTTGCCGTGACTTTGATAAGGCTCTGCCAATTTGGCTTTCGTGATTTTGATTGTCCAACCCGTTTTAGGCTGTGGTTTGGCACCTTCAAAACCAGAAGGAATGAAAAGTTTGACACCCGTGGTGGCCGCGCCTTCGCAGCCATGACCGATGCGCACAGCACCTTTGTAGTAACTGCCAGTCAGAGCAGTTTGCTCGGTCAGCACTGCGTGGGCATTTACTGCTGTGGGTATCGCGCAAGTTGCCATGGTGGCTGCACCAAGGATGGCCAATTTCTGAGAGATGTTCAAGAATTGAGTCATGTTGTTCTAGCCTTATTGGATGTCGTATTTGATTTCAGCGTGCAAGGTACGCTGTGTGTAGGGATGGAAATTCCAATACTTGTCGTTGTTCAGATTATCGATGCCCACTGCCAGGCTTGTTTGCGCATCGTATTTGTAACGAAGGCGTGCATCCACCGTGAAGAATTTGCTCACACCCATGTAGGTGAAGCCATTCACATCGGCATTGTTCAGCGTACGGTATTGCGGGCCGCTGTAACGTGCTGCTAAAGTACCGGTCCAAGCGGGCGATAGGCGATACGTGGTCACAGCCGTGGCACGCCAACGAGGAATGTTCGGCTGCTGTTTGCCAAGAGTGTCACCCGCAACAGCCACAAAGCCGGCATTCTCTTTGATGATGGAGTCGGTGTAGGTGACACTGCCTGACAAGTCCAAGCCTTGGAGGCCAAGATCTTTCGCATTCAACGATGTTTCTAGACCTTGGGTTGCGATGCGACCCACATTTTGAACGCGTGAAATGCTGGCATTGGCCACAGGGTCAAAGATGCTCTGTGAGAACAAACCGTCATGGGTGGACTCTTGGAAATAAGTCAAACGCCAGTTGGCTTTTTGCCATTCTTTTTCGTAGCTGAGTTCGGTCGTCAATGAACGCTCTGGCTTCAAAGCAGGGTCGTTGATATAGCGCGAATTGGTGGTGGAAGTTGCGCCATACAACTCAAACACCGTGGGCATGCGAACAGCACGGCCCGCAGAAGCTTTGATGACGCTGTCGGACGTTAGCTGATAGGCCAAGGCCGCTTTAGGCGACACAAAGTTTTCTTCGCGATCGGCCCACACTTGGTTGTAGCCGTTGGCTGCAATCTGCGTTGTGCCTTTGCTGGCGCGCCAGGTTTCTGAACGCAAGCCCAATACACTCGTCAAACCCGGGGCCATGCGCCATGTGTCTTGCGCGTAGAAGCTTTGAGTTTGCGTTTGTCCGCCAACAAAACTCGACTTGGCACCGGCTGCATCGGCGGTCCAATTGCCAGCGATGTTGGAGGTCAAATATTTCAATGTGTAGTTGTCTGATTGGTAACCGAAGTCAAGTACATGCGCCCCCTTCAAGCCCATGGGTCGCCATGTGCCTCGCAAGGCCAAGTTGTTCCAACCTGTACCCGCGCCATCGGCCAATGTGCCAGCGCCACCCGTTAACGCAGATGGCAAGGTGGCCGTGGCTGCGTTCTGACGCTTTTGGTCTTTGTTGTAATCGTACAAGCTGCCCGCAATTTCCCAATCAAATTCGCCCTTGGTGTTGGACTTCAAAGACACGCCATGCATGAAGTGGGCAATGCTTTCGTTGGTGAGCGCAAAGTCAGCGCCCGTGAGCGCTGCATATTGCTTGCCGTTGATCACAATGGGCCCACTGGTGACAGGTGAATCCGTCGCGGCATTGGTGAGGTAAGACACAGGGCGGCCTTCAGAAGAGTTTTGCCAAGTACCCAAGGTGTAGGTGGCGCGCAAAGTACTTGAAACGTCGTAGGCCACTTTGATCTTGGCGTGGTCTTGTTGGGTGCTGTATTGCGTGCCGGAACCAATGTAGTAGATGTCTGCATTGGCCGTATTTTTATCGGCCAACCAGCCGTTGACTGCCACTCCATTGGTGGGCGTTGTGCCTGCACTCACGGTGCGTGTGGCAAAGGTCAAAGGCTGACCGGAACTGTTGGTGTGATTCAGGTTAATGAACCAAGACCAGTCGCCATTTTTGTTGCCCACCGATGCACTCGATTGCCATGCACGGTAACGGGTGTCGGTGTTGTACAACTGAAAACCTTGGTTTGAATAACCCACTTTGACATGTGCTTCAAAACTGGTTGGCATGCGGGTTACAAAGTCCACCACCGCGCCCACAGAATTGCCAGGATAAGCGGCAGAAAACGGGCCGTACATCACATCCACGCGCTCAATTTCCTCGGGCGTGACCATGCCCCAACGCGGTGGAAAACTCAGGCCACTGATGCTGTTGCCCAAGTAATTGGACAGCAAGATGCCGTCCGCATAGACCGCTGATCGTGCAGGGTTGCCCGTGCCTGAAGCGCGGCTGGACAAAATGGCGTGGTTGTAATCGCCTTCATAGCGCTTGCGGACAAGCAGGCTGGGAAAGTATTTCAATGCATCTTCGCTGTCGGTTGCATTGATTTTGTCTTGTACTTCAGAGCCCTTGATGCTTTCCATCGTGGTAGGAATGTGCGTTGGCAACGAAGAAGGACGGCCTGATTGAATGGTGACCACGCCCACTTCTTTCACGGGCTGCTGTTCTTGGGCCATCACGGCGCTTGAAAAGGCCACAGACAAAGCCATGACCAGAGGTTTCACCTCAAATCTTAATACTGAATTCACTTTGAATTTCCAAAAAATAATCAAGGCGATGCACAACCCTTTGGGGTGCACAGCCAACAAAGTCAACGCATGTGCGCGTTGATCCGTGGGTTGATTTCAGGAAATAGAAGGCGGGCCGCGTGACGGCAGAGGGGGCGCCGTGACCGACGCAATGTGCGCTGCGGCAATCGGCCGGAGGGCATGCGCTAAAGCGCTGGGTTTTTCAAATGCAAGGGAGTCAGTGTGCAGTGGGATGACAACGGCCGCACACAAGGGGCAGTCCATGCTGGTACTGGCCTGTGAGTCTGTCCCCTCTTCACCCACGGCCACCATTTTCATGCCGCCCATGCTGCTACACACCATTTGCGTCTCTGTGGGGTGCACGATGGGCGCGGCAATGGCCGCACCAATGAACAAAGCAAACCACACCAACACCAGGCGGGCGATGAATTTGTGGGTTTGCGCATTGAACATGTGGCGTATTATCGCTGAAGCCATTCCATCCTTTAGCTTCTCGCATTATGAAAAAAATACTACTTTTGGGTTCAGGCGAACTGGGCAAAGAATTCGTCATCAGCGCCAAGCGCCTTGGTTGTCATGTCATTGCCTGCGACAGCTATGCTGGGGCCCCTGCCATGCAAGTGGCTGACGAATTTGAAGTCTTCAGCATGCTCGACGAAGCGCCGTTGCGCGCAGCCATTGCCAAACACAAACCTGATTTGATCGTGCCGGAAATCGAGGCCATTCGAACGGAAGTGCTACTGGACGTCGAAAAGCAAGGTTTCGAGGTCATTCCCAGTGCCCGAGCTGCCAACCTCACCATGAACCGTGACCGCATCAGAGACGTGGCCGTGGGCTTGGGGGTTCGCACCGCCAAATTCAACTATGCAGAATCCAGCGAAGCACTGCTGTCTCAAGCCCAGGCCATTGGCTTTCCGGTCGTCATTAAACCTGTCATGAGCTCTTCCGGAAAAGGACAGAGCGTCGCAAAAACCGAAGCAGACATTCAAGCCAGTTGGGACTACGCCTGCGCCGGCATGCGGGGCGACCGCAAAAAAGTCATTGTCGAAGAGTTCATCAATTTTGAATTTGAAATTACCTTGCTCACCATTCGTCAGCGCAATGGCACCACCTTGTTTTGCCCACCGATTGGCCATGTGCAAGAACGTGGCGACTACCAATACAGTTGGCAGCCGCAAGCCATGGCAGCTGATTATTTAAAAGCTGCGCAAGAAATGGCCGAAAAAGTCACTGGTGATTTAGGTGGCGCAGGTTTATTTGGTGTCGAGTTTTTTGTCACAGCCAAAGAAGTAATCTTCAGCGAACTGAGCCCTCGCCCCCACGACACGGGCATGGTCACCTTGATCAGTCAAAACTTGAGTGAGTTTGATTTGCACGCTCGTGCTGTGCTGGGCTTGCCCATTCCCGTCATTGAATGCGTGGAAGGCGCCAGTGCTGTCGTGCTGGCAGACCGTGAAGGCAAAGACCCCAGTTTCTCAGGCGTCTCCGCTGCACTCCAAGAGCCTGGCGTGGATGTACGCATCTTTGGCAAACCCACCACGCGACCGTTCAGAAGAATGGCCGTCGCTCTGGCCAAGGGCGACAAAGCTTTAGATCGCGCTCGCGCAGCAGCTTCCAAGATCAGCGTACACGTCTCGTCAACGCACTGATCAAAAAAAAGGGACTTGGGTTTGATGACCCAAGTCCCTTTTTGATTGATCGAGATTATTTCACTTCAGTGATGAACTTCTCGTTGGTACGACGCACTTTCTTCATGTTCACCAGCCAGTCTTTGTCGGCTTCACGGTAGCCCAATGGCAGGATCACGGTACTGCGCAAACCACGCGCTGAGAGGCCCAAAATTTCGTCCACGGCTGCAGGATTGAAACCTTCCATGGGGGTGGCATCGACTTCTTGCTCCGCTGCTGCAATCAAGGCTGTGCCCAAGGCAATGTAAGACTGCTTAGCGGCGTGTTGGAAGTTGGTTTCTGCACCTTTGGCAGGATAGTTTGCCAACAACATCTTGCGATAGTTCTCAGCGCCTTCGTTCACAAAGCCTCGGACTTCGTTGTTGTAGTCAAACATCATGTTGATACGATCTGCGGTGTAATCGTTCCAAGCAGCAAACACCAACAGATGTGAGCCTTCTGTAATTTGCGCTTGATTGTTGGCCGCCGCTTGAATCTTGGCACGCACTTCAGGATTGGTCACCACGAAAACTTCGTAGGGTTGCAAACCACTGGAGGTGGCAGTCAGGCGAATGGCCTCCAAAATGCGTTGCACTTTGGCTTCGGGCACGGACTTGGTGGGGTCCATTTTTTTGGTGGCATAACGCCAGTTCAGGGCTTGCAGCAAATCCATTTTGAAATTTCCAAAAATATAAAAACAAGCCGCAAGTTTAATCGTCTTGAGAGATTTGTTCACGGCAGCCCCATTTGAACCCGAAACTGCGTTAAACCCTGGTCTCAAAAAGGTAGGATCGCAGACATGTCCAACTGGCTTCCTCTTCTTGCAACACTGTCCATTCAAGCCATGGTGGCCATGGCTTTGCTCACCCTCCCCGTCATGGCCCCTGTGGCTGCCAAGGACTTGGCGGTATCCCCTGCACTGGTGGGCGTCTACGTGGCCCTCACGTATGCAGGTGCCATGTTTGCCAGCCTCAGCGCAGGCACCACTGTCAGTCGTCTAGGGCCGATTCGGGTCAGTCAATGGGGCTTGGTGCTTTGCGCAACGGGACTTTGCCTTTGCGCGGTGCCTTGGCTACCGGCCATTGGCTTGGGTGCCTTGTTGATTGGCCTAGGGTATGGACCAATCACGCCGGCCAGTTCACAAATTTTGGCGAGAACCACACCCCCCGCTCAGATGGCGTTGGTGTTTTCGATCAAACAAACAGGTGTGCCCGTGGGTGCCATGTTAGCGGGCGCGATCGTGCCATCCCTCATGTTGAGGATCGATTGGCAATGGAGCTTGGTAGCCGTGGCCACGGCGTGCGTGCTGAGCGCGCTGCTGTCGCAACCGATGCGTGAAGCCATGGACGATTTGCGCCAAGCCAATTTGCCATTTCAAATGGGCACACTCACCACACCACTGCGCATGGTCTTGGGGCACCGCGCTCTGACCACCATGGCGGCATGTTCTTTCATGTTTTCCATGGTTCAAATGTCACTGACCACCTATCTGGTCACTTATTTGCACGATGACTTGGCCTACGGCATGGTCAGTGCAGGTTTGCTTTTGTCTGTCACGCAAATAGGCGGGATTGGCGGACGCATTGCATGGGGTGTGGTGGCAGACCGTTGGATGGGGGCGCAAAAAACACTCGCCATGTTGGCCAGCCTGATGGCCATGAGCGCCCTGGCAACCGCGCTGCTGCTGCCTGTTCTTCCCATCTGGGGCATATGGGCCATCTTGCTGATGTTTGGCGCTTCTGCCATCGGTTGGAACGGTGTTTACTTGGCCGAAGTGGCCAGACAAGCACCCGAGGGAAAGGCCAGTGTGGCAACCGGTGGGACGCTGGCTTTTACTTTTCTAGGCGTTGTCATTGGGCCCCCTTTGTTTGGCGCGCTGTCTTCAACATTCGGGACATACCGCGCCGGTTTTTTGGCTTTGGTGGTGACCTCAAGTCTGTGCGCCGGGGTTCTTTACCGGCTTCAACCAAGCGCGCCTAGGCCTGTGCCCGAATAAAGTCGACACCCTTTTCCGCAATCATGATGGTCGGGGCATTGGTATTGCCAGACACCAGGTGTGGCATGACAGACGCATCAATCACCCTCAAACCCTGCAAGCCGTGCACGCGGAGTTCGGCATCAACCACAGCCATTGGATCTTGTGCAGGCCCCATTTTGCAGGTGCCAACCGGATGGTACTCCGTGTCTGAATGATCTCTTAAGAAGGATTCAACTTGCGCCGGCTCGTTGACATTCAAAGGATAGAGCATGTCACCGCGATAGCTGGCCAAACCATTTGAGGCCATGATGCGCAATCCCATTTGCGTACCTTCAATCATGGTTTTCAAGTCGTCTTTGTCTTTGAAAAATGCAGGATCAATCAAAGGTTTGTCCATGGGGTTGCGACTGGCCAAGCACAGGCTGCCGCGACTCTTTGGCCGCATCAAAGTAACATGCAAGGTATACCCGTGGCCCCAGTGCATTTTGCGTGCGTGGTCATCCACAATACCCGTACACAAAGCCAATTGGATGTTGGGGTGCGACGCATTGCCTTCAGTGGAAACAAAAGCCTGCGTTTCAGACACATTGGAGGTGATCCAGCCTGTGCGTTGTTGACGCCACTCCCACATGGCCTTGAGCATGTTCCATGTGCCTTTCAAAGAAAATCCCATGGCATCTTTGATTTGACGTGTTTTGTAAATCAAGACCGTCGTGACATGGTCTTGCAAGTTTTGTCCGACACCAGGCAACTCATGCACCAACGCAATCCCCATGTCTTGCAGATGCAGTGCCGGCCCAATGCCTGACAACATGAGTATTTGAGGCGTGCCAAATGCGCCGCCCGACAATATGACTTCTTTGCGCGCACGTACTTCGTGGTAAGTGCCATTGACCATGTAGCGAATACCAATGGCACGCTTGCCGTCCATCATGACCTGAGTGGCATGCGCATGGGAGATGACTCTCAAATTATCTTGATGACGATGGGGATCCAAATAGGCACGTGCCGCATTCCATCGCTCCCCTCCCTTCTGCGTGACTTGCCCCGGAGAGACACCGTATTGATGTTCACCGTTGTAATCCAGGTTGAATGGAATACCTTGCTCGTTGCATGCCTGAATAAAGGCCTTGTTCAAAGGGCTGGGGCTTCGGAGGTAGCTGACATTCAAGGGGCCGCCCACGCCTCTGTAGGCATTGGCCCCAAAGCATTCGTTGTGCTCTGATTTTTTAAAGTATGGCAACACCTCTTGGTATGACCAGCCCACGTTGCCAAGGGCAGACCAACTGTTGTAATCATGCGGATTGCCTCGGGTGTAAACCATGGCATTGATTGAAGAGCTTCCACCCATCACTTTGCCTCGCGGCTGAAAGCCCTTGCGACCATTGAATCCTGCTTGCGCAATGGTGTTGTAACCCCAGCTGTTGATGTTCAATGAAGCTGTCGCGGCAAACCCTAAGGGCGCACGGACAAACACAGAATGATCTGGGCCACCGGCTTCTAACAAGCAGACGGTGTACTTTGCATCTTCGCTTAATCGCCCAGCAACGCAACAGCCCGCCGAGCCGCCGCCCACCACCACATAATCAAATTCTGAATGCGTCATGAAATTACCTCGTGACAATGGGAAAATTACCAGGCGCTTTGTCAAGCATGCTAAAGAACAATGCCAAATCGATCTTGCTGCCTTCAATCTGGGTTTGATCTGACAACAACAAGTCCTTGGCACCTGCCTGACCCAGTACCATCCGCAAAAAGAAGGGCTGTGTCAAGGTAAGGGTTGCATTGGCATCTCTGTCTGGACTTTTCGGCACAGCGTGGAGCACCGAATTCTCCAGTGTCAGGACAAATTTTTGCTTTGTATCTGAAAAAATCAAATTAATTTTGAGCTTCTTGCCTTCTGCTTTTGAGGCATTCACCGAGGCCGCCATGGCCTCCAAGAAACGCTCAATCGGTGTTTGACTCAACATGTCGATCAGCCCGTCACGCGACATGCCTTTGTCTGGCACCCCTTCTCGCAACTCCAAGGCACCCGTCAGGTAAAAATTTCGCCATGCTGACGACTCTGCACTGTAGCCCAGTTGCTCAAAAGTTTGTGCCAGCAAGGCCTTCGCTTGAGAATGATTTGGCGCGACATAAACGGCATGTTTAAGTAACTCAGCTGCCCAGCGCAGCTCACCTTTGGCGATGGCGTCTTGCGCTGCAACAACGACCTTGTCCACACCCCCCATCAAGCTGACGTATTTCTCTGAGGACTGCAAGGCTGGCAGCGGGTCCAAATTGGAAGGATGAGCATCAAACCAGCCCATGTAATATTGATATACAGCCTTCACATTGTGGCGCACAGTTCCGTAGTAACCACGAACGCTCAAATGCGCATTTAAAGATTTGGGAAGTTGCAGAATTTCGGAAATTTCAGAAGCGTTCAAACCTGCATTCATGTGTCGCACGGTTTGGTCATGAATGAATTGGTAAGTATCACGCTGCTTTGCAATGAAATCTTGTATCTGAGCCTTGCCCCAAACTGGCCAATGGTGCTGATTGAAAACGACTTCAGAATTTTGAACGTGACGCAACGAGTCGTCCAAATAAGACGCCCACTTGTTGGCATCGCGCACCTTGGCTCCTCGCAAGGTGTACAAATTGTGCAAGGTATGGCCCATCACCTCCGCGCCACAAAAAGCCTTGAAATCTGGCAAGTAGAAAGTGAACTCGGCGGGTGCTTCACTGCCGGCGGCATTGTGAAACACAAACCGAACACCATCAATGGTCAATGCCTGTTGGTTCAAATGAACGATTGTGTTGGGTGTCAAAATTCCCATCTTGCCAAAAGCCACGGCCTTGCCAAGGCCGTTGTCAATCAAACCGGTTTCATTTCGAGGCAATCGACTGCCGTACATGAACATGGCTCGTCTCCCCATGGCGGACCCCAAGAGAATATTCTCACTGGTCGCCTCCTCCATGAACCCAGAGGGCGCCACAATGGGAACTTGCCGTGCCTTGGCTTCTTGCGCACTGATCACCCCTAAAGCGCCGCCAAAATGATCAGCGTGACTGTGTGTGAACAACAAGCCTGAGATTTTGTGGGGACCTAAATGCTTTCTTGCAAACGCCAACGCAGCGGCCGAAGTTTCTTGCGCTGTTAACGCGTCCACCACGATCCAACCTGTTTTGCCTTGAATCAAGGTCATGTTGGCCAAATCAAAGCCACGAAGTTGCCAAATACCTTCTGTGACTTTGAACAAGCCGATCTGATTATTGAGTGTTGCCTGTCGCCATAAACTGGGATTGACTGTCGAGGGGGCATCGCCTTTGACAAAAGCAAATGCATCAAAGTCCCAAATAATTTTGCCTTGATCGTCTTTGATCTGGCCACTTGGCGCAGCAATCAAACCCCGTCTTGCATCACTTTTGAGAAGCCAGTCGGATTGCTCGGTGACTTCTGAAGAGCCGGTCTGAGACGCAGATTGAGTTGATGTCATTTTTTGACAAGCCGTCAATCCATACACGATCACCCAACAGGTCAATACAAAGCACAATCGCTTGAAGGGATGGCCAGCGCGCTTCACCATAAGCTCTTTCATCAGTGGTTGGCGCCCATGCCAATTTGGGCATCGACACCTCCCTGCACCATGTGCTGAACAAGAGCGCTGATGGCACAACGCAAGGCCTCGGCCAAAGTATCCGTGCTCATACTTGGCAATGAGGCACCCCCTCGGGCAGCAACCTGCTCAGGCAACAAGGGGACATGCACAAACCCACTGGCAACTCGAGTCTCACGAAGCATGTGTTGCAAACCGTAAAACACCTGATTGCACACAAATGTTCCAGCCGTTTGTGAGATGGCCACGGGGAACCTGTTGGCCTTCAAATTGGTGGCAATTTTCTTGATGGGCAGTGTTGAAAAGTAGCCGGCAGGTCCATCTAGTACAACAGGCACATCCACCGGTTGAGCCCCTGCGTTGTCAGGAATTCTGGCGTCACAAACATTGATGGCAATGCGTTCAATAGAAAAATCACTTCGACCATCAGCCTGCCCCAAAGCTACTACCGCATCGGGTTGATGGACGCGAATGGCCTCCGACAAAACCATCAGCGATGAAGCAAATACGCAAGGCAACTGCACTGCCACCAAACTGGCACCCGAAAGCCATTGTCCATTCAATCGCTGGGCCACTTCCCAAGAAGGATTGAGGGTTTCACCCGCAAAGGGCTCAAAACCTGTGATCAATATTTTCAAACCTTGCTCCTTAGAGGATACCAACTGTGACAGAGCGACTGGATTTCGTCAAAGTGGCGCATTGGCCACGGAGTGTGAATGCCACAACGCTTTGCGCCAATGAAACGTCATTCCCAAAGTTAACAACAAGCCCAACGCAGAATACATGAATGCTGTCGCAGCGTAACCGATGGTTTGAACCAGAGGACCACTGATCAAAAGACCGATTGGCAACCCCCAAATTGCCAACATGCGCATGCCCATCACACGACCGTGAAATGACTTTTCAGTGGCACGAAGCATGACTGCGGCCAAGGGCGTCATGCACAAACTTTGGACAAAACCAGTCAACATTAAAATCAACATTCCCACGAGCAAATGCGTGCTGAGGGCAAACAACAAATCGAGCACAAACCATGCACAACTGGCCAAAATCATGGTTTGGGCCGCACGTAATTTGAAACGATGGGTACTCAAAGTCAATGATGCCATCAAGCCACCCAAGGCAAAACTGGCGCCTAAAAATCCCAAACCTGTTTGATCTGTTGCGTAAATATTCTTAGCCACGTAGGGCAACAATCCGAGTGAAAATGGAAACGCAAGCAGATTCACTAAAAAGGCCAAAAACATAGCACCCATCAAAATGGGTTTGTGCCATACGTAGACAAAAGCAGATTTCAAATCATCCAAAACACTGACCGACTTGCCGGCGGGAAGCGACTCCCCATTGACGTCTTCAACCCCTCTCGACAAGACAAAACTGCAAATGTACAAAAGGCAGATGACCACATACGCAGCCGTCACGCCCAAATGCGCGACCAAACCAGCGCCTGCCAGTGCCCCAGCAATCCGTGCCGATTCGGAGGTCATCCTTGAAACACCCAAAGCCCCCATCAATTGATTGGCAGGCAAGGTTCGCGCAATCAGTGCATTGCGCATCATTTGATCGGAGGGACGAACCATGCCAACCATTGCGGCAACAAGCAAAATTTTCTCGGGCGTGAATGCGTCGAAATAAGACAAGCAAGCAAGACTCAGAGCCAGCAAAGCATAGATAACTCGAGTGCCCCACAGCATGGTGCGATAACCCATGCGGTCACAAGCAACACCTAACAAGGGCGAAACCAGGGACCCCAAATACTGAAGCGATCCATATATCACCAGCATCAAAACAGAGCCTGAAGCAGAGAGGATGTACCACCCCAGCACAATGGTCTCCATCTCAAACGCCCAGGAGGTTGCCAAGTCGGCTGTCCACTGGAAGCGAAAGCTTCTAACTCGAAACGGATCTCTCCAATTCAGGTTTGAGCTTGCAGCGGCCGTCATCTGAACTCAAGCATAGAAGGCCTCAACCTTGCCTTTGAGTTTGATCATTAAGGGATTACCCTTGCGATCCAAAGTTTTGCCAGCAGGCACCTTCACCCAGCCCTCGCTGATGCAGTATTCCTCGACGTCATGGCGATCTTTGCCATTGAATCGGATACCGATATCGTGTTCAAACACGGCGGCCACATGGAAGGGGCTGCGAGGATCGATGGAGAGATGGTCGGGTAACGCAGGGCGTGAGTTTGTGTCGCTCATGTTTTGGCAATGACTAAAAATCAGAATAGACTGGAATTCTCCAACATTTCGGGGTTAATTTGCATGACCAGCACACGGATTGTCGAGCCGACGTCTAACAGTGCGGCATCTTGGGCGCTTTTAACTTCATCCGCATTGCTCTCAGCATGTGGCGGTGGCGGTGGCGGTACGACTGATTCAACGGCTATTACAGGCAATAGCCCAACCACAACACCGAATACCAACACCCCACAAATTGAAACCGCTCGATTCTTAAGACAAGCTTCTTGGGGCGCAACACTTGCTGAAATCAATGAAGTGGCTGCCGTGGGTGCTCAGACATGGCTGAACGGCCAGTTCAACCAGCCCTTGAGCCTCAACATGACACGATGGTTAATCGACAAAGGCTTCAATGATCCCAGCGTCAATGCCAACGTGAATGGCGATGGTGGATGGGTCCAGGCGATGTGGTGCAAACTCTTCAGCGCTCCGGACGTGGTCAGGCAAAGGGCCACCTTGGCATTGTCAGAGCTGTTTGTGGTCTCTCACTTAGGCCTGCCCATTTCATGGCGCAACTTTGCCATCGCAAATTACTGGGAAGTGCTCGAAACCCACGCAATGGGAAATTTTCGAAACCTGCTGGAGGCAGTCACGTTGTCCTCCGCCATGGGCACCTACCTCAACATGAAGGGAAATCAAAAATACGACGCCAAGACCGGCCGTTCACCCGACGAAAACTATGCGCGTGAAGTAATGCAGCTTTTTACGATTGGGTTGTACCAGCTCAACATCGATGGCTCCCTGAAATTAGATGCGCTTGGCAAGCCCGTTGAGACCTATGACAACTCGGACATTCAAGGTTTAGCCAAAGTTTTTACCGGCTGGAATTTGGCCGCAGGCACCGACTCAACAGGTGAGTTAGCACCAGCGGCTTACAGGCAAGGCCAACCCATGAGTCTCAATGCAAGTTTGCACAGCCCTGAAGAGAAGAAATTTTTAGGTGTAACCATCCCCGCAGGCACCTTGGGCACGCCAAGTCTGAAGATCGCACTCGACACCCTGTTCACCCACCCAAACACAGCCCCCTTTGTTTGCAAACAATTGATTCAACGATTGATTACCAGCAACCCCAGCACAGGCTATGTTGCACGTGTGGCCAAAGTGTTCGAGGACAACGGCAAAGGCATTCGGGGTGACATGAAATCTGTCTGGACTGCCATCTTGATGGACACTGAGGCACGTCAAAGCAGTACTCAACCTCACTACGGCAAGCTTTCAGAGCCGATGGTTCGACTGCTGCAATGGGGTCACACATTTCATGCGACTTCGGCAGATGGCGCGTGGACACTGGGTTATACAGACACAGACACAAGTTTGGGACAAATGCCCATGCGCTCGCCCACGGTTTTCAACTACTTTAGACCCGGGTATGTGCCACCCAATACACAATTGGCCTCTCAAAATTTACTGGCGCCTGAATTTCAAATTCTGACGGAGCCCACGGTGGTCAGTTATGTGAACTACATGGCTGGTACAGTGAACAATGCACGCAACATCAAAGCTGACTACACCTACGAAAAAACCATTGCAACGGACGCCACAGCCTTGATTGCGCATTTGAACCTTTGCTTGGCATCTGGCGCGCTGACCACCGCCAATCAAGCGCTGATTGTGTCGGCCATCAACACCATTGCTGCAACGACCGACACAGGCATTCTCAATCGAATCTATGCCGGCATTCTGCTTGTGATGAGCAGTACTGACTATTTGGTTCAACGCTGAGGATTGCACATGACACACGATGCTTCGAACAACATCAGTCGCAGAACGCTTTTAAAGCGAGGCTCTGCATTGGCTCTCCACGGCGTTGCCGTTCCCATGGCCACCAGCCTTGGCATGATGGCCGATGCTGCAGCACAATCTGCCAACGATTACAAAGCCCTCGTTTGTATTTTCTTATACGGCGCCAATGATCACTACAACACAGTGATTCCATACGATTTACCCACACACACCAGTTACTTCAATGTCCGCAAAGGAACGACGGTATCGGGCAGTATTTACGATGGCATTGCAATCGGCCGTGATGCACTTGCAGCCACCGCACTGAGCACGCCATTGAGTGGCGGGCGACAAATGGCACTCAATCCCGAGATGACAGCACTCAAGGGCTTGTTTGAAAGCAAACGAGCTTCAATTGTGATGAATGTCGGACCTCTGATTGTGCCCACCTCCCGTGTGCAGTACGACAACAAATCTGTGCCACTGCCGCCCAAATTGTTTTCACACAATGATCAGCAAGCCTACTGGCAATCCTCCTTCCAAACTGAAGGCGGCGCCACAGGCTGGGGCGGACGTGCAGCGGACTTGCTGATGAGCAACAACACACGCTCCTCACTCACATGCATTTCGGTCAATGGCAACGCCCTCTTTCTCTCCGGACAGAATGCAATTTCCTATCAAATGAGTTCGACAGGTGCGACAACCGTGAATGCCATCAAGGGCAAATCACTGTTTGGTTCTTCAAGCTGCGCCACGGCCTTGCAAACCCTCATGACCCAGAGCAGTTCGACACCGATGGCCAACGATTACAACATCGTCGCAAAAAGAGCACTCGATACATACGATGGCATCGTTGCGGCCATTGGCAACAGTGCCAGCGCTTCCATGAATGCCATTTTCGCAAGTTCCGCGACCAACAGCTTGTCAGCGCAACTCAAAATGGTGGCACGACTGATAGAACAACAAGCCGCATTCGGTATGAAACGCCAAGTGTTCATGGTGGGCATGGGCGGGTTTGATTTGCACGACTTTTTACCTCTTCAACACCCAGCATTGCTTCAAAAATTAAGTGCTGCCATGAAAGAATTTGACGATGCCATGGTCAGCCTGGGCAAAGACAAACAAGTGACAACTTTCACCGCTTCTGATTTCGGCAGAACTTTGGCCTCGAATGGTGACGGCTCTGATCACGGTTGGGGTGGTCATCACTTTGTCATGGGTGGTGCTGTGGCAGGTGGCCAGTTTTTTGGGATAGCACCAGAAATTGGCCTCACGCACAACGAACAAGTCGGCAGTGGTCGACTGCTCCCAAGTACTTCCGTTGATCAACTGGGGGCAGAGTTGGCCGGATGGTTTGGCGTAAGTCCAACAGATGTTAAAACAGTACTGCCCAATGCCAGTCACTTTGACCTTTATAAACTTGGATTTTTCAAAACATGAACATTCACGCCATTTCAATTGCCATCACACTCTGCTTAAGCATCAGTGCTTCAAATGCTCAAACCCCCAAAGGTGAGATTAAAGCTGGACCTTTGGTCCACACACAAGCGTCAATGCAAGCGCTGATTGACGAAGCACAAGTTGCTCTGCCCAGCCTGCTCACCAACAAGGACATTTACGTAGGTCCAATGAAGTCGGCACCACAACTGAGCAACGCCAAAGTACCTGTTGTCCTCTTCATGCACGGATCCTCAGGTTTGGGACTTAAAGCGATTGCCGATTGGCAGCTATGGCTGGCAAGTTTTGGGGTGGCCAGCATTGCACCGAATTCTTTCGCACTGAAAGATCGACTCACTTACACATCTCCCATTGACAAAGAAACTTACGAAAAGCTTCATGCGTTCAGAGCATCTGAGATTGACATCACCCTCAAAGCGCTGCAGAAAATGCCGTGGGTTGATGGTCGCAAGATTGTCTTGGCAGGCACCAGCGAAGGTTCTGTTCCAGTCGCGCGTTACACAGGAAAAGAGTTTGCAGGACGCATCCTGTTCGCGTGGTCTTGCGAGGACAACTACTTTGTCAAATCGCATCAAACAAGCATTCCGGATGACCAGCCCACGCTCAACATCATTAGTTCAACCGACCCCTACTTTTCTCCCAGCAATTCATGGCTTGGAAATGCACAAGGCGTTGGCCATTGTGGCGCGGCACTCAAGAACAATCAGAAAGCCAGCATTGTGTTGATACCAGGCGGCCCACACACAGTGCTCACATTCCCACAAGCCAAAGGGCCAGTTCATGGCTTTTTGACAGATTTATTCAAGCTCTAAATAGCAACCATCACTCAGCAAGCGCTGCTGAAGCGCTTGCACTTGAATGTCAGCAAAACTGACACCTTCGGAAAAATGAGCCGCGGCAGTGCCTGCAGCTTGTCCCATCACAAAACAAGCACCAGTCACGCGCGCTGCTGACTGCCCTTCGTGTGTCATGGAAGCGCAGCGGCCTGCCACTAGCAAGTTGCGAATGCCTTGCGGCACCAACATGCGCCATGGCAATTGGTTGTACAGGCGTTGGTGAGGTCCCACAGGTGCTTCTGGGAAGCGCCATTCAATTTTGCCCTGTGCGTGCATTTCCATGGGCCAGGCATTGACGCCGATGGCATCTGAAAAAGATGCGCAAGACACAATATCTTGCCCAGTCAAGGCGTAAAGACCTTGAATACGCCGGCTTTCACGAATGCCAACTTGAGGCGCAATTTCTGTTATCTGCGCATGCGCAAATCCAGGCACTTCATTTTTCAAGAATCGGAAGAATTCACCCACCTGTTGTCGGCCATCCAGTTCACCTTGGCTGAGTTGACGCGCATTGGTTGCGTCCATGGCCATGCCGTTGGATTGCGCAATTTGCGTCACATTGGCACGCCATTCCGTGGGATTCTTTTGAGGACGCAGGATGGCACCTTCACGTGGAAATCGATAGAGTCCTGGCTTTTCAGCTTGGACTTTTTTCATCAACACATTGATGGCCTGAAACTCTCCAACGGCCGCCAGCGCGTCGGCCGCATCCACATGCGCAATGCGAAACATAGTAGTAGGATACAGTCCACTGCCCTGCCCGTCGCCAACTTCGAAGGGCACTCCGGAAAATGCGGCCACATCGGCATCGCCCGAGCAATCTATAAAGCTTGCGGCCAGGACAGCTTGCCGGCCTGATTTGGTTTCAACAAACAGGGCTTTGACTTGGCCTGCCTCCACATGAACTTGCGCAGCCCAAGCGTGAAACAAAATTTCTACGCCAACATCGCGCAGCATTTGATCGGCCACGCATTTGTATGCAGACATGTCATAGGATCGGACACGAATGCGCCCCTGCATGCCATCCTGAGGGGCGTTCAAACCATCCAAAATGGTGAGCCGCGAAAAAATCTCGTCCACCACGCCGTGCACCACTTGCTGCATTTGACCTTGGCGAACACCGTACAAGCCCGCAAAGTTGGTCACACCGCCTGCGGTACCCATGCCTCCTAAGAAGCCATAGCGCTCAATCAGGAGTACTTTGGCGCCTCTTTTGGCCGCACTCCAACTGGCGGCAATGCCAGCGGGGCCGCCCCCCACAACGACGACATCAAAACTGCCGTAGACAGGTAGCGTCTTGGCAGGTTCAGTCCAGAACTCAGTCAATGGTGACGCCCGTTCGTTTGATCACGGGCGTCATCACGCGCAATTCTTGAAGCATGAAACTTTTGAGTTCCGACTCCGTACCGCCAATAGGCTCCATGTACTGTACATAAAGCTTTTCTTTGACATCAGGCATGGCCAAGATGGCATTGATTTCTTGATTCACGCGTTGCACGATTTCTGTGGGGGTACTGGCAGGCGCCATCACAGCCATCCATGCCACGTTTTCGATTCCCGTAAAGCCAGCCTCTTTCATGGTGGGTACGTCAGGTAAGAACTGGCTGCGTTTAGCGGTAGACACCGCCAGCGCACGCATTTTTCCTGACTTCACTTGCGGCAACACCGCGACAGCAGGTACACATGCAAATTGCACGTCGCCTTGCAAAATGGCCATGATGGCCAAGGGCGAGGACACATAAGGAATGTGAACGGCATAGGTGTCTGTTTTAACCTTGAGCAATTCAACCCCTAACTGAGACAAGCTGCCAATGCCTGTGGAGGAGAAATTGAATTGGCCTGGTTTGCTGCGCATCGCATTGACCAAATCAGACAAGCTATTGATGCCCGTGTCGCTGCGAACGGCACACACATTGGACTGACCACCCGCCAAAATGACAGGACGCAATTCTGTGAACGGGTCGTAGCTGAGCTTCTTGTACAACACGGTGTTGTAAACCAGCGGGCCGTTGGTGCTGATTAAAAACGTATAGCCATCCCCAGCGGCTTTGGCCACGGAACCCGTCCCGGTATTGCCACCTGCACCGATGCGGTTGTCAATGACCACGGGTTGCCCCAAACGAGCAGACAACTTGTCAGAAATAATACGGGCAATGACATCGGGTGAAGACCCTGGCCCATAAGGCACCACCAATTTAATGGGACGGTTTGGCCAGTTGGTTTGGGCTTGCGCTGCGTGAATGCCAACGACACAAGCCATGCTGGCCATTAAGAGTTTTAACAAGGACTTCATGATGTCACTTCTTCAGTTTGTGAAAACAAAGTTTGCTCGGCCGCAATAAAGCCAGCAACCAAGCATCGGTAAGCAGATTCGACGATGTCTTCGAATCCTGGAAAATTTTCTGCATGTTCAGCGGCTAAGTTTCTCACTTTTTTGAATACTTCGGCCTGACGTGCCGGCGCTGCCACCTGGAAAGCATCCTTTTTAAACCGCGTGGCATCACGCACGCGCAAAGATCTTGCAGCC
This sequence comes from uncultured Limnohabitans sp., assembly GCA_937928195.1. GTDB lineage: Bacteria > Pseudomonadota > Gammaproteobacteria > Burkholderiales > Burkholderiaceae_C > Limnohabitans_A. Next base: position 21,354 of record CALEYZ010000046.1, read on the forward strand.
AACAAACTCACAATTTGATGGTCCAATGCATCAATTTCGTCTCTGAGCGTTTGTAAATTGGATGCGATCTCAATGTAGCCAGGATCCTTGAATCGCCGAACGGCATGCCCCGTGGCTGAGGGCTCTTTGGAACTTGTCATGTGCTATTTCACCTAAAATCTGTTCAACATCGTCTCTGCGGAAAAGGTCCGCAACCCCTTCTATTCTCTTCAATCGTCCAACATGAACACCACTGAAATTTACCTGATTGCCATGGCGGTTGTGTTCACAGTGCCCTATCTGATTTGGCGCCTGGGCAACACCCAGTATTTTGCGCCTTTGGTGGTGGTTCAAATCATCACGGGCATTTTGTTAGGGCCTGGGATTTTGGGCAAAGCCTTTCCGGAGTATTACCAGTTTGTATTCAACCCATCCGTCGTACTAGCATTAAACGGCGTGGCATGGTGGGCAGTCATGTTGTTCGTCTTCATTGCGGGCATTGAGCTTGATCTGAGTCAAGCTTGGCAACACAAGAAAGAAAGTGGTATTACTGCTGGCTTGGCCTTAGGTGTGCCCCTTATCTTTGGCGCCGCTGCTGCCCTGGTGATGCAATCGGGTGCTTTGGGTACTGGTTGGATGGGTATCAAAGCTGAAGGCTGGCAATTCACCATGGGTGTTGCCATGTCGTGTGCAGTCACTGCCTTGCCTATCCTTATCTTGCTGATGGAGCGACTCGAAATTTTGCGCCAACCCATTGGCCAACGCATCTTGCGCTATGCCAGCTTGGATGACATTGCCATCTGGGGTGTCTTGGCACTCATCCTCATGGACTGGACCCGAGTCGGAAAACAAGTCATCTTCTTGATGGCATTTGCGCTTCTCAGTTACGTGTTGCGCCAACTGATTCAAAAGTTGCCCAGCCATGACCGCTGGTACATGGCCATCATTTGGCTGATTGTGTGTGCTTTTGGCGCTGATTGGTCAGGGTTGCACTTCATGGTGGGGGCTTTTTTGGCAGGTGCAGTCATCGAAGCGAATTGGTTCGATCAGCAACAAATGGACATGCTCAGGCACCATGTTTTGTTGGTCATGATGCCGGTTTTCTTTTTAAGCACAGGACTTCGCACCAATTGGGACATGGGCGGCTACACGGTGTTTCTGGCTGCAAGCTTGCTACTGATTGCCTCCGTGGCTGGAAAGCTGGCAGGCGTGCACATGGCCGGCAAAATTTTGAAATGGCAAACCGGGGAAGCTTCACTGATTGGTTGGCTGCTTCAAACCAAGGCCTTGATCATGATCATTTTTGCCAATGTGCTGCTAGACAAACAAATCATCACCTCCGAAACATTCACGGCCTTGCTGCTGATGGCGGTCGGTAGCACCATGCTCACCACGCCGGTGGTGGCCCCCATGCTGAACCGAATGAAAGACCTTGTCTACAAATCAAGTTGAACGACAAGGGCTGATACAGTTCATTCAGCAGTGATATTGGCTTGTTTGATCAGATTGCCGTACTTGGCAAATTGCATTTTCAAGTCGGCAGCCAATTCATCTGGACTTGTCCCCTTGGGACTTAGGCCCAAGCCAAACAATTGTTCTTTGATGGCCGGATCAGCAATGGCCTTCACAATTTCAGCGTGCAATTTTTGAAGAATGGGCTTGGGTGTACCCGCCGGTGCCATCATGGCGTACCAAGAGTTAAATTCAAAGCCACTCAAACCCGATTCAGACACGGTGGGCACATCGGGAAATTGTGACAAACGTTTAGGTGTTGTCACCGCAATCAAACGCAGCTTGCCAGCTTTGATCAATGAGCTGACAGTGGCAATTCCTTGAAATGCCACTTGCACCTCATGCCCTGCAACGCCCACAGCCGCTTGTGTCGCACCTTTGTATGGAACATGCGTCAATTGCACCCCCGCTTGCGAAGCAAACAAGGCCATGGCTATGTGCTGCGGACTGCCATTGCCACCTGAACCGTAGTTGATTTGACCAGGCGATTTTTTGGCGGCTGCAATCAAGTCAGCCGCAGTTCGAATATTGGAGTCTGAAGGAACAACAACGCCCCACTCGACGGTGGCCACCAATGAAATCGGCTCAAAATCTTTTTGAATGTCCCAAGGCATTTTGGCTTGCAAATTGGGAAGCATGGTCATGATGCTGTCATTGAAGCCCCCCAAGGTGTAACCATCTGGGGATGATTTGGCCACTCGGTCAGCGCCAATCAGTCCTGCTGCACCCGCTTGGTTTTCAATGGCAATGCCGGTACCCATGTTAGAGGCCACTTTTTGCATCACGATGCGCGCAGCATTGTCAACAGCGCTGCCAGCCGCCAAGGGAACGATGAGCTTAATGGGTTTTGACGGATAGCCACTGGGTTGCGCCATCACTGGCAGTGCTGCCACCAACGCACTGCCAAGCAGCAGTGACGCCAGCCAATTTCCAACACGCACACTGCGCTTAGGTTGAAGGGTCAGAAGGAGTTGGTTCATGTTTGTGTCTCCGATTTAGAACTGGATCGCTTGCAACGGTGTGATCTTCAATTGGACAGCCAATTCACTCAACTGTTTCACCAAACTGGGCGCCAACAGTACACCTTGTGTTTCGTGCTCTGTCCGCTTGTGATGGCTTTGTTCGCCCGGCAACCAGATGCGATCGACACCTGGCATGCGCTCGGCACCTCGCAGTTCACGCACCAGTCGATCCACGTTTTGTTTGAATTCATCAATGTCACCAAAGGCCG
>CALEYZ010000047.1 GCA_937928195.1 uncultured Limnohabitans sp.
CAGGATGGGATCGGCGTAGAGCGTGGGCAAACGAGCAGCCACATAGTGCGACAGTCGTACATTGCGTCGGCGCAGTTCGATTTCGGCCAGTTCCACCGCTTCATTGACCATCATGGTCACATCGGACTGGCTGCGATTGGGTTCACTGCGTTTGACGAAGCTGCGGATGCGCTGAATGATCTGGCCAGCACGCTGTGCCTGGTGCGCGGTCTTGTCCAGCGCCCAGAGCAAATCGTCCTCCTTGATCTGCTGACTTTTGATACGCGAGATCATGCCGTTGCAATAGTTGCTGATGGCAGTCAAAGGCTGGTTGAGCTCATGCGCCACGCTGGAAGCCATCTCGCCCATGGTGATCAGGCGGCTGGCGGTCTGGGCGCGTTCGGCTTGCTGGGCGGCCAGTTCTTCAGCTTGTCTTCGAGGCGTGATGTCGGTGGCAATCACCATCTGCGCCAGTCGGCCGTCAGCCCAGTTGATGTAGCGCGAGCGCACCTCCAACCATTTTCCGAGCTCGGTCACAAAAATCTCGGCATTTTCTGACTGGGCGACGGTCAGACTCTCTGTGGGCAGTCCTGCCAGGGCGTCCACATCGTCACTGTCTGTCTCGCCTTCAGAGGCGGTGTAGGCGCCTGCCTGCTCGACCAGCTGCAGATGGCCAATGGTGTCCTGACCGAACCATTGCCGGTAAAGCTTGTTGGCAAACAATAACTCCTTGCTGCCCAGAGGGGCGACCGAAACAGAGGCGTCCAGGGCTTCGAGCACGATGGTGAAGCGCTCGTGCGAGCTGGCCAGTTGCTCCCGGATCCGATTGGGTTCGGTGATGTCTGTCATGGATGTCATCCAGCCGGTATGCCGTCCACTCGCGTCGATCAGTGGAGACACATACATCCTGGCATCAAACAGCGAGTTGTCCTTGCGCTTGACCCGGACCTGAAATCCGCCGGGGCTCTGCAGGCCCTTCAACTCGTCTTCCAGACGTCTCTTCAGGTGTTCATGGTCCTGATCCGGCCAATAGGGGAACGGTGCCGTGGCGCCGACCAGTTCGTCCTCGCTCCAGCCTGTCATTTCACAGAAGGCAGCATTCACGTACGTGATGCGCCCTTCCAGGTCCAGCGCGCGCATGCCCGTCAGCATGGAATTTTCCATGGCTCGGCGGAAATTGGTTTCAGCCACCAGCGCTTTTTGCGCCTGCAGTCTGCGACGTGTGTGCCGCCAGTTGGCAATCAGCATCCAGGCGGTCATCACACTCAAGGCGCCAACCATCCAGAACTGGGCATTGCCGACCAGTCCGGTTGACGTGCGCCAAGCCTGTGCACGCAGCAACAAGCCGTTGCCCACAGGAGAAACAGGCACCTGGTATTCGTTGGCAACAGGGGCTGACCCGGGCAGGATAGACCACGCGTGGGGACGCGTCGGGATGGTTTGCCCCGCCAGGGGGTGGCCTTCAGCGTTAACCAGTGACATCGCGTACTTGGCCTGGATCTCGGTTGGGATGCCGTAGCGCAAGAGTCCTTCCAGGGGGTATTCGGCCATCAACACGCCACTGAACAAGCCTTTTTCGTTGGTCAGTGGGGTATGCAGTTGAAGCATGGGTAGCACAGAGTCTTTAGCCCCATCATCGTGCTCTATGACGCCATAAATCGGCTGCATCAAGTCCCGAGACAGGCCGAAGTGTGTGTCGGTCGAGCCTTGGGCAAGGGCCTCGCTTGTTCTCAGCGCCTGGCCGTGCAGCAGGTTGGACACGCTGTGTGTAGCCACGATGTTTTTGCGCTCATCGACCCATGACAGTGATTGGTATTCAGGGTATTGCTGAACGATGGCCTGCGAACGCGACAGGAATTGGTCCTTGCGGACTTCCTGATTGGAGATGTCCCGGGCCAAGCGCATGACTTGCTCCTGGCGCTCAAGCAGTCGCAATCGCAGTCTTTGCTGAGCGTATTCGACGTCTCGCCGTACGGCTTCCTGTTCGCGTTCGATCTCTTCCCCACGCAAGTACCAGAAGGCGCTGGCAATGGCGGCCATGAAAAGAATCACGGCAGCCACCGGCGTCAGGTTGGCGAAGCGATCCTGGCGTGTCGGTGTCTGTTGTCGCCACCAACGTTGCCAGCGCCGGATCGGGTTGCCTTCTTGCTGGATGTGGATCTGGACGGTGGGTTTCATTGCTGCCCGAGTTTAGGGGCAGTTGCACCCACTTGCGGTCTAATTATTTCACTATGCGAGATGGAAAAGCATAATTTGAAAAGTTAAAAAAACTGTGCGAAACTCGCGTCATTGATGAACCCATAACACCAGGAGACCGAGCATGACAGCCGCCAATCCGAACCAGCCGAGCCAGGATCTGGACACCCAGGAAACCCGTGAATGGATGGACGCGCTGTCCGCCGTCATCGAAAAGGAAGGCGGCGAACGCGCCCACTTCCTGCTGGAGCAGTTGCTGGAGCACGCCCGCGAAAACAGCATCGACATGCCGTTTTCGGCCACAACGGGTTACGTCAACACCATCGAGACCAACCAGGAAGCCAGTTGCCCCGGCAACATCGAGATTGAAGAACGCCTGCGCGCCTACATGCGCTGGAACGCCATGGCCATGGTGGTCAAGGCCAACCGCCACAACCCCGAAGACGGTGGTGACCTGGGCGGTCACATCGGCTCGTTCGCTTCGCTGGCCCACATGTTCGGTGCCGGTTTCAACCATTTCTGGCACGCCGAGAGCGAAAACCACGGCGGTGACTGCCTCTACATCCAGGGCCACGTGGCCCCCGGCGTGTACGCCCGTGCTTACCTGGAAGGTCGCCTGACCGAGGAGCAGCTGCTCAACTTCCGCCAGGAAGTGGACGGCAAAGGCCTGTCGAGCTACCCGCACCCCAAGCTGATGCCCGAGTTCTGGCAGTTCCCCACGGTGTCCATGGGCCTGGGCCCGCTGATGGCGATCTACCAAGCCCGTTTCTTGAAGTACTTGCACGCCCGTGGCATTGCCAACACCGAAAACCGTAAGGTCTGGGTGTTCTGCGGCGACGGTGAGATGGACGAAGTGGAATCCTTGGGCGCGATCGGTTTGGCCGCGCGTGAAAAACTCGACAACCTGATCTTTGTGGTCAATTGCAACTTGCAACGCTTGGACGGCCCGGTTCGCGGCAACGGCAAGATCGTGCAAGAACTCGAAGGTGAATTCCGTGGCTCCGGTTGGAACGTGATCAAACTCTTGTGGGGCAGCGAGTGGGACAAGCTGTTGGCCCGCGACAAAGACGGCGCTTTGCGCAAGATCATGATGGACACCTTGGACGGTGACTTCCAAGCCTTCAAAGCCAACGATGGTGCCTACGTGCGCAAGCATTTCTTTGGTCGCGATCCACGCACGCTCGAGATGGTCGCGCACATGAGCGACGACGAAATTTGGGCCTTGAAGCGTGGCGGCCATGACCCACAAAAGGTTTATGCCGCGTACCACCAAGCCGTGAACACCAAAGGCCAACCCACGGTGTTGTTGATCAAGACCGTCAAAGGTTTTGGCATGGGCAAAGCGGGTGAGGGCAAGAACAACGTGCACCAAACCAAGAAGCTCACGGATGAAGACATCAAGTACATGCGTGACCGCTTCAACATCCCAGTGCCTGACAGCGAATTGGCCAACGTGCCGTTCTACAAGCCAGCGGACGACACCCCTGAAATGCAATACCTGCACGAGCGCCGCAAGGCCTTGGGCGGCTACTTGCCACACCGTCGCACGAAAGCCGAAGAAACCTTCACCGTGCCGTCGTTGGACATCTTCAAATCGGTGATGGAACCCACAGCCGAAGGCCGTGAAATTTCGACCACCCAAGCCTATGTGCGCTTCCTCACGCAGCTCTTGCGTGACCAAGCCTTGGGCCCACGCGTGGTGCCAATTTTGGTGGACGAAGCCCGTACCTTTGGTATGGAAGGTTTGTTCCGTCAAATCGGTATTTACAACCCCGCAGGTCAGCAATACACACCGGTCGACAAAGACCAAGTGATGTACTACAAAGAAGACGTGGCTGGCCAAATCTTGCAAGAGGGCATCAACGAAGCCGGTGGTATGTCTAGCTGGATTGCGGCTGCTACCAGCTACTCCACCAGCAACCGCATCATGGTGCCGTTCTATGTGTACTACTCGATGTTTGGTTTCCAGCGCATTGGCGACTTGGCCTGGGCTGCGGGTGACATGCAAGCGCGTGGCTTCCTGTTGGGCGGCACATCAGGCCGTACAACATTGAATGGCGAAGGTTTGCAACACGAAGACGGTCACAGCCACATCTTGGCGGGCACCATCCCCAATTGCATCAGCTACGACCCCACCTTTGCACACGAAGTGGGCGTGATCTTGCACCATGGCCTGAAGCGCATGGTGGAAAAACAAGAAAACGTTTTCTACTACCTCACCTTGTTGAATGAAAACTACGCCATGCCTGGCCTGACTGCAGGCACGGAAGAGCAAATTATCAAGGGCATGTACTTGTGCAAAGCGGGTGGCAAGAACAAGACACGTGTTCAATTGATGGGCTCTGGCACCATCTTGCGTGAGTCATTGGCGGCACAAGAATTGTTGGCCAAAGATTGGGGCATTGCGGCTGACGTTTGGAGCTGCCCAAGCTTCAACGAATTGACGCGTGATGGCCAAGACGCTGAACGTTTCAACATGTTGCACCCCTTGGAAACACCTCGTGTGCCTTTCGTTGCGCAACAGTTGGCCAAGCACGATGGCCCTGTCATCGCGTCTACTGACTACATGAAAAACTACGCTGAGCAAATTCGTCCGTTCATGCCGAAAGGTCGCACGTACAAAGTGTTGGGTACGGATGGATTTGGTCGCAGTGATTTCCGCAGCAAACTGCGTGAGCACTTTGAAATCAACCGCCATTACATCGTTGTGGCCGCACTCAAAGCCTTGAGCGAAGAGGGCGCAGTGCCAGTTGCCAAAGTTGCAGAAGCTTTGAAGCAATACGGCATCAAGACCGACAAGGTCAATCCTTTGTACGCTTGATCAAAAAGATTTGGAGACACACATGGCATTGGTAGAAGTCAAAGTTCCAGACATCGGTGATTTCGATGAGGTGGCGGTCATTGAGCTGTTGGTCAAGGTGGGTGACACCGTGAAGGCCGAACAGTCCTTGATCACCGTTGAATCTGACAAAGCGTCGATGGAAATTCCCTCCTCAACGGCGGGCGTGGTGAAAGAACTGCGCGTGAAGTTGGGTGACAAAGTGAAAGAGGGTTCAGTGGTGTTGATGGTGGAGGCCAGTGGCGATGTCGCTGCTTCCCCAAGCGCGTCTTCAGCAGCTCCCGCAGCAGCACCTGCCGCCGCACCAGTGGCAGCGGCAACTGCAGCTGCACCTGCACCTGCACCTGCCACTGTGACCGCCGCATCCTCAGCCAGCGGCCCCATCGAAGTTCATGTGCCTGATATCGGCGATTTCAAAGACGTTGCTGTCATTGAAATTTTCGTCAAGCCCGGTGATGCCATCAAGATGGAGCAATCCCTCATCACGGTGGAATCGGACAAAGCTGCGATGGAGATTCCATCCTCGGCGGCCGGCGTTTTGAAAGAGCTCAAGGTCAAGATTGGCGACAAAGTCAACATTGGTGACTTGCTGGCCATCTTAGAAGGCACTGTTGTTTCAGCAGCCACAGCTGCACCCGTTGCAGCTAGTGTGAGTGCGGCTGCACCTGCTACGGTTTCTGCGCCTGTCGCCGCGCCTGCTTTGGCAACGACTTCAGTCGCTGCGCCAGCGCACAATCCTGGCGCATCCACTTTGGGCTTGCCACACGCATCGCCTTCCGTGCGCAAATTTGCGCGGGAATTGGGTGTGCCTTTGGAAGAAGTTAAAGGAAATGGCCCCAAAGGTCGCATCACACAAGACGACGTTCAAGCCTTCACGAAAGCAGTGATGGCAGGCGCCACGCAAACCAAAGCGCAAGCGGCCAAAGCACCTGCCGGTGGCGATGGTGCTGCATTGGGCTTGATCCCCTGGCCGAAAGTCGACTTCGCCAAGTTTGGTCCCATTGAGCGCAAAGAAATGGGCCGCATCAAAAAGATCAGTGGCGCCAATTTGTTGCGCAATGCCATCATGATTCCCGCGGTGACCAACCACGACGATGCCGACATCACTGAGTTGGAAGCCTTCCGCGTGTCGACCAACAAAGAGAACGAAAAGTCTGGCGTCAAAGTCACCATGCTGGCTTTCTTGATCAAAGCCTGTGTGGCCGCACTCAAGAAATACCCCGAGTTCAACAGCTCTTTGGACGGTGACGCCTTGGTCTACAAAAACTACTGGCACATTGGCTTTGCGGCCGATACGCCCAATGGTTTGATGGTGCCAGTCATCAAAGACGCTGACAAAAAAGGCATCTTGCAAATCAGCCAAGAAATGGGCGAGTTGGCCAAGAAGGCCCGCGATGGCAAGTTGAGTCCTGCTGAAATGACCGGTGCGACGTTCACCATTTCCAGCTTGGGTGGCATTGGTGGCAAGTATTTCACGCCCATCATCAACGCCCCTGAAGTGGCCATTTTGGGTGTTTGCAAAAGCACCCATGAACCGGTTTGGGATGGCAAGCAATTTGTGCCACGCTTGATGTTGCCTTTGTCATTGACTTGGGATCATCGCGTGATCGATGGTGCTGCCGCCGCACGCTTCAATGCGTACTTGGGTCAAATCCTTGGCGACTTCCGCCGCGTGTTACTTTGAGAGGCTGAACCATGGCATTGATTGATATCAAAGTACCGGACATTGGCGATTTCGACGAAGTTGCCGTCATCGAGTTGCTGGTGAAAGCTGGTGATGTGGTGAAAGCAGAGCAGAGTTTGATCACCGTGGAGTCTGACAAAGCCTCCATGGAAATTCCATGCTCACAAGCGGGCGTGGTCAAAGAGCTCAAAGTGAAATTGGGTGACAAAGTCAAAGAGGGCTCGGTGGTGTTGGTGTTGGAGGGCGAGGCGACTGCTGTTGCAAGTACACCGACGACTGCACCTGCGCCAGCCAGCGCGCCTGCGGCCAAACCTGACGCGCCTTCAGCAACACCCGTTGCTGCCAGCATTTCCAATGCGTCTTCCTACAGCGGTGCTGTCGACATCGAATGCGATTTGCTTGTGTTGGGTGCTGGCCCCGGGGGGTACTCTGCCGCTTTCCGTGCTGCAGATTTGGGGCTGAAAGTTGTCATCGTTGAGCGCTACGCCACCTTGGGAGGTGTGTGCTTGAACGTTGGTTGCATTCCTTCCAAAGCCTTGTTGCACGTGGCGGCTGTGATGGACGAAGTCAGTCACATGGCCGACCTGGGGGTGGACTTTGGCGCACCTAAAGTTGACATTGCCAAGTTGCGCACGCACAAAGAAAAAGTCATTGGCAAATTGACCGGTGGCTTGGCGGCCATGGCCAAGATGCGCAAAGTGACCACCGTTCGCGGTGTGGGCGAATTTGTCAGTGCCAACCACGTGATCGTGGAAGAAACAACTGGCACGGGTCAAGAAAAGACCGGTGTGAAAAAAGTGGTGGCTTTCAAGAACTGCATCATTGCAGCAGGCAGCCAAGCAGTCCGTTTGCCGTTCATGCCCAACGATCCTCGCGTGGTCGACAGCACCGGTGCACTGGCGCTGAAAGAAGTGCCCAAGCGCATGCTGATTTTGGGCGGCGGCATCATTGGTTTGGAAATGGGCACTGTGTACAGCACGTTGGGCGCACGCTTGGATGTGGTGGAAATGATGGACGGCCTGATGCAAGGTGCTGACCGTGACTTGGTCAAGGTCTGGCAAAAAATGAACGCCCA
>CALEYZ010000048.1 GCA_937928195.1 uncultured Limnohabitans sp.
AGCAACAGCAACAGCACAGTGGTCACGCTGGCAAGTTGCAGCGTGAGTGCCATGGCTTGAAAATCTTCGGCGCTTAAATTCATGCCCACACTTTACAAGGCGTAGCCGTATTGGCGAATGATGGTTTTGGCTTTGTCGCCTTTGAGGTAATTCAACAATGCCGTTGCCGCCGCATTGTTTTGCCCCGCGTTGAGCAACAAGGCATCTTGTTGCAACGGCTGGTACAAATGAGAGGGCACGAGCCACGCAGAACCGTTCGTGATCTTGCCTTGGGCATAGACCTGAGACAGTGCCACAAAGCCAAGTTGGGCATTTTCAGTCAGCACAAATTGATAGGTTTGAGCAATGTTGTCACCTTGGACCAGCTTGGCTTGCAATGCGGGCAGCAAGCCCAAGTGCGACAGGGTTTCGACAGCGGCGGTGCCATACGGGGCCAATTTGGGATTGGCAATGGCCAAGCGTTGAAAAGCACCTGATTTCAACACGTGACCCTTGTCATCCACCAAGCCAGCTTGCTTGCTCCATAGTGCCAGTTTGCCTGTGGCATAGGTGAACCTTGAGTCGGCCACGCCCAGCCCTTCTTGCGCCAGTTTGATGGGGGTCTTGTCGTCGGCAGACAATAGAATTTGAAAAGGTCCGCCATTTTTGATTTGCGCGTAGAAGCTACCGGTGGCGCCAAATGACAGTACGGCTTTGTGCCCTGTGTCTTGTTCAAACACTGCTGCAATTTTTTGCATGGGGGCGCTGAAATTGGTGGCCACAGCCACCAGCACGTCTGCCGCGCAAGCCGTAAAAGAAAACACAAGGCCGCTGAAAATGAGGGCCGTTGTCGAAATGAATTTTGACTTCATTTGGCCGCCAAAGGGCTTAGGTTTTTTGGAACGGCAAGAAGATGTTCCATTTGTCTCGCCCCTTCGGAATGCGATAAGAATTGCGCATGGACACGTAGAGCATATAGGACAAAATGACGCGAACCAAGATGAAGACCGTGGTCTTGGGATCTTGAACCGTTAAGCGTTCAGCGTAAAAAATGCTGAGGTCAAAGATCAAGTTGAAAACGCTGGCCACCAACAGCAAACCAAATGTAATGGCATGGTATTTGGAGTTGGCATAGGACCAAATTCCCGCTGCCACAAATGCAAACAAAACCCAAGCTCGGAAATACAAAGCGGGCATCATGTAGTCGCGCACAGCAGGGTTGGTGAAAAGCTCTTTGGCCGCCTCGTTGGTAAAGACCGTCAAGCGAATAAACCAAAGCGCAGAGACGACCACGATGATCCAAAGACGCATTGGAAAGTACTTGTCAACTTTGAGGCCGCCAGGATTGGGCTTGGCCAACAAGGCATCAAGTTCGAGAGCAGTCACAACGGGTTTGGAGGACAAACTGCATTCCTTCAAGTTTCAACAATAAGTATGGATACGAATTTTAGAAGCGAAATGCCCTGAATGGCTGCGCAACTCCCTAGGGTATCTACTCAGTCCGCCATTTCAAGCGGGGGATTAGCAAAAAATGAGCGCCAAAATGGCCGCGTCATCGATCAGATGGGTGCTGGTGTAACTTGCCAGCCGATACAACAGTGCCGTGAGTGCTTCTACCCCTGGCGGTGACGCAAGCTGGGAAGGCTTACTGCGTGCAAGTGCGAGTACGTGTGACGGTACCATCAGCCGCTTGCACTTCTGTCCAAGGTGTGCAGGAAGGGTTGGTTTGGGTGGTGTAGACAGGCGGTTGCTGAACCACGACCGGCTGTTGTTGAACGTAAACCGGCTGTTGCACGTAGGTGGGCTGCCTGACTGCTTCGTAAACCAAGAGCCCGCCAATGACGGCCGGCACCCCCCAACCCCAGCCACTGCCATAAGGTCTTGCCCATTGGCCGTGAGGGTAGCCATGACCATGTTGGGCCATGGCCGAAACGCTGAGGGTCATGAGAATGAGGGCAATTAATTTTTTCATGGAAGTCTCCAGTGGGTATGTGACTAACGTCTGAGCTGGAAGATTGGTTTACTTCTTGAAGGGCAGAAATACATTCCATTTGTCGCGGCCCACGGGAATGCGGTGGGCGCGGCGCATGGAAATGAAGAGGACGTAGGACACAAACAGACGACCGATGATGACAATCGTGATTCGCACATCTTGCTGTGCCAATTTCTCTAAGTAAAGAATGCTGATGTCAAAAACCAGATTGAAGAGGCTGGACACAAAGAGCAAGCCAAAGAAAATGGCCGGGTACTTTCCATTTTTATACGACCAAACGCCAATCGACATCACCACAAACAAGATCCAGGCTCTGAAATAAAGGGCGGGCATCATGTAACTGCGCACATCTGGATTTGAAAACAAATCGATGGCCACCTCGTTGGTAAACAGCGTCAGACGCAAAAACCAAACGGCCGAGAAGCAGGTGAGAATGGCCAGCCTCAGAGGGAAATAAGGGTCTACAGGGACGCTGTCGTTCTCTGGCTTGGACAGCAGTGCCTCGAGTTCGTTTGCGGTCACCAGGGGTTTGCGTGCCAATGTGTTGCCTTGTTCAATGAAATATTGTTCAGTCAAATCATTTAATTCAAATGAATGCGGGCATTTTAATCACATGGGTTAAATTCGGAAAAACTTTACCCAACGTGCTTGCATACTGTTTTTGTAATCTTATATTTTTTGATATGAATCAATTTTTTTGTGCGTCAAAGTGGCCGCAAGTGTCCGTGACCGACAAATGTGCAAGTGCAGCGATGGTGCTCATGCTTGCGGGTGCTGTTGCCATCTTGCAAGGCTGCGCCTACATCTCGCACGAATCGGTTTACGAAGGTGTTCGGGGCGTCGACAAAACCAAGACCACGGGCACCACCCAAACACCGGCCGCTTTGCCCAACTATGATCGTTATGAAAAAGAGCGAGATGCTTTGAAAAAATAAGCCTGCCTTCCTTTGCTTGATAGAAAAGAAAACCTATGAACTTCGCACCCATGATTGAGCTCACCCGCAACGGCATTTCTGAATGCCTGCACATGGGTGCTTTGGCCGTGACCGATACTGAGGGCCGTGTACTGGCACAAGTGGGCAATCCGCATTGGCTGAGCTTCACCCGTTCTGCCTTGAAGGCCCTGCAAGCTTTGCCCTTGGTTCAAAGTGGCGGCGTACAGCAGCTGGGCCTGACGTCAAAAGAGTTGGCCCTGATGTGTGCCAGTCACAACGGCGAAGACATGCACCTTGCGCAGGTGTCTTCTATCCTCGAAAAAAGTGGCAACTCCTACAAGCAATTGCGCTGCGGTTGCCATGTGCCTTACCGGTTCACGTTCAATGACAAGCCGCTGCCCGATGGCTTTGAGGTCGACGAGCGCCATCACAATTGCAGCGGCAAACACAGTGGGTTCTTGGCTTACTGTTCTTTGCAGGGTGTGCCCAAAGAGACCTACACCGAGCTGGGACATCCCTTGCAACGACAAGTGCGCAAAGCGGTGGCCGATGTCACTGGGGTCGCATCTGAAGACATGGGATGGGGCATTGATGGTTGCTCTGCGCCCAACTTTGCGGTGCCCTTGTCCGCTTTGGCACGCAGCTATGCACGCCTGGCCAAACCAGAAGTGGACGAGGTGTACGGCGCCAGTTTGAAACTGTTGGGCGAAGCCATGACGGCACATCCTGAGTTGGTGTCGGGCACGGGACGCAGTGACGCTGATTTGATGCGCGTGGGACGTGGCGATTGGGTGACCAAGGTGGGCGCTGATGGCGTTCAGGTCATTGGCAGCCGCTCGCGCGGTCAAGCCTTGGCGTTGAAAATTGCCGATGGCAACAAGCCGGCTTTGTTTGCCGCCACCATTGAAGCCTTGGACCAGTTGGGATGGTTAGACGATGTCCAGCGTGAAGAACTCAAGCCTTGGCGCGCCCAGTCTTTGAAAAACATCAAAGGATTGGAAGTGGGCGAGCGTCGGGGTATTTTCAAAATTCAAACAGCTTGACGCACTGCTCAGCTCGGGCCTCCAAGAACAAGGCCCGTTGTTATCGTGCCCAGCTGGTTTTCCACACCGACAAAGCAGTGAGTACGCCATAGCTCACCATGCCCATGGCAATCAGCATGAACATGTGTTCGGCGTTGCCATTGTGCTGCGTCAGCCATACGCCCCCAGCTGCCACCAGTCCCAATCGCCAAGTGCCGGCCAATACAGGGCCCCACAATTTGCCGGCGCCTTGAGACGCAAAGTACAAACACAAGCCCAGTGCAAAGAAGGCATAGCAAGGCCCCACCCACAAAAAATATTGGCGGGCATTGACCAACACCATGGGGTTGTTGCTGAACATGTGGGCCCATAAGCCTGGCCAAAACATCACGATCCAACCAATGCAACCCACCAAGCTTGCGGACATCAGAGCGCCAGACCAGGCGACTTGCTTGGCGCGCGACACCATCTTGGCGCCCAGTGCCATGCCCACCATGGGCAAGCAGGCCACACCAAATGAAAAGGTCATGGGCACCAATAAAAATTCCAACCTTGTGCCGATGCCATAACCGGCCAAGGCTTCAGGTCCAAAGTTGGCAATCAAGCGGGTCACCACCAAAATAGTGGCCACCGTTTGCAATGAAGACAGGCTGGACATGCCTCCCACTTTGAGGATGTCTAAAAACAATTCTTTGGACAAAGGGCTGCTGAAATTCAAACGCAATGTGCTGTGCTCAGAACGCAGATACCAGAAAAAATAAAGTGCGCTGGCGGTAAATGCCACCAATGAACCTGTGGCAATGCCGGCCATGCCAAAGCTGGGAACAGGGCCGAAACCCAAACCAAGTACACCGCTTAAAACAACTTGTACCAAGGAGGTGATGAGCAAAACCTTGGAAGGCGTGCGCATGTTGCCCGAGCCGCGAACGACGGATGCAAAGGCATTCGTCAACCAAATGCTGATGGCACCTGCAAACGCCACATGGGCATAGGCCAAGCAATGTGCAAGCGCCTCACCTTGGCCGCCCAAGGCGCTGAAAACCACGTGACTGAACAACGCAAAAACCAAGGTGAAAAACAAGCCAATGCCCAAACCAATCAGGGCTGCATGCAACACCAACGCGTTGGCTTTGTCAGGGTTGTTGGCACCCATGGCGCGGCTGATGGCAGACGAAATACCGCCGCCAACAGAGCCTGCCGACAGCATCTGTTGCAGCATCACCAAGGGGAAGACCAAGGCCATGCCGGCCAAGGGCAAGATGCCCAATTGGCCCACATACCAAGTTTCTGCAATGCTGACCAAGGCACTGGCCGTCATGGCCAATGTGTTGGGCAGGGCTAAGCGCCAGATCGTGGGAACGATGGGCGCGGTGGTGAGTGCGTGTTGCAAAAGCGGGCGCAGCTCAGCGGTGTGTGAAGTTGGCTTGGCGCTTGTTCAAAAACGCATCCATGCCTTCTTTTTGATCGTCTGTGGCAAACATCGCATGGAACAAACGGCGCTCAAACATCACGCCATCCGACAGGCCACTTTCAAAGGCACGGTTGACACTTTCTTTGGCGGCCATCACAGCCAGTTGGCCCATGCTGCAAATGAGCAGGGCTGCACCCAAAGTTTCTTCCATCAACTTGTCTGTGGGCACCACGCGGCTCACCAAGCCCGAACGCTCGGCTTCTGTGGCGTCCATCATGCGGCCCGTGAGCACCAAGTCCATGGCTTTGGATTTGCCGATGGCGCGTGGCAAACGCTGTGTGCCGCCTGCGCCGGGAATGATGCCCAGTTTGATTTCGGGTTGGCCAAACTTGGCGTTGTCGGCGGCAATGATGAAGTCACACATCATGGCCAGTTCACAGCCGCCACCCAAGGCAAAACCGCTGACTGCGGCAATCACAGGTTTGCGAATGCTGCGAATGGTTTCCCAGTTGCGGGTGATGAAGTCTTCTTTGTAGACGTTGTTGAAGTTGTGCTTGGCCATGGCCGATATGTCGGCGCCTGCCGCAAAGGCTTTTTCGCTGCCCGTCACGATGATGCAACCAATGGCTTCGTCGGCGTCAAAGGCCTTCAAGGCGCTGCCCAATTCGTCCATCAAGGGGCCGTTCAAGGCGTTCAAAGCCTTGGGGCGATTCAGGGTGACGATGCCTACTTTGCCGCCTTCGGTGCGGACTTCAATGTTCTCGTATGCCAAAACGTTTCTCCAGTCAGGTGCTTTATCTCTACCCCTCACTATAACGGGATGAAAAAGTGCATGAATCAAGGGAAAACATTAACCAACCGATCGGTCGGTTAATGGTACATTTTCGTTTTTAGCCCCTCTGCAGGCCTAGACCATGACCCAAGATCCCAACTTGTCAGCAACTTTGGCGGTGACTTTTGAAAAACGCGGCGCCGTGGCCTTGGTCACGCTCAACCGGCCGCAAGCGCTCAACAGTTTCACGCGTCAAATGCACCACGACCTGTGGAAGGCATTCGACCAAGCCGAAGCAGATGCCGAGATTCGCGCCGTGGTGCTGACCGGTGCTGGCCGCGGATTTTGTGCCGGCGCTGATTTGTCCGAATTTGATTTCACGCCCGGCCCTGACATGGTTCAGCGCGCCGATCCTGGCCCCATCATTGACCAGGCTTTCAACCCCACCACACGCCGCATACAGTCGCTGCGCATGCCCATCATTGCGGCGGTCAACGGTGTTGCGGCAGGCGCTGGCGCATCGGTGGCCATGGCCTGTGACATCGCCATTGCGTCACCTCAAGCCAGTTTCATTCAAGCCTTCAGCAAGATTGGCCTCATTCCAGACGCGGGCAGCAGTTGGTTGTTGGTCGAACGTTTAGGCCTGCCGCGCGCTTTGGCTTTGGCCATGACGGGCGACAAATTGGGCGCAGCCCAAGCCAAGGAGTGGGGCATGATTTGGGACGTGGCCGATGACGCTGTGGCCGCCGCCTTGGCCTTGGCTGAAAAATTGGCCGTGATGCCCACCAAAGCCTTGGTGGCCACCCGCAAACTCATGACAGGCGCGCACACCCGCAGTTTGTCGGAGCAACTGGACCAAGAGCGCGACGCACAGTCGGCCCTTGGCAAAACGCACGATTACATTGAAGGTGTCAAAGCCTTCTTGGAAAAACGTCCCGCGCAATTCAAAGGCGAATGAGCCTTGTTAAAAGCCTACGCAATCCTATGAACACTTCCACCCATTCCACCCCTGTGCATTCACAAGCCGCCATCGATTTGGCCAAGCAAGTGGGTGTCTCCATGTTTGCAGTTGACACCGCCACCAAAGACACCATGGGCATGGCGCTTCTGTCGTGCGAACCGGGCCGTGCGGTCATTCGCATGGAAGTCAAAGCGCTGCATTTGAATGGCCACAAAATTTGCCACGGTGGTTTTATTTTTACGCTGGCCGATTCCACCTTTGCCTTTGCTTGTAACAGCTACAACAAGGTGGCCGTGGCCGCGGGTTGCAGCATTGAATTTTTAAAGTCGGGTCAATTGGGCGACGTGCTGACCTGTGTGGGCCAAGAACAAACACTGAGTGGCCGCCACGGCATCTATGACATGAAAGTGACCAACCAAAAAGGCGAGGTCATTGCCATGTTCCGCGGCAAGAGTGCGCAAATTTCCGGCACCGTGATCCCTGAATAATTTTGGACATTTGGAGTTACAGACATGAGCAAAGCCTCCCCATTGCCCTTAGAGCCGATTGAAAAAGCCAGCATCGATGAGTTGCGCTCTCTGCAGCTCAAGCGCCTCAAAGCCACGCTGCAACACGCGTACGACAACTCGCCGGTCTACAAGGCCAAGTTTGACAAGGCGGGCGTGCATCCCAGCGACTGCAAATCTTTGGCTGACTTGGCC
>CALEYZ010000049.1 GCA_937928195.1 uncultured Limnohabitans sp.
GACCAACACATCTTGCGGTGCATCGTGCATGCAACGCAAATTGCGTGTGTGCATCGAGTTGCCACCACGCCATTCACGCGGCGCAGATTCGAGCACCATGACACTGGCGCCAGCTTCTCTGGCCATCAACGCAGCACTCAAAGCGGCATTGCCACCACCAATGACCAAGACATCCAAACTCATGCCAACTCCAACTCAGCTTGCCATGACATCAATCGGCCTTGATGTCTGCGCGTTTAACGATGTCGCTCCAAATGCGCTGTTCATTTTTGATGAAAGCAGCAAATTCCGTTGCGGGTCCGCCACCGCCCACAGCGTTGTCAGTTGCGAAACGTTCTGTGACTGCGCTTGATTTGAGCGCTTTGTAGGACTCTTCTTGCAAACGTTTCACAATGTCAGGCGGCGTGCCAGCGGGCGCCATGATGCCGTACCACTGCGAGGTTTCAAAATCTTTGAAGCCCAATTCAGCCACTGTGGGCACATCGGGCAATGCAGGGATGCGTTGCTGCGTACCCACCGCAATGGCGCGCAATTTGCCGCTGCGAATGTGCGCACCCAAAGCCGGCATCCCTGCGGAAGAGGCTTGCGTGCGACCCGCCAGCAAATCCGTCAACTGAGGTCCCGTGCCGCGGTAAGGAATGTGCGTCATGAACATGCCCGTCACCAACTTCAAGTACTCCATGGCCAAATGCCCTGCGCTGGCGTTGCCCGCAGAACCATAATTGAGTTGGCCTGGATTTTTCTTGGCATAGGCCACAAACTCTTTGAAGTTTTTGGCGGGCACATCGGGGTGAATCACAAACACATTGGGCACTTTGGCAAGCAATGTGACCGGCACAAAGTCTTTGTTGACGTCGTAGGGCTGGTTCTTCAGCATGTAAGGATTGACCGCCAAGGTGCCCACGTGACCCAAGATGATGGTGTGTCCATCGGGTGCAGCTTTGGACACGTCCACCATGGCCGTGACGCCGGCGCCGCCAGGTTTGTTTTCAACATAGACACTGACGCCCAGTTGCTTGGTGAGCTCGGCCGCCACAGAGCGCGCCACAATTTCGCTGGTGCCGCCAGGGGCAAAGGGCACCACAAAGCGAATGGCTTTGCTGGGCCAATTGCTTTGCGCTTGCGCGCTGGATGTTGCAAGCCCCAAACCACCCGTTGCCAATGCTGCGCCCATCGCCAAGGCACCGACTTCGCGGCGGTTGTACGTTTTTTCTTGTGTCATGTGAGTCTCCTTTGATGCAAACAGTTTAGTCACATCTTGCAATCTTTGGCTTTTAGAACTGGTAGCGGCGCAAACCACCGTCCACAGGAATCACGGCACCTGTGATGTAGCTGGCCAAGGGTGAAGACAAGAAGGTCACCAAGTTGGCCATGTCTTCAGGTTCGCCATAGCGGCCCATGGGAATTTCGTTTTCGCACTGCCACTGACGGTATTCAGGGGTGTAGTTGCGGAAAATCTGCTCAGAGTGAATACGACCGGGTGGGATGCAGTTCACAGTAATGCCGTGAGGACCCACCATGCGTGACAAGCCTTTGGCCCAGCTGTGGATACCGGCTTTGGCACAGAAAGCACCGTTGACGTGATCGGGTTCGCTCTTGCCCGTGATGTTGATGATGCGGCCCCATTTGCGCGCGATCATTTGATCGATCAAGGCATCGGCCACTTGGCGGGGACGGTGAAAGTTCAAGGTGATGGCTTCTTGCCAGGCTTCCTCGCTCACATGCAAATCTTTGAAGCTGCGTGAGCCACCTGCGTTGTTGACCAAAATGTCGACGTGGCCCAAGCCTTGAATGGCGGCGGCTGTGAGTTTGGCAGCAGCGTCTTCAGCATACAAATCTGACTCAATGATCACCGGTTGCAAACCACCTGCAGCCACAATCTCTTGCGCCAATTCTTCCAACTTTTCTTTGCGCCGCGCAGAAATTGCAACCCTCACGCCTTCTGCGGCAAGTGCTTTGGCAATACCGCGGCCAATGCCCACACTTGCGCCTGTGACCAAAGCGGTTTTGTTTTTGAGTTGCAAATCCATGATGCGATTCCGAGAGTTGAAAGTTGATAGATGAAAAAGAACGCAAGCTTACCCAATTTTGAAAAATTGCAAGCAGCTGGGCACCAATAAGCCTAAGCCAATTGTTTTTTTCTGCGCAGTGCAGATGATAAATGTTCGTGGAACATGGCTGCGGCGGGCCTCAATGCAGAACCTTGTTTGCGCAACAAGCCCAGACTTCTAGAAATGGTGGGCTGTCGCAAGGGCAGGCCAATG
>CALEYZ010000050.1 GCA_937928195.1 uncultured Limnohabitans sp.
TCGCGGGTGAGCACATCGCCCCAGTCGCTGAGCTTCAAGGTTTTGGGCGGGCAGTCGCGCACGCACAAACCGCAGCGCAAGCAAGCGCCCAAAAACTCGTCCTCTGCCAACGCGCCGGGTGGGCGCAACACCTGCGCCGCACGCGACATGCTGGGCAAGGCCACCAATGACGCACCCGCCGTCACCAGCGACGCGGTGCAGGCGCTGGTGGCGTTTTGGAGCAGTTGGCGGCGGGTGAGGCTCATGCGAACAACCTAAGCGAATTAGGCGCGTACCACTTTGACGGCGCACTTCTTAAAGTCTGTCTCTTTCGAGATCGGACAAGTCGCGTCCAAGGTGAGTTTGTTGATCAAACGACCTTCGTCGAAGAAGGGCACGAACACCAAACCACGTGGCACTTTGTTGCGGCCTTTGGTTTCGACCGCCAGCGTGATTTCACCGCGACGAGAGGCCACTTTGACTTGCATGCCACGTTGAATGCCTCGGTCTTTCGCATCATCGGGGTGCATGAACAACACAGCTTCGGGCACGGCACGGTGCAACTCAGGGACGCGACGCGTCATGGAACCGGTGTGCCAATGCTCCAGCACACGACCGGTGGAGAGCCAGAGGTCAAACTCTTTGTCCGGGGCTTCGGCGGCCTCTTGGTAGGGGAGCGCAAAAATCACGGCCTTGCCATCTTTGTGGCCGTAGAACTTCACACCTTCACCTTTTTTCACATAGGGGTCATAGCCTTCGCGGAAGCGCCACAGCGTTTCTTTGCCCTCCACCACGGGCCAGCGCAAGCCGCGAACTTCGTGGTACGTGTCAAAGGGAGCGAGGTCATGGCCGTGGCCTCGACCGAACTCTGCGTACTCTTCGAACAAACCTTTTTGCACGTAAAAACCAAAGGCTTTTGATTCGTCGTTGGCGTAGTCCTTGATGTACTTGCCGTTGACTTTGGTGAGGTCCGCCATGGGGTATTTGTTGACCTTGCCGTTGGCATAGAGCACATCAAACAAAGTCTTGCCTTTGTACTTGGGCTGCTTGGCTAAAAGCTCAGCAGGCCAAACTTCTTCAACCTTAAAGCGCTTGCTGAACTCCATCATTTGCCACAAGTCTGAGCGTGCTTGGCCTGGTGCGTTGACTTGTTGACGCCACACTTGGGTGCGACGCTCGGCATTGCCAAACGCACCTTCTTTTTCAACCCACATCGCGGCAGGAAGAATCAAGTCAGCGGCCATGGCCGAGATGGTGGGGTAGGGATCGCTCACCACCACAAAGGCGGCTGGGTTGCGCCAACCGGGATAGATTTCGCCGTTGATGTTGGGGCCGGCTTGCATGTTGTTGTTGGTGGTCACCCAATAGCATTTGAGCTTGCCGTCTTTCAACGCACGGCTTTGGGCCACGGCGTGCAGACCAATCTTGTCGGGCAACGTGCCTTCGGGCAATTGCCAAATTTCTTCGGTGTGTTTGCGGTGTTCGGGGTTGGTCACCACCATGTCGGCAGGCAAGCGGTGGGCGAAAGTGCCCACTTCACGCGCAGTGCCGCACGCGCTGGGTTGGCCAGTGAGGGAGAAGGGGCTGTTGCCCGGCTGGCTGATCTTGCCGGTCAACAAGTGGATGTTGTAGACCATGTTGTTGGCCCACGTGCCACGGGTGTGCTGGTTAAAGCCCATAGTCCAGAACGACACCACTTTCACTTTGGGGTCGGCATACATCTTGGCCAAGTCTTCCAGCTGCTTCACGGGTACGCCAGAAATTTTGCTGACCTTCTCAGCGGTGTACTCGCTCACAAACTTGGCATATTCCTCAAACGTGATGGGCGTTGAGTCGTTGGGGTTGCCTTTGGGTTTGCCGTCAGCACCGGCATAACCGTTGGCCGTGGCATCTTTTTCCAGTGCATGCACTGGGCGCAAGCCGTAGCCAATGTCGGTCACGCCTTTTTTGAAGTTGATGTTTTTCTTCACAAAGTCTTGGTTGACCTTGTTGTTGCTGATGATGTAGTGAGCGATGTAGTTCAGAATCGCCAAGTCGGTTTGTGGCTTGAACACCATGCCCGAGTCGGCCAAGTCAAAGCTGCGATGCTCAAACGTCGAGAGTACGTTCACTTTGACGTGTGGGTTTGACAAGCGGCGGTCACTGATGCGGCTCCACAAAATCGGGTGCATCTCGGCCATGTTCGAACCCCACAGCACAAACGCATCGGCTTGCTCGATGTCGTCGTAGCAGCCCATGGGTTCGTCAATGCCAAAGGTGCGCATGAAACCGGTCACTGCGCTGGCCATGCAGTGGCGTGCGTTGGGGTCTAAGTTGTTGGAGCGGAAACCTGCTTTCCACAATTTGGATGCCACATAGCCTTCCCAAATCGTCCATTGGCCAGAGCCGAACATGGCGATGGAGCCAGGGCCTTCGGCCTTCAGTGCTTCTTTCCATTTGACGGCCATCACATCAAACGCTTCGTTCCACGACACGGGCGTGAACTCACCTTCTTTGTCGTACTTGCCGTTTTTCTTGCGCAGCAAAGGCGTGGTCAAACGGTCTTTGCCGTACATGATTTTGGAGAGGAAGTAACCCTTGATGCAGTTCAAACCGCGGTTGACTTGCGATTCAGGATCACCTTGGGTGGCGACCACACGTCCGTCTTGCACGCCAACCAACACCGAGCAACCCGTGCCACAGAAACGGCACGGGGCTTTGTCCCAGCGCACCTTGGTGTCGCCCTTGGCGTTTTGTGGTGCGGCTTCCACCACGATTGGAATTCCGGCAGCCGTTGCGCTGGCTGCCAAGGCTTGCGATTTCAAAAAGTCGCGGCGATTTGATTCCATGATATTTTTCCTTGCTGCGTTTAAACGTGGGAACTGGTAAGTGGATGGTCTTTGGCCATTTGGGCCATCGTGGTCCGCCAGGATTGGTAGCGCGTGTTGTCCTCATCGGCATCCACGTTGACCACATCTGGACCTGAATATTCATAAACCAACGAAGCGCTGAGCACTTCAGGAAACAGCGAAATCGCCGCAAAGGTTTGTGCAGCGCCAGTGGTCTGGGTGTCTTCCAGAATCAGCACGAGCCGGCCATCGCCTGGATTCATGGCGACATCCACACCTTCTGTGGTGTTCAGCACAGACAGAATTTGAGGCAATTTCTCTGCCTTTACGCGCAACACGCAACCTAAGATACTCATTCACGCTTCCTCTAGAACTTGTCGAAGCATTAGACAGGTGTCTTAAACAACTGAGTTTGATGCACATCAATTAGATTCAACTATTCTGAATATTTGAACTTTGGAAAAGATCCAGGCATGAGATCGCATCAAAGTTACTTTATTATTCATTTCACTTGAATCTAATTGCTCAGGATCTTGCGTGCATAACTTTTCTCATGACGTGAAAGTCTTCGGTATTTCTGGCCATTCAGGCATGGGAAAAACCACACTGCTGGAAAAACTGATTCCTGAACTCACCCTGCGCGGGCTCCGCGTGTCTCTGATCAAGCACAGCCACAAAGACATCGAAATTGATCGTCCAGGCAAAGACTCGTACCGACTTCGAGAAGCCGGTTGCAGTGAAGTTCTCTTGATGGGGAAAAGCCGCTGGGCACTCATGCATGAACAACGCCATGACACAGAGCCCACCTTTGAATACCTCTTGAGTCGCATGCAGACCTGCGATTTGGTTCTGGTCGAAGGCTTCAAACAAGAAACCTTCCCCAAACTTGAGGTCTATCGCGCGGTCAACGACAAAACCCCGCTGTGGTTGCAGATGAAAGACATCCTCGCGCTGGCCACCGATGCACCGGCTGCGGCGACTCATGGCGATCAAACATGCACACGATTTGATCTATCGGACATTCCAGCCATTGCAGACTTTGTCCAAAGGCATGCCACACCGCTGCCCTCAGGCGGATAACCCAACGTTACCGCTTGACGGCGCGCTTGATGATCTGAACCGGAATATCGCGTGAGGCCGGACTGGCGGGCAGCATGTCGGCAAGCGTGACTTGGTCGAGCTCATTCAGAAAACTGTCGCTTGCGCGCTTGAGCACCGTCTTCAATTTGCAGCGGCCATTCAAACGACAGGAATTGGACGCATCGTCAAAACATTCCACGATATCGAAATCGGTTTCTGTTTGGCGCACGACATCGCCAATGCTGATTTGGCTGGGGTCAACGGACAGCCGTATCCCCCCTGACCTGCCGCGTGACGACTCAATCCACCCCATGCTGGAAAGCATCATGACAATCTTCATCAAGTGGCTGCGCGACACTTGGTGACGCTCTGCAATTTCAGCGATCGTGATCGGTTTTTCACGATTTTTGAATGCTGCGCAATGCAACAAAACGCGCAAGGTGTAATCTGTCCATTTGGTTAACCGCATGCAGGGAATTTTAGGTCGAGCCATTGGCAAAACCGGGCGCACCGCATTAAGATTCAAACCATGAAAAAACTGCCCCACATTGAGTTGAATCAGTTAACACCCTTTGCCGTGGCGTTGTCGGTGCTTGGCTTTTGCCTGATGCAATCGGATGAGCTGAAGAATTTGGGAGCCATTCTTTTTTCTCTGGGCCTGCTCCCACTTGCGCTGATGTTGTCTAAGTACAAGGACTGAGCATCGTCGTTGTAGCCCCCTCAAGCGCAAGACTTGAGGTTGATCTGAAGTAATTCTGCGATTTACTTGTTTTACTTTTCGCTTTGGACTGACGTCAAGAAATCCAACAGCCGAGACACTGCCGGTTGATTTTTGGTGGACTCACTGAAGCAAATCGCAAAGTTACGCACCGCCCATTTATCAGTCAACGGAATGAGCTTGATATTGAACATGCGCGCATAGCCCGCCCCCACCTGAATGGGCACAACGCTCACGCCCAAGTTGGCTGCAACGACGCGAAATGCGGCATCAAAGTTAGAAACAACGGAACGGTACCGAATCGACTTGCCATCTCTGGCGGCTGCTTTTTGCAACAGCCGATACACCGCTGTATTTGGAGAAAGCCCCACATGCTCAAACGCCAGCGACTGAACAAATTTGATGGCGTTTCTGTCAGCCAATGGATGGTCGTTGTGCACGGCAAGCGCCAGCTGGTCGCTGCGGTAGGGCGCATGTTCCAGCGCTTCAAAATCGGCGGTGTCCCAGCAGACGCCTAATGAGGCTGCACCACTGGAGACCGCGCGAATCAAATCGACACTCAGGTGCTCCTCGATGTCAACTTTGATGTCTTTGTTTTCTGGCATGCGCATGAAGGCGGCCACATCGTCTAGCAACGACTCGGCAATTGCCGAGGCACTTGCCGCCAAGCGCACATGCCCTTTGATCCCGCCTTTGAAGGAATCCATGTCTGCTTCAATGCGCTGAACGGTGAACATGAGTGAACGCACATGCTCGAGCAACGCCTGCCCCGCCGGGGTGAGCTCGGCGCCCATGCGCCCACGCACGAGCAACTGAATGCCAAGCTGATCCTCTAACTGAGCCAGTCGCTTGCTGATGGCAGAGGGCTCAATGTGTTCTTGTGCAGCGGCAGCTTTGATGTTGCCGTTGTCACACACCGCAGCAAACAAGCGCAGGGATTTAAGGTCTATGTCTCGCATCCGGGATAACCCCTTATTTAAATTCCAATTTGGAATTTTTAAACTGATTAAGTTTCACTTGAAGTTGTTTTAGGAATCCAAGAAACTATATCCCATCTTCTGTTTCTTTGGATTCATTTATGGCCTCTTTCCCAGCGACTGCCGTTATCCGCGAAGTTGGTCTTCGCGATGGGCTTCAAAGCATTCAAACGGTTTTGCCAACGGCTCACAAATGCGAATGGATTGCAGACGCCTACGCCGCAGGTCAACGTGAGATTGAGGTGGGCTCCTTTGTGCCAGCCAAGTTACTGCCCCAATTGGCAGACACAGCCGAGCTGTTGGCATTTGCTAAAACTTTGCCCGGCTTGGTAGCTTCGGTGTTGGTACCCAACCTCAAAGGTGCTGAGCGCGCCCTAGAAGGCGATGCAGACTTGATGATCTTGCCGCTGTCTGCCAGCCACGCACACAGCTTGGCCAATTTGCGCAAAACACCCGATGAGGTGGTGGCCGAACTGGCCCGCATTCGCGCGGCACGCGATGCCTCTGGAAAAAAAACCTTGATTGAAGGTGGCGTGGGCACTGCCTTTGGCTGCACCTTGCAAGGCGAAGTCAAACCCGAAGAAGTGCTGCGCTTGATGCAAGCCTTGTTAGATGCCGGCGCTGACCGCGTGAGCTTGGCCGACACCGTGGGCTATGCCGACCCCCACTCGGTGAGCCAACTGGTCGAGCAAGCATTGCGCATTGCTGGCGACAAATTTTGCTGCGGCCATTTCCATGACACACGCGGCCTTGCCTTGGCGAATGTGTACGCCTCGTTGCAATTAGGCGTTCGCCGTTTTGATGCATCACTTGCAGGCATTGGTGGCTGCCCACATGCGCCCGGCGCAAGCGGCAACGCATCGAGTGAAGACTTGGCCTTTTTGCTGGAGGCCACAGGTGTCCACACAGGCATCGACATTCACCAACTACTGGCTCTTCGCAGCAAAGTGGCTGGCTGGCTTCAAGGTGAACAAACCAACGGCACGTTGTGGCGCGCGGGTTTGCCTAAAAACTTCAAAGGCGCAAGCCACTAATTCAACTCAAAAGACAACTGCCATGACAACAGAAAACACCGGTTTGCCACTCGAAGGCGTTCGCGTCATTGAATTCACCCACATGGTGATGGGCCCGACCTGCGGCATGATCTTGGCCGACTTGGGCGCCGAGGTCATCAAGATCGAGCCCCCCGGCGGCGACAAAACACGCAAGCTCCCAGGCTTGGGCATTGGCTTTTTCCGCAGCTTCAACCGCAACAAGAAGAGTGTGGTGCTAGATATCCAAACGTCCGAAGGCATGGCCACCGCCAAGGAATTGATTGGTCAAGCGGACATCTTGCTAGAAAACTTTCGCCCTGGTTTGATGAACAAACTAGGCTTGAGCTACGAGGCTTTAGCAAAGCAGTTTCCCAAGTTGATTTATGTCTCGCACAAAGGCTTCTTGCCAGGACCGTATGAAAACCGCTTGGCACTCGATGAGGTGGTGCAGAACATGGCTGGCTTGACCTACATGACAGGTCCCAAAGGGCGACCTTTGCGCGCGGGCACATCGGTCAACGACATCATGGGTGGCATGTTTGGTGCCATTGGTGTGTTGGCTGCCTTGCGTGAACGTGATCGCACGGGCAAGGGCCAAGAAATTCAAAGCGCCTTGTTTGAAAACTGCGTGATGTTGGCATCGCAACACATGCAGCAATTCCAAATGACAGGCGAAGTACCACCGCCCTTCCCTTCACGCGTCTCTGCCTGGAGCGTGTACGACACCTTTGAGGTGGCCAACAACGAACAACTCTTCATTGGCGCGGTGAGTGACAAACAGTTCACCTCCTTGTGCGAGGTGATTGGTCGCCCCGATTTGGCCAACGACCCTGCGCTGGCCACCAACGCACAACGCGTGGCCATTCGTCCCGAGTTGCTGGCACGACTCGGCGACACCATTCGTCATTTTGAAATCAACGACTTGTGCAGCAAGCTAGAGGTCGCTGGATTGCCCTACGCCAAAGTGGTTCGTCCTGATCAGTTGATCGACGATGAACACCTGATTCAAAGCGGCAGCTTGGTACCCATGCAAGCCGACAACGGGGAAATGACTCAAGCTGTTTTGCTGCCCTTGCTCATGGGCGGTCGCCGCCCCGGTGTTCGCAGCCCCTTGCCCAAAGTCGGTGAGCACACGGAAGAAGTGCTTGCGTCACTCAACAAATAACTCTCGACATTACCTAGGAGACACACATGCGTTCTTTCATCAACCGCCGCAGCGCCATCACGATGGGTGCAACCACCTTACTCGTCCCCTCTGCCTTTGCACAAGGCACACCGCTGCGCGTGATTCTTCCCGTCGGCCCAGGTTCTGGCGTGGACACCATCGTCCGTGCCGCGCAAGTTGCATTCAGCAAAGCGCTCAATGATCAGCCTGTGGTGATCGAGAACTTGCCAGGTGCAGGTGGCATCACAGGTACCTCGGCATTGGTGAAATCAGCACCGGACGGCAACACGATTGCATTTATTTCCAATAACCACGCGGTCAACCCCAGCGTCTACAAAAAGCTG
>CALEYZ010000051.1 GCA_937928195.1 uncultured Limnohabitans sp.
AGCCGGTGTTGATAAAGGCCACGCGTGATTTGGCAGCCGCAATACACGCAGCCAAGTTGGCGCTGGTGCGGCGCTCTTCGTCCATGATGCCCAGCTTCACAGTCGAGGGCTTCAGGCCCAAGACTTTTTCAACACGACCAAACAGGGTGTCGGCAAAGCCCACTTCTTTAGGGCCATGCATTTTGGGCTTCACGATGTACACGCTGCCAGTGCGGCTGTTGCGCAAATCGGCGCCCTTCTTTTTCTGCAAGTCCACCATGGCACAGGTGGTGGTGATCATGGCGTCCATGATGCCTTCAGGAATTTCTTTCTGGGTGCCGTCTGCGGCGTTGTACAAGATGGCAGGGTTGGTCATGAGGTGACCCACATTGCGCACGAACAACAATGAACGGCCGTGCAACACTTCAGTGCCTTTGCCGCTGGGCTTGGTGTACACGCGGTCGCCGTTCAATGTGCGCTTGAAGGTCTTGCCACCCTTTTGCACTTCTTCAGCCAAGGTGCCTTGCAAGATGCCGAGCCAATTGCTGTAGGCCAAGACTTTGTCTTCAGCATCGACTGCTGCCACGGAGTCTTCCAAGTCCAGAATGGTCGACAGCGCAGACTCGGCCACCAAATCGGACACACCCGCAGGGTCTGTTTTGCCAATGGGGTGCGACTTGTTAATTTGCAAATCAAGGTGCAAACCGTTGTGCTTGAACAGCAAGGAAGTGGGCGCTTTGGCATCGCCTTGGAAGCCCACAAATTGTTTGGCATCGGCCAAGGTGGTGCTGCCCGATTTGAGGCTGACCACCAACTTGCCGCCCTTCACGCTGTAAGCTGTGCTGTCAATGTGCGAACCCTTTTTCAAAGGCGCGCAACGGTCCAGCACATAGCGGCAGTACTCAATCACTTTGGCGCCGCGCTTGGGGTTGTAGCCTGTGCCTTTTTCGCAGCCGTTGTCTTCGCTCAAGGCGTCGGTGCCATACAAGGCGTCGTACAAAGAACCCCAACGTGCGTTGGCCGCATTCAAGGCATAGCGCGCATTCAAAATCGGCACCACCAACTGCGGGCCGGCCAACACGGCCAATTCAGCATCGACGTTTTGTGTGGTCGCTTTGAGGCTCTTGGGTTCGGGCACCAAGTAAGCAATGGACGTCAAATGTTGGCGGTAGGCCTTCATGGCTTTGGCGTCAAGCAGGGGGCCAGGGTTGGCAGTGTGCCACTTGTCCATCTCCAACTGAATGCGATCGCGTTCGGCCAACAAGGCCAAGTTCTGAGGCGCCAGATCTTTCACGATGCCATCAAAGCCGGCCCAAAAGGCCTTGCTCTTCACACCCACGGCTGGCAAGACTTGGTCTTCAATGAAGCGGTACAAAGGGGTGGCCACGTGCAGGCCGTGAATGCTGGTGCGTTGGGTCATGAGAGCCTCTTGAAAAGTAAAAATGAAAGCGTTTTGGCGCAGCCTCGCAAGGCTTTTCCACCAATGGCATCCACTTTATTCGATGTTTCAAGGTTTATAAATTGGTGAAATAGCTTTTGACTTGTGACTTTTTTGCAAAGATTCAGTCCCAAAGTGCCAAAAATAGAGAAAATACGAGCAACATCCTTTCCTGGGTTTTCCAGCCTTCTTGAAACACACGACATGGCCAAAGAACGCATCTTGATCAGCGAAGTGGGGCCGCGCGACGGTCTGCAGTCGGTCAAGCAAACCATGCCCACCGCAAACAAACTGCGTTGGATCGATGCCTTGGTCGCGTCGGGTCTTCAAGAAATAGAAGTGGCGTCCTTTGTGCCTGCGCATTTATTGCCGCAAATGGCCGATGCCGCCCAGGTGGTGCAACACGCGCTTCAACACAAGCACGTCACCGTCATGGCCCTCGTGCCCAACCGCAAAGGCGCCGAGGCGGCATTGAAAGCCGGCGCGCAAAAGCTCACCATTCCGGTATCGGCCAGCGAAGCACACTCCTTGGCCAATGTGCGCAAAACTCGCGAAGCCATGGTGGACGAGGTGCGCGCCATTGTGCAAATTCGCAACGAACTGGCCCCGCACGTCAAAATTGAAGCCGGTATTTCCACCGCGTTTGGTTGCACGCTCCAAGGCCACGTGGCCGAAGACGATGTGGTCAAACTGGCCGCGGCCGTGATCGACGCTGGCGCCGATGAATCGGGCTTGTCCGACACCACCGGCATGGCCAACCCCGCACAAGTGCGCCGCATTTTTCAACGTGTGTTTGCAGAGATTGGCGACAAGACCGGTGCGGCCCACATGCACAACACACGCGGCTTGGGATTGGCCAATTGCTTGGCCGCTTACGACGTGGGCGTTCGCACCTTTGACAGCTCCATGGCCGGCTTGGGCGGCTGCCCCTATGCCCCCGGCGCATCGGGCAATGTGGTCACCGAAGACTTGGTCTTCATGTTTGAAGCCATGGGCATCGACACCGGCGTCCACATTCCCCAACTCATTTCTGCCCGTCAAGCTTTGAGAGACGGCTTGCCTGGCGAGCCGCTGTACGGCATGACGCCAGATGCTGGCTTGCCCAAAGGCTGGGCGCTCGAATCCATTTGATTTTGTAACATGACCTCCTCCAAACCTCTGCCCTACGAAGGCATCCGCGTCGTTGAATTCACCCACATGGTGATGGGCCCTACTTGCGGCATGGTGCTGGCCGACTTGGGCGCTGAAGTGATCAAAGTAGAACCCATCGGTCATGGCCATGAGGGCGACAACACCCGCAAACTCTTGGGTTCTGGCGCCGGCTTTTACCCCTTGTTCAATCGCAACAAAAAAAGTTTGGCGCTGGATTTGAAAACGCCGGAAGGCAAAGAGGCCGTGCTGCGTTTGATTGCCACCGCCGACATCGTCAGCGAAAACTTCAAGCCCGGCACCATGAAAAAACTGGGCTTGGATTACGACACGTTGAAAAAGCTGAACCCTCGCTTGATTTACGTCACGCTCAAAGGGTTCTTGCCTGGCCCCTACGACCACCGCACCGCCCTCGATGAAGTGGTGCAAATGATGGGCGGCTTGGCCTACATGACAGGCCGCCGCGGCGACCCCTTGCGCGCAGGCACCAGTGTGAACGACATCATGGGCGGCATGTTTGGTGCTATTGGCGCCATGGCCGCCTTGGCGCAACGTGCACAAACAGGCGAAGGCCAAGAAGTCCAAAGTGCGCTGTTTGAAAACAATGTCTTCTTGGTGGCGCAGCACATGATGCAATACCAAGTGACAGGCAAACCCGCGGCCCCCATGCCCGAGCGCATTTCCGCATGGGGGGTCTATGACGTCTTTGTGGTGAAAGACGGCGCGCAAATTTTCTTGGCCGTTGTGAGCGACACCTCTTGGAAAATTTTCTGTGAGGTTTTCAACTACCAAGATTTGTTCGACGATCCGCGCTTGTCCAACAACAACCAACGTGTTCTGGCGCGCGACTGGCTGATTCCCTTGCTGCGCGAACGACTCCAAGGTTTTTCTGCGCAGTACCTCAGCGAGGTGTTTGAAAAAAATGCCCTGCCATACGCGCCCATCACGGCGCCGCACGATTTGCTCGACGATCCACACTTGAAAGCAACGGGCGGTTTGGCGCCCCTTGAATTGAACGATGGACGCACTGTCAACACGGTCTTGCTGCCACTCAGTCTGAACCAAGAACGCTTGAAGGTTCGGCAGTCAGCACCGCACTTGGGCGAGCACAACAACAGCCTGCTCAGCAGCTTGGGCTACAGCGCCGAAGAGATTCAAAAACTGAGTAACCCTACCTGACCATTGGGAGCCACGCACATGACTTGCACACACCCGCCCCGCCAACACAGCGTGTCAAAGCAAGCGCAGCGACTGCGGCTGACCTTGCCTCTGTGCTTGGGCTTGATGTGGTTTGCAGGTGCCCCCGTCTGGGCACAAACCAACTGGCCCGACAAACCCATTCGCTTCATCGTTCCCTACACACCTGGCGGCGGCACCGACACAGTCACACGCCACTTGGCAGAAAAAATCACACAAGACACGCAGTGGGCATTCTTGGTCGACAACAAACCAGGGGCCGGTGGCAACATTGGCATGGACTTGGTGGCCAAAGCCAAGCCGGATGGCTTCACCATTGGCATGGGACAAACGTCCAACTTGGCCATCAACCCCGCGGCCATGGCCAAGTTGCCCTTTGATGCAGGCAAAGACTTTGTGCCCGTGGCCCTGGTCGCCGAAGTGCCCACCGTGTTGGTGGTTCGCGCCGATGCAACGTGGAAAAATTTAGACGACATGGTCAAGGCCGCCAAAGCCAAACCCGAGTCCCTCAAACAAGCCTTGGCAGGCACAGGCACCGTGGGACATTTGGCCGGCGAAATGCTGTCCAAGAAAGCCAACTTCAAAGTTTTGAGCGTGCCCTACAAAGGCGCCGCACCGGCCATCACGGATTTGCTGGGCGGCCAAACCGATTACATGTTTGCCACACCCCAGTCTGTCTTGGGCATGTTGCAAGGCGGCAAGCTCAAGGCTTTGGCGGTGACGTCATCGCAGCGCCTCAAAGTCTTGCCCCAAGTGCCCACCGTGGCCGAGCAAGGCTACAAAGGCTTCGAAGCGGTCGATTGGAAAATGGTGGTGGCACCTGCCAACACCCCGCTGCCCCTTTTGAAACGGCTGAATGCCGCGGCAGAAAAGGCCTTGAGCAGCCCGGGCTTCAGCGCGCAAATGGCCGCCGAAGGCAGCACCCCACTGGGTGGCAGTTTGGAAAAAATTGCCGCGTATTTGAAATCTGAACAATCCGAATGGGGTGATTTGATCCGGGAAGCCGGCATCAAATTTGACTGATGGACAAACTCAAAGTTTTTGAATCCTTTGTCTCGGTGGCCACACGGGGCAGCCTGAGTGCCGCAGCGCGTGCTGAAGGTGTGGCGCCCGCCATCATTGGCCGGCGCCTGGACGCCTTGGAATCTCACCTGGGGGTGAAGTTGTTGTTGCGCACCACGCGGCGCATCAGCCTGACCCACGAAGGCAGTGCATTTTTAGAAAACTGCCAACGCCTCTTGAGTGATGTGGCGAATGCCGAAGACAGTGTCTCGGCAGGCGGCCTCAAGGCCAGTGGGCATTTGCGAATCACCGCACCTGCAGGTTTTGGCCGGCGGCATGTGGCACCTTTGGCGCCTTTGTTTCATGCCCAAAACCCCGACGTCAAAATTTCTCTGAACCTGAGCGACCGTGTCATTGACCTGGCCGCCGAAGGGTTTGACTTTGCCGTTCGCGTGGGCGACTTGCCCGACTCGTCCTTGGTCAGCGTGCGCTTGGCCGACAACCGCCGTTTGTGCGTGGCCACGCCTGCCTATTTGGCGCAGCACGGCACCCCGCAGCACCCTGCCGAGTTGCTGCAGCACCGCTGCCTGACCCTGTCCAGCGATGCGTCGCAAACGCGCGGCTGGGCCTTCAAAGTGCCCGCCAGCGACAACGCAGAAGGCCCCGAAGTGGTCCATTTGCGGCCCAATGGCCCGCTGGACTGCTCGGACGGGCAGGTCCTGCACAGCTGGTGCTTGGCCGGCATGGGCATTGCCTGGCGCAGCACCTGGGAGGTGGAAAACGACATCCAATCGGGCCAATTGGTCGAGGTTTTGGCCGATTTTGCGGCCCCGCCCAACGGCATTTACGGCGTCTTCCCCCAGCGCAAGCACCTGCCCCTGCGTTTGCGCCTTTGGATCGACTTTTTGAAGCATCACTACAGCTTGCCCTCAACTTGGCAAAGCGCCCCGTAAAATCGGGGGATGCTTCAAGCCAAACAAGAACTACTCTCGGCCCTCGCTGCCGAACTCGAACGCCTGCACGCGGGTGCCGGCGCCAAAGCCGCCTTTGAATCGCCCAAGGTGGCCGCCCATGGCGATTTGGCCTGCACGGCCGCCATGCACTTGGCCAAACCTTTGGGCCAAAACCCCAGACAAGTGGGCGAAGCTTTGCGCACCGCGCTCATGGCCACACCGGCCTTCAGCCAATGGGTTGAAAGCATCGACATTGCCGGCCCTGGCTTTTTGAACCTGAAACTCAAGCCCAGCGCCAAACAAGCCGTGGTCAAAGAGGTGCTGCATGCGGCCACCTGCTTCGGTCAACAAACCGAGCGCAACGAAAAAGTCTTGGTCGAGTTCGTGTCGGCCAACCCCACCGGCCCGCTGCACGTGGGCCACGGCCGACAAGCCGCCTTGGGCGATGCCATTTGCAATTTGTTTGCCACGCAAGGCTGGTCTGTTTACCGCGAGTTTTACTACAACGACGCGGGTGTGCAAATCAACACCTTGGCCACGTCCACGCAATTGCGCGCGCAAGGCTTCAAGCCGGGCGATGCACAGTGGCCCAGTGGCGAGAATGCTGCGGCCTACAACGGCGACTACATCCAAGACATTGCGCAAGATTTCTTGGCCAAGAAAACCGTCAAGTCCGACGACCGTGAATTTACCGGCAGTGGTGACCTGAATGATTTGAATGGCATGCGCGAATTTGCGGTGGCCTATTTGCGCCACGAGCAAGACCTCGACTTGAAAGCCTTCGACGTCAAGTTTGACAACTACTACCTCGAGTCCAGCCTCTACACCAGTGGCCGTGTCGACAGTGCCGTCAAAAAATTACAAGAAGCGGGCAAGACCTACGAGCAAGACGGCGCACTGTGGCTCAAGTCCACCGACTATGGTGACGACAAAGACCGCGTGATGCGCAAAGGCGACGGCACCTACACCTACTTCGTGCCCGATGTGGCGTATCACATCACCAAGTGGGAACGTGGCTTTACCAAAGTGGTCAACATTCAAGGGACCGACCACCACGGCACCATTGCCCGCGTGCGGGCAGGTTTGCA
>CALEYZ010000052.1 GCA_937928195.1 uncultured Limnohabitans sp.
TGTCATGTCGAGATTGGCTTGCGTTTTCATGTGTTAAATCCTTTGGCGCGAAGTGCTTTGCTCAGCGCCTGAACAGCCCGAGAACAGTGAGTTTTGACACTGCCTTCCGTGCAGCCCATGGCCGCAGCAGTCTCGGAAAGGTTCATCTCTTCCCAGTAACGCAGCAGGAAGGCTTCGCGTTGACGTGGCGGCAATTCTTGAATTTCAGCCTCGATTTGGTGAAAAACTTGTTTTCGGTGAGTTTGATCTTCGGTGCTTTCACCCAAGCCGGGCTCGCTCAAGCCACCCAAGTTCTCCAAAAAGTCGAAATCTTCGCCGTCCGCATCAGTGCCAAAGTCGCTCATGTTGGAGAACAAGGCGTTGCGAGTTTTCTGGCGGCGGAACCAATCCAAGGTGGTATTGGACAAAATCCGCTGAAAGAGCATGGGCAATTCGGTGACGGGTTTGTCGCCATAGTGGGTGGCCAGCTTGATCATGCTGTCTTGCACGATGTCTAACGCAGACTCCTCGTTGCGAACGTGGTAAAGCGTGCGCTTGAATGCACGTTTTTCCGTGTTCTTGAGGAAATCTGAGAGTTCGTGTTCTGTGGCCAATGTTCTGCACCAAATGCGGCACCCATTCTGGGCGAGTCGGATTATGGCATTCTGGGCCCTATAATGCCGGGTTGCAATTGAAAAAACGCAAACGGATCACCATCCGGCCAAAGTGCTTACATGCGCAGGCTCATGTTGGTGGTCTTAAGTTCTGATGCGACTTCACAAGAGTCCCGCAAAAGAGCACCCAAGGTTTTTCGTTAGAGAAATTCACAAAGGTTGAATATGGAAATCTCCAAAGCTGAAATGGCCAATGCGGCCAACGCTGCTGCTTCCGCAGCAACCAGTGCCACTGCTGCAGATCTGCGTGGCGCTGAAATTCTCGTTAAGTCGCTCCAAGCCGAAAACGTCAAGTACATCTGGGGTTACCCAGGCGGCGCGGTTTTGCACATCTACGACGCATTCTTCAAACAAGACACCATTCAGCACGTGCTGGTTCGTCATGAACAAGCTGCAGTGCATGCGGCCGACGGCTATGCGCGCGCTACCGGTGATGTCGGTGTTGCCTTGGTTACTTCTGGCCCCGGCCTGACCAACGCCGTCACTGGCATTGCCACCGCCTACATGGACAGCATCCCCATGGTGATCATCAGTGGCCAAGTGCCTACTGCCGCCATTGGCCTGGATGCCTTCCAAGAATGCGACACCGTGGGCATTACGCGCCCCATCGTCAAACACAACTTTTTGGTCAAAGATGCCCGCGACATGGCAGAGATCATGAAGAAGGCATTTCACATCGCGCGCAGCGGCCGTCCGGGCCCTGTGGTGGTGGACATCCCTAAAGACGTTTCATTCAACAAGGTGCCTTACAACGGTTACCCAGAATCTGTTGAGATGCGTTCTTACAACCCTGTGCGCAAAGGCCACAGCGGGCAAATTCGCAAAGCGCTTCAGTTGCTGATGGCGGCCAAGCGCCCCTACATCTACACCGGCGGCGGTGTGTTGCTCAGCAATGCATCTGCAGAACTGCGCCAGTTGGTCGAGATGTTGGGATATCCCGTTACCAACACCCTGATGGGCCTGGGCGCATTCCCTGCCACCAATCCCAAGTTCTTGGGCATGTTGGGCATGCACGGCACATGGGAAGCCAACAACGCCATGCAGCATTGCGACGTGTTGTTGGCTGTGGGCGCACGTTTTGACGATCGCGTCATTGGCAACCCCAAGCACTTTGCGCAAAACGAGCGCAAGATCATTCACATTGACATTGACCCTTCCAGCATTTCCAAGCGCGTGAAGGTGGATGTGCCGATTGTGGGCGATGTCAAAGATGTGTTGACCGAGCTCATTGCCATGATCAAAGAGTCAGGTTTAAAACCTGACAACAATGCACTGGGTGCTTGGTGGTCCACCATTGACGGCTGGCGCCAACGCAACTGCATGAAGTACGACAGCGAAAACACGCAAGTCATCAAGCCTCAAAAAGTCATTGAGACTTTGTATGGCATGACCAAAGACGCCGATGCATACATCACATCTGACGTGGGCCAACACCAAATGTGGGCGGCGCAGTACTACAAGTTTGACGAGCCACGTCGCTGGATCAACTCCGGCGGTTTGGGCACCATGGGCGTGGGCATTCCTTATGCCATGGGCATCAAATTGGCCAAGCCAGAATCTGAGGTGTTCTGCGTCACGGGTGAAGGTTCTGTGCAGATGTGCATTCAGGAGCTTTCCACTTGTTTGCAATACAACACGCCGATCAAAATTTTGTCCTTGAACAATCGCTATTTGGGCATGGTTCGTCAGTGGCAACAGATTGAGTACTCAGGTCGATACAGTCACAGTTACATGGACGCCTTGCCCGACTTTGTGAAGTTGGCCGAAGCCTATGGTCACGTGGGCATGCTCATTGAGCGCCCTGAGGATGTGGAACCTGCTTTGCGCGAAGCGCGCAAACTGAAGGACCGCACGGTGTTCATGGACTTCCGTACCGACCCCACAGAAAACGTGTTCCCCATGGTTCAAGCAGGCAAGGGCATTACAGAAATGTTGCTCAGCCCCGAAGACCTTTAAGCACTTATTGAATTAACTTTAGAAGAATCTATTGACCGCCAAGCCTGCACATTACCGTGTGTGGGGGAGGGCGGCGAAAAGAGGAATCGCACATGAAACACATCATCGCAGTTTTACTTGAGAACGAACCCGGTGCCTTGTCGCGAGTGGTTGGCTTGTTCTCCGCACGTGGCTACAACATTGAGTCTCTCAGTGTTGCGCCGACAGAAGACCCCAGCCTGTCACGCATGACCATCCAAACGGCTGGTTCGGACGATGTCATTGAACAAATTACAAAGCACCTGAACCGCCTCATTGAAGTGGTCAAAGTGGTCGACCTGACAGAAGGTGCTTACACCGAGCGCGAACTCATGCTTGTCAAAGTTCGTGCTGTGGGCAAAGAACGTGAAGAGATGAAGCGCATGGCCGATATCTTCCGTGGTCGTGTGATTGACGTCACCGACAAAAGCTACACCGTGGAACTCACGGGAGATCAATCCAAAAACGATGCGTTTTTGGAGGCCATCGACCGCAGTGCCATTCTTGAAACAGTCCGAACCGGTGCCTGCGGCATTGGTCGGGGTGAGCGCATTTTGCGCGTCTAACTTAGCGCGTATTTCCGCGTTTGACCCATTTACTTTTTGAACGATTTTTGAAGGAGAGAACCCATGAAAGTGTTTTACGACAAAGACTGTGACCTCAGCGTCATCAAAGGCAAAACAGTGGCCATCATTGGCTACGGCTCACAAGGCCATGCACACGCACAAAACTTGAACGACAGTGGCGTGAAAGTGGTTGTGGGTTTGCGCAAAAACGGCGCTAGCTGGCCTAAAGTTGAAAAAGCTGGCCTCACCGTCATGGAAGTTGCCGATGCTGTGAAAGCTGCTGACGTGGTCATGATTTTGTTGCCTGACGAACAAATCGCCGATGTGTACCGCAACGATGTTGAACCCAACATCAAAAAAGGCGCATCTTTGGCCTTCGCTCACGGCTTCAATGTTCACTACAACCAAGTGGTGCCCCGTGAAGACCTCGACGTTTGGATGGTGGCACCTAAGGCCCCCGGCCACACTGTTCGCAACACTTACACACAAGGCGGCGGCGTGCCCCACCTCGTGGCTGTGCACCAAGATAAAAGCGGCAAAGCCATTGCTTTGGCATTGAGCTATGCCATGGCCAACGGTGGCGGCAAGGCTGGCATCATTGAAACCAACTTCAAAGAAGAAACAGAAACTGACTTGTTCGGTGAACAAGCTGTTTTGTGCGGTGGCGCCGTCGAACTCATCAAGATGGGTTACGAAACTTTGGTTGAAGCGGGTTACGCACCTGAAATGGCTTACTTCGAATGCTTGCACGAGCTGAAGCTCATTGTCGACCTGATCTATGAAGGCGGCATCGGTAACATGAACTACTCCATCTCTAACAACGCAGAGTATGGTGAGTACGTGACAGGCCCTGAAGTGATCAATGCACAATCTCGCGAAGCCATGCGCAACGCATTGAAACGCATTCAAACGGGTGAGTACGCCAAGATGTTCATCTTGGAAGGTCGCACCAATTACCCAAGCATGACAGCCCGTCGTCGCTTGACAGCCGAGCACTCCATTGAAGTTGTTGGCGCACAATTGCGCTCTATGATGCCTTGGATTGCCAAAAACAAATTGGTCGACAAATCACGCAACTGATTTTGTTCGCCGCTTAACTAGAAAGAACTGTCGCATGCACGATGGCTTAGAAACTTCTGACGACGCTGAGACTGTTGGCCAAGTTCGTAAACCCCGCAAGGGCATTTACGTGTTACCCAACATGATCACGTTAGCAGCCCTGTTTGGTGGCTTTTACGCCATCGTGATGGCCATGAATGGTCGTTTTGACATGGCGGCGGTGGGAGTCTTTTGTGCCATGGTGCTCGACAGTCTGGATGGTCGAGTGGCGCGAATGACCAACACGCAAAGTGCCTTTGGAGAACAGATGGACTCTTTGTCCGACATGGTCTCCTTTGGTGCTGCGCCTGCACTCATTGCCTACGAGTGGTCACTCAAGGGTTTGGGGCGTTGGGGCTGGATTGCAGCCTTTGTGTATTGTGCTTGCGCCGCATTGCGCCTGGCACGCTTTAACGTCAACACCGCAGTGGTTGACAAACGATTTTTTCAAGGCTTGCCTTCACCGGCTGCTGCCGCTTTGGTGATGGGATTCATTTCCATCATGACCGATGCAGAAATTCCTGCTGCCAGCATGGCTTGGCCAATGTTTGTGGTTGCATTGTTTGCGGGCCTCACCATGGTGACCAACGTGCCGTTTTACAGCTTCAAAGATGTCAGCATGAAGCAAAGCGTCCCGTTTGTGGTCATCGTTCTCATTGCGCTGGGCATTGCAGTGGTGAATATTCACCCACCCATGGCACTTTTTGGCTTGTTTGTCTTGTATGGCCTCAGTGGCTATGCCTTGTATGGCTGGCGTCGCTTCAAAGGCGAGCAAACCAGCGTCATCAGTACCTCCACGGAAGATCCCGATGAACGGGGTTTACACCAGTAAACAGTTTTTAAAAACTTGTGATACAGTATTCTCATGAAATTGAATTTGCTAGCTCTACTGCTGACGCCCCTCGGGCGGGATATGTAGCGCACGCTGTTCTATTTCCCATCAAGCCCGTATGCCAATCGCAGCGGGCTTTTTTTATTTTCGAATTGCTTTGTGAAGTTTTCAAACCAGGAGTGAAACATGGCTGATAAATTGATTATTTTTGACACGACATTGCGCGACGGTGAGCAATCACCGGGTGCCTCCATGACCCGTGACGAAAAGCTGCGCATTGCGCGTCAATTGGAGCGATTGCGTGTTGACGTGATCGAAGCCGGTTTTGCAGCCAGCTCCAATGGCGACTTCGAGGCGGTTCAGGCCATTGCCAATGCCATCAAAGACTCCACCATCTGCTCTTTGTCGCGCGCCAATGACCGTGACATTTCAAGAGCAGCAGAAGCTTTGAAAGGCGCCAACAGTGGCCGCATTCACACATTCATCGCCACATCGCCTTTGCACATGGAGAAGAAACTTCGCATGTCGCCAGAACAGGTCTTAGAACAGGCCAAACAATCGGTTCGCTTTGCACGCAACTTGGTGGCCGATGTGGAGTTCAGCCCAGAAGATGGCTACAGAAGTGACATGGATTTTTTGTGCCAAGTGCTCGAGGCCGTCATTGCCGAGGGTGCCACCACCATCAACGTGCCAGACACGGTCGGTTATGCCGTGCCTGAGTTGTATGGCCAGTTCATTAAAACGCTGCGCGAGCGCATTCCAAACTCCGACAAAGCCATCTGGTCTGTGCATTGCCACAATGACTTAGGCATGGCGGTGGCCAACAGTTTGGCGGGTGTGAAGTTGGGCGGTGCACGTCAAGTGGAATGCACCATCAATGGTTTGGGCGAGCGCGCAGGCAACTGCTCGTTGGAAGAAATTGTCATGGCGGTGAAAACGCGCAAAGACTATTTTGGTTTGGAAATGAACATCGATCCGATTCACATCGTGGCCGCTAGTCGCATGGTCAGCCAAACCACTGGTTTTGTAGTTCAACCCAACAAAGCCGTGGTGGGCGCCAACGCTTTTGCACACGCTTCTGGCATTCACCAAGATGGCGTCTTGAAAGCCCGTGAC
The DNA here is from genome assembly GCA_937928195.1 of uncultured Limnohabitans sp. Classification (GTDB taxonomy): domain Bacteria; phylum Pseudomonadota; class Gammaproteobacteria; order Burkholderiales; family Burkholderiaceae_C; genus Limnohabitans_A. The sequence continues at coordinate 6,240 of CALEYZ010000052.1, forward strand.
ACCTACGAAATCATGCGTGCCGAAGACGTGGGCTGGACAGCCAACAAAATTGTGTTGGGCAAATTGAGTGGTCGCAATGCCTTCAAACAGCGCTTGCAAGAGTTGGGTGTGGTGCTTGAAAGCGAATCCGAATTGAATGCGGCATTCACCCGTTTCAAAGAGTTGGCCGATCGTAAAAGTGAAATCTTTGACGAAGACATCTTGGCCTTGGTCAGTGAAGAAAGCGTGACCCAAGACAAAGAGCAGTATGCATTTGTCTCATTGGCGCAACACAGTGAAACAGGCGAACGTCCTCAAGCGGTCATCGTTTTCACTGTCGATGGCAAAGAAATGCATGGCAAATCGGACGGCAATGGACCGGTAGATGCCTCCCTGAAAGCCATCGAATCAATTGTTGAAAGTGGTGCAGAAATGGTGCTTTATTCGGTGAACGCCATCAGTGGATCGACCGAGAGCCAAGGCGAAGTCACGGTTCGGCTGCAAAACAGTGGGCGTGTCGTGAACGGCGTGGGTTCTGATCCGGACATCATTGTGGCCTCAGCCAAAGCCTATTTGAGTGCTTTGAACAAGCTGCAAAGCAAAGCGGACAGGGTCGCGGCACAAGGCTGAACCTCTCATCCCTGAAGCCTGAAAAACGTCTTCAAGAAGGTCGCGCAAGGTATTGATCTTGCGCGACTTTTTTTATTTATGTACACTATGCGGAGTTTCCATTACACTCGCCAAATTCTGAATGATTTTGGGCATTGAAAGTACCGCTTTGACTCCACTAAATCGCCTGTTTTCCCGCCGTTTCATGAGCCTTTGCATGCCTTTGTGCTTGATGGCTTTCATGTCAGTTTTCACTTACGCGGCCGACAGCGACAGTGCTCGTAAACCCGTCAATGCCACCAAATCTTCGGCGCAAGCGAGCAAAAGTGCTCCCCGAAAAGTAGCCAAAGCCAAACAAGTTGATACGCGCCCATCTTTTGGTCGTGTGGCGGGCCTTCACCAAAGTGGCGATGCGCTAGATCTTCGCTCTAGTGTTGCGTTGGTCATTGACCAAGATACACACGAAGTTTTATTGCGCAAGAACGATCAGGCTGTTTTGCCCATCGCGTCTTTAACCAAACTCATGACTGGTTTGGTCATCAGTGATGCCAATTTGCCGCACAGCGAAATGATTGCCATCACCCAAGAAGATGTGGACACAGAAAAGGGCAGTTCCTCGCGCTTGGCGGTCGGCTCCGTTCTAAGCCGTGGCGATTTGTTGCATTTGGCACTCATGTCCAGTGAAAACCGTGCTGCACATGCGTTGGGTCGAACTTACCCAGGTGGCTTGCCTGTGTTTGTCAAAGCCATGAACGATCGCGCACGCGGTTTAGGCATGGCTTCAACAAGCTATGTTGAGCCAACCGGCTTGTCCAGTCGCAACCAATCCAGTGCAACAGACTTGGCCGTTCTCGTGGGCGCTGCCTACAACGTCCCCTTGCTGCGTGAACTGTCCACTTCGCCTGGTCGTGAAGTGGCGGTGGGCCGTCGCACTTTGCAGTACAACACAACCAATCGCTTGGTTAAAAGTCCCAACTGGGATATCGGTTTGCAAAAGACTGGCTATATCTCAGAAGCGGGTCAATGCTTGGTCATGCAAACCAAAGTTTCTGGCCGCAAGTTGATCATGGTCTTCTTGGACTCTGCTGGTAAGCTCAGTCGCATTGCCGATGCTGAGCGTGTTCGTCGTTGGGTTGAAACCAACCATGCACGTCACGGAGTGACTTTGGCCAGTTCTGCTGGTTAAAGCCTTCTTGGGCACCGTGCACTGATACTGTGCTGCTTACAAAAAAGCCCGTCGCTGACGGGCTTTTTTTATTCCTTGTATCCCAACGCGTGAGATATTTCTTCTGCGGTTGCTTGTAGCTTGGGCAACCAAGCTTCATCCAGTCGATCTGCCGGCGCTGAGATGGACAAGCCGGCCAGCAGTTTTCCTTGGTCATCGTAGATACCTGCCGCAATGCAACGCACGCCCAATTCGAGCTCTTCGTTGTCTCGGGCAATGCCGTATTGGCGAACCTTGGAAAGCTCGCGCTCCAGCACAGGCAACTGCGTGATGCTGTTTTTGGTGTGACCGCTCAAACCAGTTCGCGTGGCATAGCTGCGAACCTTCATGGGTTCATCCACTGACAAAAACAGTTTCCCAACCGATGTGAGATGGAGTGGGGCGCGACCGCCAATGGCACGCACCACTTGCATACCTGAGCGTTCGCTGTAGGCGCGTTCGATGTACACAATTTCATCACCTTGTCGCATGCTGAGATTGACAGGCTGTTGAATCAGTTTGTGCAATTCCCGCATAGGGGCAAGTGCGGCATCACGCACATTCAAGCGTGCTTTGACCATGTTGCCCAATTCAAGCAAGCGCATGCCCAAGCGATAGCTGCCTGGCTCTGGCCGGTCAACAAACCGACCGATGGTGAGGTCGTTCAAAATTCGGTGTGCTGTGGATGGGTGCAGACCTGTTTTTTCACTGATTTCTTTCAAAGAAATGGCATCTTCTCTGGATGCCAAAACATCCATCAGAGAGAAAAGGCGTTCGATGACTTGGATGGTGGGTACAGCAGGCGTTTGTGCTTCAGCTTTTCTCATGGGACTGAACCTCTGTCTTTTTGAAAGCGAAGGGGTCTTCTACACAGAAGACATTGCGAAACCAGATTTTACAAGATGAAATTGTCTTTGGATAGCTTATTCCTGCAAGGCTTTGAAATGACGCTGCCATTGGCCATTCCATAAGCGCTCATGCGGGTTAAAGCGTTCTTTGTAATTCATTTTGGGACTGGCACCAATCCAGTAGCCTAAATAGGCATAAGCCAGCCCCAAAGATTGGGCTTGCTTGATTTGCCAGAGCACGCCGTAGGTGCCAAAGCTGGCGTCTTTGTCGGGGGCGTAGAAGGTGTACACCGCCGACAGGCCATCGTTCAGCACATCCACGATGCTGACCATTTTGAGTTCGCCCAAATTGCCATCAACCGCAGGCTCTCGGAATTCGACCAGCCGTGAGTTCACGCGACTTTGAAGCAAAAATTGCTTGTATTGCTCGACACTGTCCTGGTCCATGCCGCCCCCCTCGTGTCGACTGTTTTGATAGCGCAAGTACAGGTCGTAGTGTTCGCTTTCAAATCCCAATCGTGACACTCTAGCCACCAGGTGTTGGTGTTTTTTCATCGCCCGTTTCTGGCTGCGATCAGGTTTGAATTCATCGCAGAGCACACGCAATGGCACACAAGCTTGGCAGCCATCGCAATAGGGCCGATAGGTGAACAAACCACTGCGCCTAAAACCTCTGGCCACCAAGTCAGAGTAGACATCGGTTTGAATGAGATGGCTGGGTGTGGCGACTTGCGAACGCGCCTCACGCGCATCTAAGTAACTGCACGGATAAGCCGCAGTGGCATAGAACTGCAAGGTGCTGAAGGGCAAGTCTTTCAGATGCGTCATGCGGTTTTGCTGTTGCGCCAATGGTCCCAGTCAATGGCTTCATTTTTCCAGTCGGGACTGCGGCTTTGTTTGGCGAGGTGTGTGAGTTTTAAAAAATCTGCTCGCGTCATTTCTCGGGCGCCCATCGAAGCCAGATGTGCTGTGTTTTGTTGGCAATCAATGGCTTCAATGCCATTGCGTTCACAGATCTGAACCAAGGCGGCCAATGCCATTTTCGAGCCATCGCTGAGGGTGCTGAACATCGACTCGCCAAAGACGGCGCGACCGATGCAGACAAAGTACAAACCTGCCACCAATTTGCCATCTAACCAAGTCTCGACGCTGTGTGCGTGCCCCGCCTTGTGCAATGCTTTGTAGGCCTCAACCATGGCAGGCACGATCCATGTGCCTTTTTGACCTTCTCGCGGACTTTGGGCGCATGATTCAATGACTTGGTCAAAGGCTCGGTCAAAACACAGTTCAAATTGTGGATGCGCCGAATAACGTGAGAGTGTTTTGCGCAATGAACGGTGGAGCTTGAAGTCTTCAATTTTGAGCACCATGCGCGGATCGGGGCTCCACCACAAAACCGGTTGATCGGGGTTGAACCAAGGAAAAATACCTTGCCCGTAGGCTTCTAACAGTCGGTCGACACCCAAGTCTGCGCCAGCTGCCAACAAGCCAGGTGCGTCGGTGTCCACGCCCCAAGCAGTTTCGACCGATGGCAAAGGGTCTTGGCTTTCGATCCAAGTTAGATGAGGTTGGAGGGTGTCAGCGGACATGTTTCCAGTTTATGCTAATGCCTATGAAACTTTACAACTACTTCCGATCTTCTGCGTCTTTTCGCGTTCGAATTGCACTCCAGTTGAAGGGCTTGCCTTACGAATACATCTCGGTTCATTTGGCCAAAGGTGAACACAAGTTGCCTGGTTACAGCGCTGTGGCAGCAGACAATCTGGTCCCCAACCTGGTGGTGGATGGCGAGCATTTGAGTCAATCGATGGCCATCATTGAGTATCTGGATGAAACGCACCCCACACCTGCACTGTTGCCGCAAGATGCCTTGGGCCGTGCACGCGTGAGGGCCTTGGCGCAATCCATTGCGTGTGAAATTCACCCCATCAACAATCTGCGTGTTTTGAAATACTTGTCGGGCACGCTGGGACTCAGCGAAGACCAAAAAAACACCTGGTATCGCCACTGGGTCAGAGATGGCCTAGAAGCCTTTGAGCGTCAACTGGCACAAGGCCCCAAATCGACTTACTGCTATGGCGACACGCCCACTTTGGCAGATTGCTGTTTGGTGCCTCAAATTTTCAATGGCAAACGCTTCGATGTGAATTTTGACGGACTGCCGCTCACCATGGGTGCATTTGATGCGTGCATGAAGCTGGAGGCTTTCCAAAAAGCCCAGCCCTCCGCATGCCCCGACGCTGAGTAAACAATTTGATTGGCTTTCAACCCGACTGGCCTGCACCGAATTTTGTGCAAGCCCTCATGACCACCCGCACGGGGGGGGTGTCGCAGGCGCCCTGGAATTACCTCAATTTAGGCTTCCTGTCGGGCGATAACGCTGCAGATGTTCAAGCCAATCGTGATCTGGTGGCGCAAGCTTTGGGCGTGCCGGCTGTTTACCTTCGGCAGGTGCATGGCTCACACGGTGTGGCCATCGATGCATCAACCTCACCCAACACGGAAGCCGATGTGGCATGGACCACACATTCAGGCGTGGCTTGCACCATCATGGCAGCCGATTGTTTGCCCATTTTGGTTTGTCATCCACGTGCCAAGTGGGTTGCGGGGGCTCATGCGGGCTGGCGTGGCCTAGCGGGGACACGGGGACACGGGGTGGTCGAAACCTTGGCGCAAGCCGCTCTGTTGGCTGGACTTCACCCGCAGGACTGTTTGGTTTGGTTGGGCCCTTGTATTGGCCCTACGGCTTTTGAAGTGGGGGCCGATGTGCACGCGGCCTTTGAAAATGTGCTTCAAACATCCGACAAGCCTGCCAACCTGTTTGTGCCAACGTCTTCCACCAAGTATTTGGCTGATTTGGCCGGTTTGGCACGTGAACGTCTCAAATTGGCAGGCTTTAAAGCCATTTATGGGAATGACAGCAGCTTGCCCTGGTGCACTTACCGTCAGGACACCACTTATCACTCTCACAGACGAGATGCTGTGGCAAAAGGTGGGTCGGGCCGAATGGCGGCTTACATCTGGCTAAGGCCTGATTAAACAGGTCTTCAACGGGGCTTTACTCGGGCTTGTTGCTGGTTTCGATGGCGTTTTGTACCTGCTCCGCATCGGTTTGGGCCTTTTCCAGTGCTAATCTGTTCTTTTTGCGCCGAGGCGTGTCCATCAGGTAAACCATGATGGAAATTGGAAGGATCCCGTAAAGAATGAAGGTCAGAATGCCTCCAAGAACGGATCCATTGGTATTGGTTGCTTCTGCCACACTCATCATGAGTGCGACATACAACCAGGCAATCGCGGCGATGTACATAGTTTCAAATCAATGAAATAAGGGGAGAAAAGCACATGACAAATTCACCAAATGAATTTTGGTCGCGAGCTGGCGAAGAGTTTCAACAAAACCTGGCCAAAAGCTGGGGTCAAGCCATGCAAACTTTTCAAACCATGGACCTGGGCGGTATTGTGCCCGGTGCGGAACAAGCTGCAAGCCCACTCAGCTTTTCACAAGACAAACTCAAGGCTTTGCAAGCGGCTTATCTGGAAGAAGCCACAGCATTGTGGAATCACGGTTTGGATTCAAAGCATGACATCAAAGATCGCCGTTTTTCCAATGACGCGTGGACAGGCAATCCCATGGCAGCATTTACAGCCGGCGCTTATTTGCTCAACGCCAAAACACTGATGGGTTTGGCCGAAGCCGTAGAAGCCGATGAGCACACACAAAACAAAATCAAGTTTGCGGTGGAGCAGTGGGTTGCCGCATCTGCGCCCAGTAACTTTTTAGCCTTCAATGCAGAAGCGCAACAAAAGGCCATCGAGACCAAAGGCGAAAGCTTGGCAAAAGGCATTCAGAATTTGTTGCATGACATGCAGCAAGGCCATGTGTCCATGACCGACGAAAGCAAGTTTGTTGTCGGCGAAAACGTGGCCACTACTGAAGGTGCCGTGGTTTTTGAAAATGAATATTTTCAATTGATTGAGTACAAGCCGCTCACCGCCAAGGTCTACGAAAAGCCTTTCTTGCTGATACCGCCGTGTATCAACAAGTTTTACATTTTGGATTTGCAACCCAACAACTCATTCATTCGTTATGCGGTGAGCCAAGGTCATCGCACCTTTGTCGTCAGTTGGCGCAATCCCGATGAATCCATGTCGAAAAAAACATGGGACGACTACATTGAAAACGCTGCGATCAAAGCCATTGCACAAGTTCAAGACATCACCGGTGCAAAGCAAATCAATGCGCTGGGCTTCTGCGTGGGTGGCACCATTCTGAGCAATGCGCTGGCCGTGTTGGCTGCGCGTGGCGAGAAGCCTGTGGCCAGTGCCACATTCCTAACCACCCTCATTGACTTCACCGACACGGGCGTCTTGGATGTGTTCATTGACGAGAACTTTGTGAAGTTCCGTGAAATGCAAATGGGGCAGGGCGGCTTGCTCAAAGGCCAAGACTTGGCGTCAACCTTTAGCTTCTTGCGCCCCAACGATTTGGTTTGGAATTATGTGGTGGGCAACTATCTGAAAGGCGAATCACCTCCACCGTTTGATTTGCTGTATTGGAACAGCGACTCCACCAACTTGCCTGGCCCGTTCTATGCCTGGTACTTGCGCAATACATACCTCGAGAACAAATTTGTGACGCCGGGTGCGGTCACGGTGTGTGGCGAAAAAATTGACCTCGGCAAGGTGAACATACCCGTCTATATCTACGGCTCTCGAGAAGACCACATCGTGCCCATTGGCGGTGCGTATGCCTCAACCCAACATTTGCCAGGCAAAAAACGTTTTGTCATGGGCGCATCGGGCCACATTGCGGGTGTGATTAATCCGCCTGCGGCCCACAAGCGAAGTCATTGGTTGCGCGAAGACGGCAAATTCCCTGCTTCGGCGCAAGAGTGGATTGCGGGTGCCAAAGAGTTGCCTGGCAGCTGGTGGACCGATTGGTCCGATTGGCTCAAAACGCATGCCGGCAAACAAATTACTGCGCCCAAACACTACGGCAAAGATGCCAAAGCCAAAACCATTGAAGCCGCGCCAGGTCGGTACGTGAAAGCGCGGGCTTAAATTTTTCTTGCAAACATTCATTTCAAAAAAGGAAGACATCATGGAAGACATCGTCATCGTTTCAGCAGCGCGTACGGCTGTGGGCAAGTTTGGCGGCTCATTGGCCAAAGTGGCGGCACCTGAGCTGGGCAGCATTGCCATTCGCGAAGCCATTGCGCGTGCGGGCCTCAGTGCCGACCAAATTGGCGAAGTCATCATGGGCCAAGTATTGGCTGCTGGTGCCGGTCAAAACCCTGCACGTCAAGCCATGATGAAGGCTGGTGTTGCCAAAGAAACGCCTGCGCTCACCATCAATGCGGTGTGCGGTTCCGGTCTTAAGTCCGTCATGTTGGCAGCGCAAGCTGTGGCATGGGGTGACAGCGACATTGTTGTGGCTGGTGGTCAAGAAAACATGAGCGCATCGCCACACGTCTTGATGGGCTCACGCGATGGTCAGCGCATGGGCAACTGGAACATGGTCGACTCCATGATTGTGGACGGCCTGTGGGACGTCTACAACCAATACCACATGGGCATCACGGCTGAAAACGTGGCCAAAGCC
>CALEYZ010000053.1 GCA_937928195.1 uncultured Limnohabitans sp.
AGCACCACCTTGACATGGTGGGGGTCGTTGGTTCGAGTCCAATCGCGCCTACCAACATTCTTCAGAACATCAAGCACCTCGCGCAAGGTGCTTTTTTTTGTCCCAGTTATTTACTTTCGCCAAAGTGGCCGCATGGCCCACAGGCCAAGCAAAGGCCCCATGCCCAGCCAAGGCAACAAATAGCCCAGCGAATGCGTTGCAGTAAGCGAGGTGAAGAGCTCAATGCTCACAATGGAAATGCCAAAGCCGATGCAGTTGGTCAGGGTCAACACACTGCCCACGGCATGTGGCGGGGCATTGCTGGCGGTCAGTGTCGAGAATTGCGGAGAATCGCCGGCGGCTGTGACGCCCCAAACGATCAACCAAGCCATCATCCAATCGACGGACGCCGACATCATCCAAGGCGCTAAGAGGCAACAGATGCCACTGATGCTCAATTGTGCTGTGGCCACCCAGGCGCTGCCCCAGCGTTTGGCCAGCAAGCCACCGAGGATACAACCCAGCGCGCCAACACCAATCACCGTGAATGCCGCCATCGAAAGCTGAGCACCTTCAAATCGGTTACTCAAAATGAGCGGCACCAAAACCCAAAAGGTGTAAAGCTCCCACATGTGCCCAAAATAGCCCAACACCGATGCACGCACGCGCCAATCTGTCCACACTGTGGCCAAAGCCCGCCATTGCAGTTGCTTGGCTTGTGTTGGCTTTTTCAGGGGCTCTGGGGTTAAAAAGAAAAGCATCAAACCACCCAAGGCGGCCAAGCCCGCCACACTGAGCATGACGGTTGACCATGGCAGTTCGCTGGACACCGCGCGAATGGCGTGCGCACTGGCCGAGCCCAAAACCAAAGCCCCTACCAACCAGCCCAAGGCCACGCCCAAACCCCTGGGAAACCATTGGGCTGCGATCTTCATGCCCACTGGGTAGATGCCCGCCAGAAAGAAGCCCGTGCAGGCGCGCCAAAAGATCAGGGCAGAAAATGACTCAACCTGAAAAAGTGCTGCAACGGTACAAGCGGCTCCTGCCAATGAGCAGCCCAGAAAAACGCGCCTTGCTGAATACCGGTCTGCAATGGTCAGAATGGCAAACACCAAGGTGCCGGCAATGAAGCCCAGTTGCAAAGCCGATGTGAGTCTACCGATGTCTGATGCCGGCCATGCCATTTGCCTTTGCAGGTCGGGCATCACCGCGTTGATGGCAAACCACAAAGAGGTTCCAGCGAACTGGGCCAGCACAATGACGGGCAGCACGTGTCGAGGCGTATGAGTCATGGTGTTGCGGCTTGTGAAAGAAATTGAACTGAATGCTGAACTTGACGCACATCGCATTTGTTTTTATGTTCAGATGTGCAAAGTGTTCTGATTCATTTGAGAATGCGCGTGATTGAATTTAACAGATCTACCCAAGGTTCTACCTGAAAGCCTATGACCAAACACATCAAGCTCAATGCCTTCGACATGAACTGCGTGGGCCATATTCAACAGGGCCTCTGGACACATCCTCGAGACCAATCCACGCGATACCTTGATTTGAAATATTGGACAGATTACGCCAAGCGATTGGAAGCAGGGCTGTTTGATGGCATCTTCTTTGCCGACGTTGTGGGTGTCTACGATGTGTTGGGTGCTAGCCCAGATGCCGCAGTTCAGGGTGCCGTGCAAGTGCCAGTGAACGACCCCATGATGCTGATCCCTGCCATGGCCAGTGTCACAGAGCATTTGAGCTTTGGTGTGACCGCCAATTTGACCTATGAGTCACCCTATTTGTTCTCGCGTCGAATGTCGACCTTGGACCATCTCACCAACGGAAGAATCGGTTGGAACATTGTCACGGGTTACCTCGACAGTGCTGCCCGCGCTGCAGGTCTTTCGGGGCAAACAGCCCACGACGATCGCTACGATTTGGCCGATGAGTACATGGCCTTGGTGTACCAACTGTGGGAAGGCAGTTGGGAGGAGGGCGCGGTGTTGGCCAATCGACAAAGTGGCGTCTACGCCGATCCTTCCAAGGTCCATTTGGTTCATCACAAAGGGCCACAATACCAAGTTCAGGCCATGCACTTGGCAGAGCCTTCGCCCCAACGCACGCCCTTGTTGTACCAAGCCGGATCTTCTGCACGCGGCTCACGTTTTGCCGCCACGCATGCCGAATGCGTCTTCATCAATGGCCAAAGCATGCCCGCGGTCAAAACAATTGTGGATGGCATTCGAAGCCAGGCGGTAGCGCAAGGTCGTTTGGCCAGTGACATCCAAGTTTGGATGGGGGCCACCATCATCACTGCTGCCACAGATGCCCAAGCGCAAGAAAAGTTTGAGGAGTACAAACGCTACGCCAGTTCAGAGGGCGCTTTGGTTCATGCCGCAGCCTCGATGGGCATCGATTTTTCCAAGTACGACATTGACGAGCCGATTGAAACTGGCAAGAGCCAAGCCATTGTGTCCAATGTGGAGGCCATGACGCGTGCGGCAGGGCCGCAATGGACGCGCCGCAAGCTGTTGTCTCAAATGATTTTGGGCAGTCGTCAAGCGCCGTGGGTTGGATCAGCGGATGCCATTGCCCAACAAATGATGGCTTGGAGCCAACAGGCTGATATTGATGGCTTCAATTTGTCGCGCACGGTGGTGCCTGAGTGTTTTGATGATTTCATTGCTTTGGTTGTGCCCAAGCTGCAAGAATTGGGTGCTTACAAAACCCAATACACCCCAGGCACTTTCCGCAACAAATTGTTTGGTCGCGACAAATTGCCTTCAACTCACATTGCAGCAACCCATCGCCGCTGATTCAAAAAAAGATCAAAGGCGGATGTCCAAGCTGAGGTTCAATTGAGGCTTGGCGTACCGGTCTGTGAGGGTGTAATCACCATTGGCCAGCGTTGTGAGGGTGGTGCCGTTGGGCGGGCCAAACTGTTGCACGCCCGCGCTGGCGGCGGCTCTGAACATCATGGTGGGACTGACGGGCATCGTGGCAAACAAGTCGATGCCACGTGACACCGAGCGCGTGAGCCATTGGTCTGCTGTTTGTCGTGTGACATAGCCTGGGGTGAGGCTGAGGTTGCCACCAAGCGTCAGTGGCATGCCACTGATGCGTTGATCGAACCCTAAGTTGGCCGACCATGGCTGTTGGCCGTCCAGTCGGTTGTTGGGTCCGGTCAAGGCTGCGATACGTGAGCTGTAAATACTCAAAGAACCGCGCAGGTTCAAGCCTTTGTTGGTGTTGAACAGTTGCGGCAAGAGGTCGGCCGCTCTGCCGCGCAATTCAAATTCAACACCCCGTGTCACGGCATCCGAAAAGTTTTGTGGCTGTGTGATCCATCGAGGCACACTGGCCCAGCTGACTTGGCGAAGTTCAGTGATGTTCCGAACCACATCGCTGAGGTTTCGATGAAACAAGCCCACACTGAAAATGCCATCGTTGCTTAAATAATTTTCATAGGCAATGTCCAGCCCTGTGGCCAGCTCGGGTGTGAGGGCTGGGTTGCCTAAACGATCAGGCGACAAATAGGTGTTGGTCTGGGTCAGGTTGGTGTAGGCGGCACTGATGACAGGCCTGGCCAGCATGGCATTCAGACCTGGTGCTTTGTAGCTTCGCGTGAGACTGGCACGAACCATGTCCTTGCTCTTTGGATCAAATTTATAAGTCATGTGCGCCAAAGGTGAAAGAACACTGCTTACATTGACCACAGGGGCCAAAGTTGTGATGCTCTCTGAGGCAATGCGCTCGTTGCGCAAGCCAAAGTAGAGTTGCCACTGGGGTGAGATTTCCCATTCGTCCTGAATGTAGAAAGCCTGTCGTCGCATTTGCGCGGCAAAGGGCTGACCTTCAAATGCGGGCAACAGTGCGAGGCCGGTGCCATCGGTGGTGGTGCGGCGCTCTTGGCGCTCACGTGTTTCTAAATCCCAACCGGCGGTGAGGGTGTGCTCGTCCCCTAACAATTGGCTGTACTTGCCTGCTTGGGTGTAGGCATCGTCTTGGTTATTGCCAGTGGTTTTGAGTTGCGTGATGTTGGCACGCACGTTGTTCAAATCAAAGCCAGAACGGAACTGCTGCACACCTGCTTTGATTTCAATGCGTTGGTCTTCGCTGAAACGGTGGATCCATGTCAGATTGCCGCGGCGATTTTCCCAAAAGCCAGCTTGAATGGCGTTGTCGTCAAACACAGGGTGACCAGTGAGCGTTCGATTTGCAAAGTCTGTCGTGTAGTTCCAATAGCCTTTTTGAAAAAAAGTGGCCAGCGACAAAGTTTGTTCATCGCTGATTTTGAAATTAACTCGAGGGGCAACGTTGTAGCCCCAACCCCATGAGGTGTTGGTACCTAATTGCTCAGAGAGGGCCGCTTTGCCGTCTGTGCCAGACATTTGACGCTCTACCAAGTTGCGAACTTGCCGATCCCATTCAAACAAGGAGACAGGTAAAGACAGATTGAAAGGGCCCGAAGCGTCGCTGATGGCGTAGTTGAGATTTCCAACAGGACGGTCGCGGCCGTTGGACAATCCCAAGCGCAAGCTGCTCAGGGCGCGTCGTGAGGTTTCTTTCAAGATGACGTTGATAGTGCCAGCAATGGCTTGCGTACTTTGATCCGCGGTCGAGGCCTTGATCACTTCAATGCGTTCAATTTGTGACGGACTCAATTGGTCAAGGTTAAAACCTTGCGGCGCTGGATCGCCATTGATCAAAATTTGGGTGTAGCCTGCACCCAAGCCCCGCATGCGTGGTCCGCCAGTGTCTACGTTGACGCCAGGCAGTCGGCGCAGTACATCGAGCGTGTTGGTGTCGCCATAGCGGTCCAGTTCATCTCGGCCGTAAATTTGTTTGGCCACGCTGGCGGCTCGTCGCAGTTCCGTCGATCCCTGCCGTGCCACGATTTCCACTCGCTGAATCACGCTGGGTTGTGTGCCACTGACTGGTTCGGTTTGTCCACCGACGCTGGCATCTTGTGCACAAACTCCAAATGGGCTGGAGAGCCCCCAAAGTACGGCAAGCTGAGTGGTGCTGAGGGCTAACGCACGATGCCTGGAGCTAACAATGGAGGGGCATTTCATGGGGGGCGCATCTCTAAAAGGAATGAGCTATCTTAGTCAGAATTAGAAAACGCCTGACTTTGAAGGGCTGTTCTCGGTGTAAGCAGGGGTTGGCGCAGCAGTCCGGCTTGGATAGGATGTTCCATTCTTTGGAGTGAACGATGTTGAATTTTTTGCGATTAAACCGTGCTCATTGGATGCTGGCTGCATCTTGCTTGTGGGTGGCCAATGCGGCCATTGCACAGTCTTGGCCAACCAAGCCGATCAAGGTGATTGCTCCATATCCTCCCGGTGGACCCAGTGATTTGGTCATGAGAACAGCCTCTGAAAAAATACAAACCATTCTCAAACAGCCCATCGTCATAGAGAACCAGCCGGGTGCGGGTGGCAACATCGGTGCGGCATCGGTTGCACGTGCGGCACCAGATGGCTATACGTTTTTGATCGCCACCGACACACTGCTCACTGTCAATCCGCATGTCTACAAATCGATGACATTCAAATTGGACGATCTCAAGCCAATCAGCGTGCTTTCGTCATTCAGTCAAACCCTGGTATGCAATCCCTCCTTGGGAGTGAAGAATTTGAGTGAACTGATTGCCAAGTCAAAAAGCACGCCACTCAGTTATGCCTCTGGCGGTGCCGGTGTGCCTGGCCATTTGTCGACTGAGCTGTTACTGAACATGACCGGTATGCAAATGACGCACATTCCTTATAAAGGGCCTGCACCGGCTATGCAAGATGTGCTGGCAGGTCAAGTGCCTTGTGGTTTGTTGGCGGGCCCTACCGTGTTGCCGCATGTGCGCTCCGGCAAACTGACAGCCTTGGCGGTCTCGGGCCAAGGCCGATCGCCCACCTTACCGGATGTGCCCACCATTGCGGAGGCGGGTGTGAAAGGCTACGAAGCTGACTTCAGCTTGATCTTGCTGGCGCCGCGGCAGGTGCCAGATGAGATCATTCAAAAATTCAGGCAAGCTGTGGTGGAGGCGCTGCGCACACCAGACGCTGCAGATCGGCTCAAAGCCACAGATCAAATTGTGATTGGCAGTACACCGGAAGAGGCAGCGACCAAAGTCAATAAGGACTACGCAAAGTGGGGCGCTGTAGCTCGCAAAATTGGCTTGAGTCTTGATTGAAAAAAATGTCCCACTTGTTGAGTGATACCTCTCGTCATCGTCAAATCGGTATCGCTTTGGTGGTTGCCACCACCTTGATGTTTGCAGTGCTTGATACCAGTGCCAAGTGGTTGGTGCAAACCGTGCCTGTGTTGCAGGTTGTGTGGTTAAGGTTTGTGTTTCATACGTTGTTGACCACGGCCATCTTCATGCCCTCAATGGGGCTGGCGCTGTTCACAATTCGTAAGCCGCGGATGCAATTGCTCAGGGGCGTGATGCTAGCCCTTATGACGGGGCTTAATTTTTTTGCCTTGCAATATTTGCAGTTGGCCGAAACTGGAGCGGTGCAGTTTTCAGTCCCTATTTTGATAGCGCTGATTTCAGCTTTGTGGCTTCATGAGAAGCTCGATGCCAAAAAGTGGATGGCCATTTGCTTGGGATTCATCGGGGTGTTGGTCATTATTCGGCCTGGTAGCCATGCATTTCATCCGGCAATTTTGCTTAGCATTCTCAATGCGTTGCTGTATGCGGCCTTCAATTTGATGACGCGTCAGTTGGCAAGCAGTGACCACCCCATTTCAACGCAACTGGCATCGGCCACGGTGCCATCTTTGGTCCTTGCGCCATTTGCAATTTGGTCTTGGCAGACCCCTGACTCGTGGCAAGTTTGGTGTGTTTTGGTTTTGGCAGGTTTAACAGGTGGCTTGGGACATACAGCTTCGGCGCTGGCACATCGCTACGCCACCGCGGCTGTCTTGGGTCCTTTTTTGTATCAGCAAATCATTTACATGACGCTAGGAGGCTGGTTGGTTTTTGGGCAAATCCCAGATCTCTCGGTGGTCTTGGGTGCCGCCATCGTTGTGCTCAGCGGTCTCTACTTGTTGTGGAGAGAGTTCCGAGTTTCAAGCATTGAGCGCTGATCTGATTGGCATTCAATGCGTTGGCATGGGTTAGTAAGTGAGTTCTAAGACAGTCACATGGCCTTGCGATGCAGGCCACGTCAAAGCCTTGATTTTTTCACTGTTGAACTCAGCAGAAACTTCGCGCTGCGGAAATTCGTCGATCCGAATCTTGGCACTTGAGTTGCCTGCGCTCACGCCTTTGATCACCCCAGGGATGTCTGTTTTACCGTTAAGCAGCATGTGATCGCGGCTGGCATCGAAGTAACCTCTTGGCCGCGTCCAGATGACCATGGCTTGTGTTGTGCGGTCTGCTGCTGCCAAGCGTTCAGGTCGCATGTGAATGATGTTGCTGGACCTCGCGAAAGGACTGCGGTAAATGTGTGTGGTGGCGTAGCCCTCCATGGTCAATTCAAATTCATATGCAGTGTGTGAATTTGCCTTGAAGGGTCCCCAATGGCCGTCCTCTTGAACAGTCACAGCATGCTCTGCATGACCTTGGCGTTGACCCGTCTGAGTGTCGATGGCATAGACCTTGAGCTTGGCGCCACGCAGGGGCAAATTGTTGACAAAGTTGCCACTGTCAGCTTTCAAGGGGTCTACGCCTAAGCCAAATACTTTTCCATTCAGCTCGATGTGTTCTTGGGCAAGGATGTTGTGTTCAGGCGCTTTGCCAGTGATGAATTGGAAGCTCGCCGCAAATGCGGCAGGTGAGAAGGAAGTTTCGCGATGGTCAATTTTGGGAATCACGACATTCAAAGCGCCTTTCAGTTCAGGACCCTCAAAGCCAACGAAAGTGGGCCGCCCCTTCATGCCGAGCCACAGACCATCGGGTTGTGCAAATTTGTCGTTGTTGTCTGAGCGAATGGTCATCCATTGCGTCGGTCCACAAACCTCGTCGCCATTCGCGTTTTTCGGTGCGTTCAGTTGCTTGAGAAAAGGGCCAGCGCCCGAAAATTCGTTGGCATCGTTCAAGCCTGGAATGGCCTGAACGCCATGGTTGGGACCACCGCCAAGGATGGCATGGCTGACCCACTGACTGCCGCCGCCATTGCAGATGTAGTTGCGAATTGCGTATGCGCCGCGGGAGTTGCCAATCAGAATGACGCGCTTCGAGCCGGTCTCCTGCAACACGGCTTCAACCTTTGCGCGCAATGCTTGCATGTGCTCCTTCGTCGAAGAACGGCCTGCTTGAGGTTTGTCATCTGCGTCACGTGCCAATGGGTAAGCAACATCCAATGTGTGGAGTAAATGATGAGACCACCCGTTGGATTCAAAGCGCCAAAGCGTGGTCTGCCAGAGTGCTGCAGAGTCACCGTTGCCGTGAACAAAGACGATGGGTGCTTGCTGTGAAGGATGCGAGGGTGATAGCGGAGCGCAGGCACTCGTTAGCAGGCCTGTCATGGCGAGGCGCCACATTTTGAAAGTTTGTGAGCGCATGTCATTTATCTTAGGAAAGCGAGGGGGAGTGCCGACAGCAACTCAGCAAATTAATTGTGATCTGACCCCAATTGAATCAGATCAAGCTCAAGCTGCCCAGGACGGTCAGAAGTTGGGCCGCGTTGAGGAAAATTGCGGTTTTGTGAATTTTGCGAAAGCCGGGGATGGCCATGAGGTTGTTGTCGCGAATTTCTGAACCCAATTGGTCCATTTGGGGAATGAATTTGAAACGCAAGATCAAGGTCAGGGTGGCGATGATCGCGGCTTCGGCCGTTAACACATGGCGCCCCGCCATGGCATAGCTGATGGTGGCTGCCGTGGCCACCACAATCGCAAATTTGAAGTACGTGATGTAAAACGATCGGATGAACTTAGAGTCCATCGTGTTGTCATGCTTCAAAATCAGCAGAGGAATGGAGCCAAACAGGAAATAAGTGGTCACAGCAAGCATGGCCACAGTAAAAAACAAGGCGGCGTGATTGGCGTTCAGCATGATTGAGGGTAACTCCTCGTAGAAGTAAGCAAATTGATAACTTTAAAATCTGTTGCGGTGCAGCATACTGTGGTCCATTGCTGCATTCAATCGAATTGCATCGTTCATTTTGTGAAGAGTCTAAATCATGGCCCGTCAATCAGCCAAGTCCACTAAAACAGCAGAAGCTGCAGGCGCTCCTTTTGAGGCATCAAGTGCTGCGAGTCAAACCGAAGCCAAGACACAGCGCGTGATCAAAAAATACCCCAATCGCAGACTGTATGACACTGCCACTTCCAGTTACATCACGCTGACCGAAATCAAACACTTGGTCATGGAGGGGCATACGTTTGCGGTCAAAGATGCCAAATCTGGAGAAGACCTGACCCGGAGCATCTTGTTGCAAATCATTCTGGAAGAAGAGTCTGCAGGTGCGCCCATGTTCACCGAAGCCGTTTTGGCCAGCATCATTCGCTTTTACGGTCATGCCATGCAGGGCTACATGGGCTCATACTTAGAGAGCAATTTGCAGTCTTTGATGCAGATGCAATCCAAAATGGGCCATCAGTCCACCAACATCATGAGCCAGATGCAAGAGCAGATGCAAAAGCAAACAGCCCAATTCCTGACAGCTTTTGGTTTGAAGCCTTGATTCTGTGAACCCCGGCCTGCCAGAGGCGATCGATTTGCTGGGACAATACGCCCATGAACGAAATTGCAAGCACAGGTGTTGGCTCGGCCTTCGCCTCTGAAACCACCACGTCGGCCGCACCCAAAGTGGGCTTTGTCAGCCTGGGTTGCCCCAAAGCGCTGACCGACTCCGAATTAATTCTCACGCAGCTGAGTGCCGAGGGCTATCAAACTTCCAAAACATTCGAGGGCGCCGATCTGGTGATCGTTAACACCTGTGGCTTCATCGACGATGCGGTCAAGGAAAGTTTGGACACCATTTCAGAAGCCCTGAATGTCAACGGCAAGGTCATTGTGACGGGCTGTTTAGGTGCCAAAGAAGCCGAGGGCGGTGGCAACATGGTGCGCGAGATGCACCCCAGTGTGTTGGCCGTCACAGGCCCTCATGCCACCCAAGAAGTAATGGACGCTGTGCATGCACATTTGCCCAAACCTCACGATCCCTTCTTGGACTTGGTGCCCAACGCATTTGGAGAGGCTGGTCTTAAACTCACACCACGTCATTACGCGTATTTGAAAATCAGCGAAGGCTGTAACCACCGTTGTACGTTCTGCATCATTCCCTCCATGCGAGGTGATTTGGTGTCGCGTCCCATTGGCGATGTCTTGAAAGAGGCCCAGGCCTTGTTTGAGGGGGGCGTTAAAGAGTTGTTGGTCATCAGTCAAGACACTTCGGCCTATGGTGTCGACACCAAATACCGTACAGGTTTCTGGGAAGGCCGGCCGGTCAAAACGCGCATGCTGGAGTTGGTTCAAACGCTGGGCGAGATGGCGCAAAAGCATGGCGCCTGGGTGCGTTTGCATTACGTCTACCCGTACCCCAGTGTTGACGATATCTTGCCGCTCATGGCCTCGGGTTTGATCTTGCCGTACTTGGATGTGCCTTTGCAGCACAGCCACCCCGATGTGCTCAAGCGCATGAAGCGTCCTGCCAGTGGCGAGAAAAATTTAGAACGCATTCAAAAGTGGCGTGAAATCTGTCCTCAATTGGTCATCCGCAGCACCTTCATTGCGGGGTTCCCCGGTGAAACAGAAGAAGAGTTTGAGCACTTGCTGAACTTTGTGCGAGAAGCCCAAATCGACAGGGCCGGGTGTTTTGCCTACAGCCCCGTCAAAGGCGCCACAGCCAATGACTTGCCAGGCATGTTGCCCGAAGCCGTGCGTGAAGAGCGCCGCTCCCGCTTCATGGCAGTGGCTGAAGAGGTGTCCATCCAGCGCTTGCAGCAGCGCGTGGGCGCCACCATGCAAGTTTTGATCGATTCCGCCACGGCCATGGGCAAGAAGGGCGGTATGGGACGTTCTTACGCCGATGCGCCCGAAATTGATGGCTTGGTTCGTTTGTTGCCCCCCGAGAAGCTCAGCAAAACGTACAAGGCCGGAGAATTTACACGCGCACGCATTGTGGGTGTGGAAGGTCACGACCTGGTTGCCGTGCCCATTTAAGGGCTTGAAGACCTGTGAAAAGTATGCGCGGTGCCTTTTGCAGTGAGATTTTGCAAATTCTGCGCATAAAAAAAGCTGCATCGTGTGCAGCTTTGTTTAAACTTGGTGCCCAGGAAGGGACTCGAACCCCCACGAAGTTACTCGCTAGTACCTGAAACTAGTGCGTCTACCAATTCCGCCACCTGGGCTTTCAGGAAAAAAAGGATTGTATATCAAAAAAAATAGCCACCCCTCCGGACTGCTCGATGAAATCGAAGGCAGCGTGCAAGGCCATCGCGATGGCCATGGCTTTCTGATTCGTGACGACGGTGACGGCGATATCTTTTTGCCGCCCAACGAAATGCGTGCCGTGCTGCACAAAGACCGAGTCAAAGTTCGCATCGTCCGACAAGATCGCAAGGGAAGGCCTGAAGGCCGTGTGGTGGAAATTCTCGAGCGTCCTGCGCAACCCATCATTGGCCGCTTGCTCAATGAAGGTGGCATTTGGATCGTGGCCCCTGAAGACAAGCGTTACGGCCAAGACATTCTCATTCCCAAAGTAGGCATCGGTGCAGGCAAGCCCGGCCAGGTGGTGGTGGTTGAGCTAACCGAGCCTCCAGCCTTGTTTGGTCAACCTGTTGGCCGTGTCAAAGAAGTCTTGGGTGAAATTGACGATCCGGGCATGGAAATCGACATTGCCGTGCGCAAGTACAGCGTGCCCCATGAATTCTCCGAAGCCTGTTTGAGCATGGCGCGCGGTTTGCCAGACAAAGTACGGCCGCAAGACAGCAAAGATCGGATTGACTTGACGGACATTCCATTGGTCACCATTGACGGCGAAGACGCACGCGACTTTGACGATGCGGTGTACTGCGAGCCTGCCAAGATTGGCAAGGCCAAAGGCTGGCGCTTGTTGGTGGCCATTGCCGACGTCAGCAACTACGTTGAAACAGGCAGTGCCATTGACATTGATGCCTACGACCGCGCAACCAGTGTGTACTTTCCGCGGCGTGTCATTCCCATGTTGCCCGAGAAGCTCTCGAATGGCTTGTGCTCACTCAATCCAGAAGTCGAGCGCTTGTGCATGGTCTGTGACATGCTGATCACGGCCAAAGGCGAGATTCACGCGTACCAGTTTTACCCTGCGGTGATGTTCAGCCATGCGCGTTTTACGTACACCGAGGTGGCGGCCATTTTGGCCAACACCCGTGGCCCTGAAGCCATCAAACGCAAGGCACGCGTCAATGACTTGCTCAATTTGCACGATGTGTACCGTGCGCTGTTGGCCTCACGTGCAGTCCGTGGGGCTGTTGATTTTGAAACCACCGAAACTCAAATCATTTGCGATGACAACGGCCGCATTGAAAAAATCGTGCCCCGTGTGCGCACCGAGGCGCACCGTCTCATTGAAGAGGCGATGTTGGCGGCCAACGTTTGCAGTGCCGACTTCATTCAAAGCAGCAAGCATCCCGGTTTGTTTCGCGTGCACGAAGGCCCCACGCCCGAGAAGAAAGATTTGCTGCGCAATTACTTGAAGTCTTTGGGCTTGCCGTACACCGTGAGTGACGAACCCAAGCCTGGTGAGTTCCAGCACATTGCACAGGCCACCAAAGACCGGCCCGATGCACAGCAAATTCACACCATGCTGCTGCGCTCCATGCAGCAAGCCATTTACACGCCCATCAACAGCGGGCACTTTGGCTTGGCCTATGAGGCTTACACGCATTTCACCAGTCCGATTCGCCGTTACCCCGATTTGCTGGTTCACCGTGTCATCAAGGCCATCTTGGCGCACAAAAAGTACCAGTTGCCCGCATTGCCTTTGCCTGGCGAGGCGCATGCCAAATTGGCCAAGCGCTTGCAGAAAAATAAATCGGGTGCGCAAATGGACGACGCACCCCGCATCAAAATGTCGCCTGCCGAGCAACAAGCTTGGGAGGCGGCCGGCTTGCATTGCAGTGCCAATGAGCGCCGCGCCGACGAAGCCAGCCGCGATGTTGAAGCCTGGCTGAAATGCAAATACATGCGAGAGCATTTGGGCGAAGAATATTCGGGCGTGGTCACATCGGCCACCAGCTTCGGAATTTTCGTCACCTTGGACAATCTGTACGTTGAAGGCTTGGTGCACATCACGGAGCTGGGCGGCGAGTATTTCCGTTTTGACGAGGCACGCCAAGAGTTGCGCGGTGAAAGAACGGGCATTCGTTATGCCATTGGCACCCGCGTTCAAATCCAGGTCAGTCGTGTCGATTTGGACGGTCGGAAAATTGATTTCCGTTTGGTCAACCCTGCTGAAGAATTCAGTCCGCGCCAGATGCGCGACAAAGGTGTGGGTAAACAAAACGGCCATCACCATGACAATGGCAATGCGCGCAGTGCCTTGACTGGCGCTGAGGGCGTCAAATCCAAATCGCGTCCATTCAATGCACGCAAAGTGGAGGGCGGTAAGCCCGCCAGTCGGCATGGCAAGGTCGCGCCTAAGGGTGCATCTTCCAAATCCGCAGGTTCCAAGAAAACAAGCCAAGCCCGCAAAAGCCGCCGCTGAAATCAACTGCAGCACGCTTTGCAATCATCCATTTCTTTTCAAATCAAAGATTCAAGCAGGAGACAGAATCCATGACCCACACTTCAAAAATTGCCATCGTCACAGGCGCTGGTTCAGGCATTGGCAAGGCAACGGCATTGGCATTGCTCAACGACGGCTGGTCCGTTGTGTTGGCCGGCCGTCGTTTGGCCAATTTGGAAGAAGTGGCGGCAGAGGCCAAAGCGATCAATGCCAACTACAAAGTGCTGGCTGTTCCCACCGATGTCACGCAAGAAGAGTCCGTGGCCAATTTGTTTGCGCAGTGTGTCAAAACGTTTGGTCGTGTTGACTTGCTGTTCAACAATGCTGGTGTCAGCACGCCCGCTATTCCATTGCCCGAACTCAGTCTGGACATGTGGAAGAGTGTGGTCGATACCAACCTCACAGGCATGTTCTTGTGCATTCGCGAAGCTTTCCGTGTGATGAAAGATCAAAAGCCCATGGGCGGCCGAATCATCAACAACGGCTCCATTTCTGCCACCACACCACGACCTTTTTCGATTGCTTACACATCGACCAAGCATGCTGTTTCTGGATTGACCAAAACAGCTTCATTGGATGGCCGTCAGTACGACATCGCAGTGGGACAAATCGATGTGGGCAATGCGGCAACACCCATGGCCATGAAGATGGCCAAAGGCGTGCCGCAAGCCAATTTGGAAATCAAAGCAGAACCTTTGATGGATGTGGCTTTGGTCGGCTCTTCTGTGGTCTACATGGCCAGCTTGCCCCTAGAGGCCAACGTGATGTTCCACACCGTGATGGCCACTAAGATGCCGTTTGCGGGCCGCGGATAAGTTCTGCCAGCTTGCCTGCCGTCAGCGCCGGCAAGCGCCATTCGTTGGCGATTTGGCCGTGTTCAAACACAGCAGCGCAAGCCGCTTCAAAGTCATCCATCCCTTGCGCCATGCGCGCACCCAAAAGACCCGCTAACACATCGCCTGTGCCGCCTGTGGCCAGCCGTGCATTGCCGGTCGGATTGATGACGGGTGTATGGCCTGTCTTCGCAATGACAGTGCCTGAACCTTTCAGCACCACGGTGCACATCAAGTCATTGGCCAAAGTTTGTGCCGCCTTCAGACGGTCAATTTGCACAGCATGGCTGTCTGTGCTGAGCAGTCGGGCGGCTTCAAGTGGATGAGGGGTGATCACGGTCTGCCATTTTTGCGTTGCGCGTTGGCGCAGCAAATCGCGCAGCCAGGGATCATGAGAGACAGCATTGAGCGCGTCAGCGTCCAGCACCAGGCATTTGCTTTGTTGCAAAACTTGGGGCAAGATTTTTCTCACCGCCGTGCCACCGCCGCAACCACACACGATGGCACCCACTTGAAGGTTCAGTGCCGCAAAATTTCGCTGCATGATTTCTGCCAAGCGGGGTGTGTGAACAGCGCTGCTTTTGTCGTCATTCAAATAGCAAGCCATGACTCGGCCTGCACCTGCGTGCAAAGCCGCTGAAGCGGCCAAATCCACTGCACCCGTCATGCCCATGCCACGGGCTTGCACAGCTTCGCCGCCGATGAGGGTGACATCGCCAAACGTGCCTTTGTGGCTTGCGTGACGTGGTGCCCACGCAAGCTTCCTTGCACTGTTCAACAGGGCCGTGGCTTGCATTGTTTCCTGGAGGTCTTCACTGCCTAACGCGTCCAGCCACAACGTGCCACATGCATCTCGGCCTTGGGCAGTCCAGCAGCCTGGTTTGGCTGTGAGCAATTGCAAAGTGTGAGTTGCTTGAATGTGTTGTGACCTACTTGCTTCGTTTTGAAATTGGCCAGTGTCAGCGTTCAAGCCAGACGGAATGTCCACGGCCAAAACCTCTGCGCCCAATTGGTACAGACCCTCAACCCAAGTTTGCATCAGCTGTTCAGCAGCAGACAAGGGCTTGTCAGTTGCAGGCGAGCGCAAGCCAATCCCTAGCATGGCATCGATGCACAGGTCTTCTAAATTGACGCCATCAGGTGATGCCTGCTTGTTGCGGTTGCGCACAGGCAGGTCGTCCTGAATTGAAATGGCCAATGCCTTTACTTTTTGCAAAGCAAGGACCGCATCAGCAGGGCGCTTCAACGAAGCTTGCCAAAGCACCACGCGCACCTGCCGACCCCATCGGTGCAGATGCGTGGCGGCTTCAAGTCCGTCACCCCCATTGTTGCCAGGGCCGCAAAAAATCCAATAGCAAGGTGCAAAAGGCTTGATGGCCATGGCCAGTCGGGCCACAGCCAAACCGGCCTGCGCCATCAAGCTGTCACCCCTTGTGATGCGTGCAGCGGCCAAGCTTTCGAGTTGACGCGTTTGCGCCCCATTGAACAAGGCGATGGGTTCTTGCCAGTCGAGTTTTTTCAAGCAGACCTCAAAGCAGTTTCGATCGACAACGAAATGTTCAAGACATCGTCATCTCGCATGGGACCTTGCCACACCATCATGCTGCTGGGCAGCTCACCCGCTTGGTGCATGGGCAAAGAAAGGGCGCAGCCATCGAGCATGTTGACCACACTGGTGTTGCGAAGCAACAGCGTATTGGCTGCAAAAAATGCATCGTCTCTTTCTGCGCCTGGCGCGACGCTGGCCAGTGTGGGGCCATGGATGGGCAAAGTGGGTGAGAGCGCTGCATCGAATGCACCGAGTGCCGATTGCATGCGCGCAATCCAGGCCGCTCTGCCAGCTTGCAAGTCCAAATACTCGAAGGCCTTCATGTTGGCGCCACGCAATATGCGGGCTGAAACACGTGGGTCGTATTGGGCCGCGTCTTTGGCTAGCAAGTGTCTGTGCCAGGTGTAGCTTTCCGCCGCACTGAAACCGCCTGTGCTCAAAAGTCCTGGCAGCTCATTGATTTCAAGCAATGGCGTCTCCACAAGTTGTGCGCCAGCCTTGGCGAGTTGACGCAGGCTGCGCTCCCAAGCTGATTGCACACCAGCTGATAGCCCGTCTAGCATGAGGCTGGTCGGAACGGCCAAGCGATAGTTGGAGAGGCTGCGTGCTGAACGTGCCACTTTGCGTGATGCCAAAATTTCATGGGCCAACACGGCGTCACGAACACTGCGTGTCATGGCACACACAGTGTCCATGGTGGTGGACAAAGGAACGGCGCCCAAGGTGGGGACGCGACGGGCTGTGTTTTTAAAACCCACGATGCCATTGAGCGCGGCGGGAATGCGGATGGAGCCGCCTGTGTCAGAACCCAGGCCGATGAAGGCGGCACCTGTGGCCACTGACACTGCGGCGCCTGATGAAGACCCCCCGGGCACATGGCCTTGTCCGTTGCTCACAACGGCTTGGTCTGAGACGGCATCCCAGGCGGCAGGTGTGCCGTAGTGCGGGTTGTTGCCAACACCAGAAAAGGCAAACTCCACCATGTTGGTTCGCCCCAGAAACGCGCCCCCTGCGTTGTTTAAACGTGCCACGGCTGGGCAATCGGTCAAGGCTGCTGGCTGTCCTTTTAAGACGATCGAGCCCGCCAACGTGGGGCTGCCAGCCACATCAAACAAGTCTTTGACTGAAAAAGCCAGGCCCTTGAGTGGGGCATTTAACAGGCTCGGTTCCCGCAACAAAGCGGGCGGTTCTGAAGGCGTCAAAGCCATAAAGACCTTGTCGCACGCCGTGCTTTGGGCTAATTCTTGGCTTTTTTGCCATTCGGCCAAAGGACTGGTCTGTTGGGCTGTGAGCGCATGAAGGGTGGCGATCAGGTCTTGGCGCATGGTGGGGTGGGGATGTGTGTAAAGAGGGGGGTGAAGGCTGGAAAAAGTGCAATTTGGGATGCTATACTCGACAGGCTTAGCAGGAATTCACCTGCAAGTAAATCGCAAACCGGCTCCTTCAAGGTGTTGGCTGTTTGATCAAGTGCTACGAAGCGCTTCCCTAAACAACCGATGTGTGAGCCGGATTTTAGACCCAACCTTCGGAGAAACAATATGTCCGTTACCATGCGCGAAATGCTGGAAGCCGGTGTCCACTTTGGTCACCAAACTCGCTTCTGGAACCCCAAGATGTCCCCCTTCATCTTCGGTCACCGCAACAAAATCCACATCATCAACTTGGAAAAATCTTTGCCGATGTTCCAAGATGCATTGAAGTTCGTCAAACAACTCTCTGCAAACCGCGGCAACATCCTCATGGTTGGCACCAAGCGTCAAGCGCGTGAAACCGTGGCTGCTGAAGCACAGCGCGCCGGCGTTCCTTACGTTGACCAACGCTGGTTGGGCGGCATGCTGACTAACTTCAAAACCGTCAAGACTTCCATCAAGCGCTTGAAGGACATGAAAGCTCAGCAAGAAGTCGGCCTCGACTCCTTGAGCAAAAAAGAACAACTCATGTTCAAACGTGAAATCGAGAAGCTTGAAAAAGACATCGGTGGCATTCAAGACATGGCCACATTGCCTGACGCAATTTTCGTGATCGACGTCGGCTACCACAAGATTGCGATCTTGGAAGCCAAAAAATTGGGCATTCCATTGATCGGCGTGGTGGACTCCAACCACTCACCCGAAGGCATCGACTACATCATTCCAGGTAACGATGACTCTTCCAAAGCTGTTACTTTGTACGCTCGCGGCATTGCTGACGCCATCATTGAAGGCCGTGCAAACGCCGTTCAAGACGTGGTCAATGCTGTGGCTGCTGAAGGCGCGGACGAATTCGTTGAAGTGCAAGAAGCCTCTGCTTAATGCCCGCTCAACCAGAGAAAAGGGGCTTCTTGCCCCTTTTTTTTAACCTGAGTCTCACTGAGTTTTTATCAATTTTTATTTAGTTCGAAGTTAATTTCGAAGACGAAACGGAGAAACAAAATGGCTGCTATTACCGCAAGCATGGTCGCAGAATTGCGCGCTAAAACCGATGCCCCCATGATGGAGTGCAAAAAGGCCCTGACGGAAGCCGAAGGCGACATGGCCAAAGCAGAAGAGTTGTTGCGCGTTAAATTGGGTACAAAAGCTGGCAAGGCCGCTTCCCGCGTCACCGCCGAAGGCGTGATCGTTGCTTACACAGAAGGCAACACCGGCGCCATGCTCGAAGTCAACTGCGAAACTGACTTCGTCACCAAAAATGACAGCTTCTTGGCCTTGGCCAATGCCGCTGCCAAATTGGCCGCATTGAACAATCCAGCCGACGTGGCTGCATTGGGCGAGTTGCCATACAGCCAAGACGGCTTCGGTCCTACATTGGAAGAAGTTCGCAAAGGCCTGATTGGCAAAATCGGTGAAAACATGAGCTTCCGCCGCTTCAAGCGCGTGGCCGGTGGTGCACAAATCGCTACGTACTTGCACGGTACACGCATTGGTGTGTTGGTCGAGTACGAAGGCAAAGACACAGCGGCCAAAGACGTTGCCATGCACGTTGCAGCCATGAAGCCTGTTGCTTTGACCAGCAACGACGTGCCTGCTGACCTGATCGAAAAAGAGCGTTCAGTGGCCACAGCCAAGGCCGCCGAGTCTGGCAAGCCTGCTGACATCGCTGCCAAAATGATCGAAGGTTCTGTTCAGAAATACCTCAAAGAAGTGTCTTTGAACAACCAAACTTTCGTGAAAAACGACAAGCAAACCGTTGAGCAAATGCTCAAAGCCGAAGCCACCCAAGTCAAAGCATTCACTTTGTATGTGGTGGGTGAGGGCATTGAGAAAAAGGTTGACGACTTTGCTGCTGAAGTGGCCGCACAAGTTGCTGCCGCTCAAAACGCAGGCTAATCTGCCCCTATCAGGGTTAAAACCCGGGTAAAAGAATCGCCTGAAAGGGCGATTCAACGCTAAACTTAAATCTGTCTTTATGAGGAGCCCGTCATGACCATCGCCCATCCAGCTCACAAGCGTATTCTGCTCAAGCTGTCAGGCGAGGCATTGATGGGTGACGACCAGTTCGGTATCAACCGCGCCACCATCGTTCGCATGGTTGAAGAGATTGCCGAAGTCACCCGTTTGGGTGTGCAAGTGGCTGTGGTCATTGGCGGTGGCAACATCTTCAGGGGTGTTGCTGGTGGCGCCGTCGGTATGGACCGCGCGACAGCCGACTACATGGGCATGCTGGCCACCGTCATGAATGCCTTGGCCTTGGCCGACTCCATGGACAAAGCAGGCCTCACCGCCCGTGTCATGTCTGCCATTGCCATTGAGCAAGTGGTTGAGCCCTACGTACGCCCCAAAGCCCTGCAATACCTTGAAGAAGGCAAAGTGGTCATCTTCGCCGCAGGTACAGGCAATCCTTTCTTCACAACCGACACGGCCGCTGCTTTGCGCGGTGCAGAAATCGGTGCCGAATTGGTGCTCAAAGCCACCAAAGTTGATGGTGTGTACAACGCAGATCCGAAAAAGGATGCGACGGCCACGCGTTACAGCAAAATTTCGTTTGACGATGCCATTTCTCAAAACTTGGGCATCATGGATGCCACGGCCTTTGCGCTGTGTCGCGACCAAAAACTTCCCGTCAAAGTGTTTTCGATTTTCAAGCATGGGGCCCTCAAGCGAGTGGTCATGGGCGAGGACGAGGGCACTTTGGTGTACGCCTAATTCTTGAACCTGCCATTGAACCTGAATCATTGGGCCCCGGAGAATCTCATGAGCTTAGAAGACATCAAGAAAACCACGCAAACCAAGATGGACCAGTCCATTGCGGCTTTCAAAAACAACCTCACCAAAATTCGCACAGGCC
>CALEYZ010000054.1 GCA_937928195.1 uncultured Limnohabitans sp.
CCAGTCCCCCCAACATCAACAGAATCGCGAGTGTCAAAAAAGCGCCCCACGAACGTTTTTTTCGTGAAGTTTTGCTTTTTCGGGCTTTCGGTGCGGGGCGACTCAAACCTTGATTCCTTTGGGTTTTTCAGAGGAGATCATAATTCAGGCATGGACCTGATTGAACCTCAACTGAAATTCTCTCCCACTGGCATCGTGACACCACCAGATTGGGGCCTTATTTTGGCCGAAGGGGCTGACGCTGGCACCTTTTTGCAGGGTCAGTTAACCAACGATGTCTTGCTGTTGCCTGTGGGGCAATCACGTTTTGCTGGTTATTGCTCCGCCAAGGGGCGTTTGTTGGCCAGCTTCATCGTCCTCAAGATCAGCAACGAAAAGTTCCTGATGGTTTGTCACAAAGATTTGCTGCAGGCAATTGTCAAGCGTTTGTCTATGTTTGTGATGCGTGCCAAAGTCAAACTCAGTGATGCCACGACACTTTACGAAATGCGCGGTCTCCTGGGCGATGCAGCAGATCAAGCTTGTTCTGCTCTGACATCCGCCATTGCGTGGCAGACAGCGCAACAAAGTGAGAGCTACTTCATCAAGCTGCACAGCGCATTCCAATCAGGCTCGCCAGTTTCGAGAATTCTTTGGCTCGGTTTGAAAGACGATGTCGCTACTGATGCATTCTTGAACCAAAACTTGCCCAGCGTGACAGCGGACGACTGGCAACTGGCCGAAATCTTGTCTGGCATCTGCATGGTTCAGGCGGCCACATCAGAAGCTTTTGTGCCGCAGATGCTGAACTACGAATCAGTCGAAGGCGTGAGTTTCAAAAAGGGCTGCTACCCCGGGCAAGAAGTCGTTGCCAGAAGTCAATTCCGTGGCACGCTGAAACGTCGCGCCTACATCGTGTCCTGCACATCCCCCATGCAAGCAGGACAAGAAGTTTTCACATCCGAAGATGCCGAGCAAGCTTGCGGCACCGTGGCCAGTGCGGCCAAGTTGGATGCAAGCGTGCAGCAGGCTGCTGCGCCATGGTGGGGCATTGTCTCAATGCAGGTCAGCGCCGCGACGCAAGCACTCCATTTGGGCGATGCCAAAGGCCCTCACTTGCAAGTCAGTGGACTGCCCTACCCGCTGCTTGAAGACATTTAAACCAAGGCCAGCGTCATTTCGATGTGGTCAATGCCGGCGTCTTGAAAGACATCGCCGTGTGCTTTGAAGCCCAGACGTCGGTAAAAACCTTCGGCGCTGCACTGCGCATGCAAGATCACCTGGTGGTCACCACGCTTGCGCGCAGCTTCGACCAATGCATCGATCACCATGCGACCCAAAGTCGCCCCACGCAAGGGCTTAGAGACCGCCATGCGCCCAATCTGAGCGACTTTGGGTTGAGGTTGCAGCAATCGGCCTGTGGCAACCGCTTGGCCTAATTTATTCACAAGCACCGCATGCAATGCGTTGGCATCGTGCTCGTCCCATTCAAGTTCTTGCGGGATTTCTTGCTCCTCTACAAAAACTTCCGTGCGCAAAGCAGCGGCCAAATCTTTCAACTCATCCCAAGCCCCGACTTTCAAATCCACCACGGGTTGACCGGCTTCGAAAATCAACAAAATATTGCGCAAGGCTTCCGGAATGGGCTTAGAAGTTTGCGTCTGAGGATCGGCGAAGACGTAAATCAATTCGCCGCTGATCAGCAATTTGTCACCTCGGAAAATGCCGGCCTCAAACACCATCGAAGATTTGCCCAGCTTGCTGCATTTCATCCCCACACTTAAATCGTCGTCCATGCGCGCAGAGGCATGGTATTCCAGCGTGGCTTTTTTGACGTACAACTCGCCACCCAACAAAGGGAAAGCCGTTTCGTAAGGCAGTGCAACACGGCCCCAATAGGCCGTGACAGCGGTGTCGATGTACGTTAAGTAATGGCCATTGAAGACAATTTTTTGCATGTCAATCTCGGCCCAACGAACGCGAAGTCGGTGAAAAAATCGGAAATCACTGCGTTTCATTTTTCAGGTAGCTTTCTCAAAAGATGGCCTTGCCATTCAAATACAGGTGCTGAATGCGCGCTTCAGCGCATGGCCAGCGTCGTCATGGGCCCGGCGCGCTTCAGGAATCACGCGCCCCATGTTGACAAAGCCATGCACCACGCCGTGGTAAATCTCAAGGTCTACTGCGACACCCGCCATGCGAAGCAGGTCAGCGTAGGCAACGCCTTCGTCAACCAAGGGGTCACATTCTGCCAAGCCAATCCATGCAGGCGCAAGCCCGTCATGCCGCTCTGCCAGCATGGGTGCAAAACGCCAATCATCTCGGTCTTTGGCGTCAATGTAATGGTCAAAGAACCAATCAACCGTGGCTTTGTCCAACATGAAACCTGTGTCATACGTGTGATGCGACGCCGACTCTTGTCGTGCGGCGGTGCCTGGGTAAATGAGCAACTGCAAAGCCAATTGCAAACCTGCGTCTCTGGCTTGAAGGGCACATACAGCGGCCAAAGTCCCTCCCGCACTGTCACCGCCCACCGCCAACGCTTTGCCTTGCAAGCCCAGCGCGCTGGCTGATTGGGCGACCCATTGCAGGGCATCCCACGCATCGTTGGTGGCCACGGGAAAGCGATGCTCTGGCGATAAGCGGTAGTCCACCGAAATCACGGCACAGTGAGCAATTCGTGCCAATTCGCGGCACAGCACATTGTGCGTTTGAATGCTGCCGATGGTGAAGCCACCCCCATGAAAATAGACCAAGCATGGCAGAGGTGCACCCTCTGACTTCAAAGCAGGCGCAAACAATCTGGCTTTCACCAGGTGGCCATCCAGCATGGGGATTTGCAAATCTTCGACACGGGCCATGCGAGGCTCGGGCAGGTCCAGGATGCTGGCCGACATTTCATAAAACAAGCGTGCTTGCTGTGCCGTTAACAGGTACATGGGGGGACGCCCTGCCCGCTCCATGTTCCGCAGCACCAAACGCATGGCGTCTGTGAGTCGGCTGTGAGGGTTGTGATGTGAACTCATAAAGGCTTATTTATCGCCAAAGTGACTTTTTCAGGGTTGTGGAGGCTGACTTCAAACGCAGCATGCATTAGAGTTGATCGTAACGCATTCAAAAAAAACACCATGGCTTTCATCAATTACGTCACCCAAATTCAAATCGACTTCGGCGCCATTCAGCTCTTGAAACAAGAGTGCGAGCGCGTTGGCATCCACAAACCCCTGATCGTCACCGACCCAGGCGTGAAAGCAGCGGGTATTTTGCAAAAAGCTTTAGACGCACTGACCGGCTTGCACGTTGCGGTATTTGACCAGACGCCCTCGAATCCCACAGAAACGGCTGTTCGTGCCGCCAGCGACGTTTACAAGGCGCAGGCTTGCGATGGTTTGATTGCTGTTGGTGGCGGCTCCTCCATTGACTGCGCCAAATGCGTGGCCATTGCCGTCACCCACGAAGGACCTCTCAAAACTTATGCCACCATTGAAGGCGGCTCGCTCAAAATCACAGACCGTGTGGCGCCTCTCATTGCGGTTCCCACCACCAGTGGCACCGGCAGCGAAGTGGCGCGCGGTGCCATTTTGATTGTGGACGATGGCCGCAAGCTGGGTTTTCATTCTTGGTTCATTGTGCCGAAGGCGGCCATTTGCGATCCCGAGCTGACCTTTGGGTTGCCTCCCCTGCTCACGGCCGCAACGGGCATGGATGCTATTGCGCATTGCATGGAAACATTCATGGCCCCAGCCTTCAATCCACCAGCCGATGGCATTGGCTTGGACGGCTTGCAACGTGCGTGGGCGCATATTGAACGCGCCACAAAAAATGGTCAAGACAAAGAGGCACGCATGCACCTCATGAGCGCTTCCATGCAAGGGGCCATGGCATTTCAAAAGGGGCTTGGTTGTGTGCACTCCTTAAGCCACAGCTTGGGCGGCGTCAATCCACGCCTGCACCATGGCACCCTGAACGCCATGTTCTTGCCTGCCGTGGTTCAGTTCAACGCTGTTGCTGAATCTGTGCAAAAAGAAAACCGTTTGAATCGCATGGCGCAAGTGATGGGCTTGTCTTCGGGGGCTGACATTCCTCAAGCCATTCAAGACATGAGTGCTCGCTTGGGCCTGCCCTCAGGTTTGAAAGCAATGGGCGTGACCGAAACGCAATTTGACGCGGTCATTCACGGCGCTATGGCCGACCATTGCCACAAAACCAACCCCCGCATTGCCACACCCGATGAATACCGCGAGATGCTGTTGGCCTCGATGTAATCAGAGGTCTTGCACGCAGGCCATGTCTGGCTTTTGAAGCCAGGCCGCAAATTCGTCTGCCAGTTGTTGACTGGCCGATGTGGCGGCATTCCAAACTTTGACCCGCGCCTGCAAATCTTGGCCGTAAGTGGCAAAGTCAGTACGATCGGGCAGCTTGCCATTGGGCAGTGTTGCAACCCATTCTGGATTGGGCGCCAAAACAAGGGTGTTGTCTAAAAACCGGGTGGCTTTGTGTCGCCATTTCAAAGCCTTGTCCAACCAACCTGGCACAAGCGCTTTTTGAAAATGCGGGTACAGCACCAAGCCGCCTTGACCAGCCTGCGGGGTTTTCCAATTCAGATGCAAGTGGTAGTCGGTGATGCCACCATCCCAGTAGGCGCCATGCGGTGCACCTTCAATGTCATGGACTGCTTTCAAGACAAAGGGAATTGCGCAACTGGCTTGGAGCACGTCCATGAAATTGGAATGCGTTAAAGACAAATGCCGTGTGGCGTAATCCTGCGTGTCAAACGGCAGTGCCCCCGCCGAGGAAAACACCACCCGTTCCAACGACGCGCCCATGGCCTTGCGGCTCATCAAGTTGCTCAAAAATGCACCGCCATAACCCAATGGACTTAGAACGGTGTGCTCACGACTGAGCAGACCCTTGCCGCGGGAGGCCAACACATGCAAGCGAAAACGAGGATGGTTCAACAACGGCGCAATCAAGCCCCCATAAAACAAATCTAAATTCTCGCGAAACGATTCGCTCACTTGTTGAGCGCTGGGAAATTTTTGACCTGGCTTCAGTTCGTAGTGCTGATGGACATAGTCATGTTCCAGCCTCAGCAGTCCTGCTTTGCTGTCAGGCAAACAAGCTGTCGCCATGCGCCAAGCGCCAATCGAGGCGCCAACCAAATCAATGGCTTGTTCACTGGAAGGCAACCACTCATTGAACAAAAACCGATCGAGCGGCCCCAATATCAAACCTTTGGGCCCGCCTGCTGCAGCAGGAATCACACCGACATCGGATGCACTCAACCCATGCGAAGCAAGGTATTGCTTGGCTTGAGGACCGGCATAGATGGCGAGTGCTTTCATGGGATGCATCAGCCTTTGTTTTGCAACTTGGCAAACGCAGACGCCATGGCGCTTTGACCTAAGTGGCCAGACTGCGTTGGACCCTGAGAACGTTGGTGATGATGGCTTTGACGAGGCCCGCCTTCAAATTTATTTTCTCGCCCCCGTTGAGCACCGGAAGGCGCTGCGTCACCCAGCTTCATGGTGAGGCCAATGCGTTTGCGCGCTACATCCACCTCGGTCACTTTAACTTTGACAATGTCGCCGGTCTTCACCACTTCACGTGCATCGGTAATGAACTTGTTGCTCAGTTGGCTGACGTGCACCAAACCATCTTGGTGAACACCCAAATCAACGAAGGCGCCAAAGGCCGCCACATTGCTGACCGTGCCTTCCAAAATCATGCCCTCTTTCAAATCTCGAATGTCATCGACACCGTCGTTGAAGCGCGCCACTTTGAAATCGGGTCGTGGGTCACGGCCTGGCTTTTCCAATTCCACCAAGATGTCTTTGACCGTGATCACGCCAAATTTGTCATTGGCAAACAATTCAGGCCGCAAGCTTTTGAGCATGTCAGCACGGCCCATCACATTCTCAACGGGTTGCGCTACCTTGGCCATGATGGCTTCCACCACAGGATATGTTTCAGGGTGCACACCCGTCATGTCCAAAGGATTGTCGCCACCGCGAATGCGCAAGAAACCGGCACTTTGCTCAAAAGTCTTGGCGCCCAGCCCCGTTACTTTCAGCAAGTCTTGACGGTTCTTGAAAGCACCATTGGCCTCACGCCAACGCACCACCGACTTGGCCACGCCACCAGACAAGCCCGATACACGGGACAGCAAGGGCACGCTGGCGGTGTTCAGATCGACGCCGACGGCATTCACGCAATCCTCGACCACAGCCTCGAGTGTGCGAGCCAGTTCAGTTTGGTTCACGTCGTGTTGGTACTGACCCACGCCAATTGACTTGGGATCAATCTTGACCAACTCCGCCAAGGGGTCTTGCAAGCGGCGCGCAATGCTGGCCGCACCGCGCAAGCTGACATCCACATCGGGCATCTCTTGGCTGGCAAATTCGCTGGCCGAATACACCGAGGCGCCCGCCTCACTCACCACAACTTTTTGAATTTCAGGGCTGTCTGGTGTTTTCAGTTGTTTGATAAGGTCAGCGGCCAGTTTGTCGGTTTCGCGGCTGGCCGTGCCATTGCCGATGGCAATCAAATTCACGCCGTGCTTTTGGCACAGTTTGTTCAGAGTGTGGAGTGAGCCATCCCAATCTTTGCGGGGCTCGTGCGGGTACACCGTGGCGGTTTCAACCAGCTTGCCCGTGTGATCGACCACGGCAACTTTCACACCGGTGCGGATGCCTGGGTCGAGGCCCAAGACCACGCGCGGACCGGCAGGTGCCGCCAACAACAAATCACGCAAGTTGTCTGCAAAAACTTTGATGGCCACTTTTTCGGCTTCTTCACGAAGGCGTGCAAAGAGGTCGCGTTCCAAAGACAAACTGAGCTTGACGCGCCATGTCCATAAAACGGTTTTGCGAATCAGGTCATCTGATGGCCTGGCGCTGTGTGACCAACCAAGGTGCAAGGCAATGCGTCCTTCTGCCAAAGCGCTGGCCGCTTGGGCGGCTGCCGTCGCCGTTAAAGGTGCAGCACTGGCATTGAGGGCTTCAGGCTCTGGCAAGGACAACTTGGCGTCCAAAAATTCCAGCGCACGCCCTCGAAAAACAGCCAATGCACGGTGTGACGGTACGCGGCCGATCGGCTCGCTGTAATCAAAGTAGTCTCTGAACTTGGCCACTTCGGCTTGGTTCTCATCTTTGCCGTTGCTCAAGTGGCTGGTGAACAAGCCCTCTTTCCAGAGCCACTCACGCAAAGCTTGAATGAGAGACGCATCTTCGGCCCAACGTTCAGACAAGATGTCGCGCACACCATCCAGCACCGCCCCCACGGTCGAAAAGTCGGCCCCTTCGATGGCATCGGCAGGCTTCAAATAAGCTTGCGCCTCGTCTTGAGGATTGAGTGAGGGGTTGGCCCACAAAGCATCGGCCAAAGGCTCAATGCCAGCTTCTTTGGCAATCATGCCCTTGGTTCTGCGCTTGGGCTTGAAAGGCAAGTACAAGTCTTCTAGGTCTTGCTTGGTGGCCGCTTGGTCAATGGCCAGTTGCAATTCGGGTGTGAGCTTGCCTTGATCGGCAATGCTTTTGAGAATGGTGGCGCGTCGCTCTTCCATCTCACGCAAGTAACCCAGACGGTACTCAAGTTCACGCAATTGGATGTCGTCTAGCCCACCGGTGACTTCTTTGCGGTAACGGGCGATGAACGGCACGGTCGCGCCGCCGTCTAACAAACTCACGGCCGCCTGAACTTGGTCAGGACGGATTTTGATTTCAGTGGCCAATTGGCCCAATATTTTCTGCATCTCGTCGACTAAATCTATAGATTTCTATAACAAAGCCGACGAGTTTGCCACACTCCGGTGGCTCTTTTTTAACTGCGCAGTTCAGCTTTGAGTTTTTCACCAATATCAGGGCGTGCCGCAAACGGATTAGGCGGATTTTGCTGCTGAACAATGGCTTCCATGCGCGTTTGAACATTGCCCAAAGCCTGTGGATGGCTGTAGATGTAGAACTGGTCATTGGCAATGGCTTCAAACACCATTTCGGCCATTTGCGCAGCAGACACCTTGCCACTGCTCACCGCTTTGTCGCTCATGGCCTGACCGATCAATTGGCTCTTGGTTGCCTTCTGGTGGGGCAAGTCGGCGGGACGATTGCGATGGCTCTGGCTGATCCCTGTGGGCACAAAGTAAGGGCACAGCACGCTGGCACTGACCTGATCCGAAACGAGCTTCAAATCTTGGTACAAGGTTTCAGTCAGGGCGACCACAGCATGCTTGCTGACGTTGTAAACACCCATGTTGGGCGCTGTGAGCAAGCCCGCCATGCTGGCAGTGTTCACAATGTGGCCTTCGTAGCTTGGATCTTTTTTGGCAGCGTCCAGCATCATGGGGGTGAACAAGCGCACGCCGTGCACCACGCCCCACACGTTGACACCCAACACCCACTGCCAATCTGCCACAGTGTTCTCCCAGACCAAACCTCCGGATCCGACACCCGCATTGTTGAAGACAAAATGTGGCGCACCAAATTTCAATTGGACATCTTGGGCCAATGCCTCCATTTGTTCAGCATTGGACACATCTACACGTTTGGCAAACACTTGAACGCCTGCAGCTTTGATTTCAGCCTCGGCTTTGTCGAGTGCGTCTTGTTGCACATCGACCAAGACCACATTCATTTTGAGCCGAGCCGCAATGCGCGCGCATTCCAAACCAAAGCCTGAAGCACCACCGGTTAAGACAGCCGTTTTGTTTTCAAAATTGCGAATCATGATTTGACCTTCTTCAAAATAAATCCGTTACGGGGAAAGTGAACATGCAGCGTGCCAGCACGCGCATCTTCACGTCGCAATGTGAGGCGTGTTTTGGTGGCGGCCACCAAGATGCCTGGCGTTGCTTCCAAACCAAAATTGTCAGCGGTGACAGTCACTTCAGAGCCTAATGCGATGCCATGATCGTCCACGAAAGTGAGTTCTGAAACATCTGCAGGCATCGCATGCTTGGCCACCTCAATGGCCTGATCTGATTTCATTTTCTCTGACGTGCCATGCCCTATGGCTTTGACGCGAGCCATCCAATCTTTCAGCAAAGGCGTTGCATCCAAAATATTTGCCACGCTGGGTGTACGCTCCAGCGTGAACCAGAGGGGATGATAGGCAGAAAAATCGGCAATGGTAGGCACATCACCCATCAAATAGGGGTGCTCTGTGAGCATGTCGGACAATCGGCGCAATTGACTTTTGTAAGTGCTTGTCCCCTCCCCCAGCGCCATGCGTGGCGCACCGCCACGCATGGCGGCACGGTCTGCCACAAACGCTTGCACAGCTGCCTCGGGGGCGCCTGCAAACACATCGGCAACACCAGAAGGTTGAAAGTTGTAGGCCATGGCTGCGGGAAATACTTGGCTGTCAGCCCACTGCGCCACAATTCGAGAGGCACCATTCACCGGCGATGGGTAGAGGCTGGGTGTGGGTGCCAATTTTTCCAACACATCCGCAATCAACGCGGTGTCGCAATAAATGTCGGCGCCGATTTGCAGCACAGGCGTCCGACGGTAACCGCCCGTCAATGCCGTGAGGTCGGGTTTGGGCATGATCATGGGAATGACCACGCTGTGCCAGGCCATCTTTTTGTACCCCAAGATCAAACGAATTTTTTCGGCGAACGGTGATGTGGGGTAATGGTGAAGAATCAGTTGGTGCATGGCTTGGCTTTCTTGAAGGGTGTACGGTTTAAACCAACTTGACCAGTTGCTTGCCGAAGTTTTGACCCTTCAACAAACCGAGGAAGGCTTCTGGCGCTGCGGCCAAACCTTGCGCAATGGTTTGACGAGGGTTGAATTTGCCACTGGCAATCAGGTCTGCCAGCTCGGCCAATGCATCTGGCCAAACTTCCATGTGTTCGCTCACAATGAAACCTTCAATGGTCATGCGGCTTTTCAGAATCAAGGTGGGATTGGTCATGGCCAAAGGCTCACCGTTGTAGCCAGCAATCATGCCGCACACGGCAATTCGAGCAAAGTCATTGGCGCGCAGCATCACAGCATCGAGCACCATGCCGCCGACATTTTCGAAATGACCATCAATGCCATTGGGGCACGCGTCTCGAAGCGCTTTGGACAAGGAGATGTAATCTGCGTGTTCTTTGTAATCCACACAAGCATCAAAGCCCAATTCATTCACCACGTAATCGCATTTGGCTTTTCCGCCGGCAATGCCCACCACACGCAATCCACGCGCTTTGGCCAGCGCACCAAATGCACTGCCGACTGCACCGCTGGCAGCGCTGACGGTCACGGTGGCACCGGGTTTGGCTTGGATGATTTTGACCAAACCATACCAAGCAGTGACGCCAGGCATGCCAACTGCACCCAGGTAATGACTGATTGAAATTTTTTCAGCATTGACATGCTTTAGTGCACCTGCGGCATCGGCATTGATCACGCTGTACTCTTGCCAACCGCCCATGCACAACACGGTTTGTCCCACAGTGAACTTGGCGTGCTTGCTGTCGACCACCTCACCGACGGTGCCGCCAATCATGGCTTCACCCAAAGGCTGAGGTTGCGCGTAGTTTTTACCGGCATTCATGCGGCCGCGCATGTAAGGGTCAAGGCTCAAGTAATGGTGCTTAACCAAAACTTGACCCTCTTGCAATGCAGGAGTCTCTGCAGTGATCAATTTGAAATTGGAGGCTGTTGCTTCGCCTTCAGGACGATTGTCCAAAACGATGATGTGATTGGTCGGCATGCTTGTCTCGTGGTTGAAATAATTTAATCAGTAGAAATGGGCGAAGAAACTGAAGGTGTTCGCTTCACATATTTAAACGTCCCTGTTGCATGCGCGCACAGCTGGCCAGCGGCGTCATACACCTTGCCATCTGTGAAGGCCATGGTTTTGGTACGGTGGAGCAATAGGCCTTTGGCCACCAAATGTTCATCGCCTGTCGTTTTGGCCGGTCGCATGAAACTTGTTTTCATCTCAATGGTGACCACCCCCATCTCTTGCTCAACACTTCGTGCGGCTGTTGCCATTACCACATCCAGCAATGTCATGACCGCACCACCATGGGTAATGTCAAACGAGTTGTGGTGCTCAGCGCGTGGGCTGTAGTGCAACTCTGAAGTGCCGTTCTCGAACTTCTCCAGGGTGAAGCCGAGGTTCTCCACAAAAGGAATGCAGACGCCAAATGGAATGCTCATGGCCGTGTTCAGCCACCAATGATGGCGCTGACGCCACCGTCTACGGCCAGCCATTGGCCGGTAATGTGTTTGCCTGCATCGCTCGCGTACAACAAGGTCAGGCCTTTCAAATCTTCGTCATCGCCCAAGCGACGCAAAGGCGCATGGCTGGCCATGCGATCGGCACCCATTTTTTCAAGCAAACCGTAAGTCATTTTGCTGGGGAAGAAACCAGGGCAAATGGCATTCACTGTGATACCGTGTTGGCCCCACTCGCCTGCCAAGGCTTTGGTGAAGTTGACCACCGCACCTTTGGACGTGTTGTACGCAATGGTTTGCATTTCAGGTGGGTTGCCTGCCAAGCCGGCAATAGAGGCCACATTCAGAATGCGGCCACGGCCATTGGGGATCATGGACAGGTTGGCCACTTCTTGGGCCAAGATGAAATAACCGCGCACGTTGAGGTTCATGACCTTGTCCCATGCAGAGACTGGGTGAACTTCGGCAGCAGCGCCCCAGGTGGCACCAGCATTGTTGATCAAGATATCGATGCGACCCATTTTGTCAACGGTCTCGCGTGCCAAGCGGCGAATGTCTTCTTCTTTGCCGCAATCTGCTGCAATATAGTCCGCCTCAATGCCCGCAGCTTTGAGTTCAGCCACAGCTTCTTGCAAATCATCTGCTTTGCGTGAGCTCAGCATCACTCGCGCACCGGCTTCGCCAAGTGCGTGGGCCATTTGCAAGCCCAGGCCGCGTGAGCCTCCGGTGACCAAAGCAGTTTGTCCAGTTAAGTCGAAGAGTTGTTTGACGGTACGTGTCATGTTCAATCCTTAGTAAAAATTAATTCCAAAAATCCATGCACTGACGCTGAGCGACAATAGCTTTCATGAAAGGTTTGATGGCGATGTGATCAGGATGATTTTGGTACGCCATCAACGCAGCTTCATCCTTGAAAACAGAATTCAAAATCACATCACAGGTGCAATCAAGTCCATCGGTTTTGAGGCCGACTTCAAAGTGTTCAATGCCAGGCACCAAATTTGAACACGCCATCAGAACCTGACGGGCTTTCAGCATGTTGTGTGCTTTCGAGTGTCCCTCAGCTTCGCCTTTCAAAGTCCACATCACAATGTGACGCAGGCTTTGAGGTGCATTGTGAACGTCGCTCATCAGAATGCCTCTTCCGACAAATTGGCACAAGTCATGTCGCGGTTGCCCACCACGTTGAGCCATGCATCGATCTTGGGCAATTCGTAACGGTAGAAGTATTTGGCCGCAGCTTGCCTGCCTGTTTGCGCGGCTGAGGCTTCAGCTCGGCAAGATGCGCTGACATCCAACCAAATCCATGCCAAGACCAAGTGGCCGAAAGCTTGCAAGTAAGGTACGGCATTGGCCAAAGCTTCTTGGGGTTGGCCCGTTGACCATGCGTTTTGCGTAGCTTGCGTGACTTTTTGAAGCGCAGTGGTCAAGGCTTTTGCGTCTTCAGCCAAATCTGGAAAGGATTGTGCTTTTTGAGCGGTGGCCACCATGCGCGAAGCCAACAGCTTCACACCCCGTCCCTCCTCCATCAGCACTTTGCGGCCCAACAAGTCCATGCCTTGAATGCCGTGTGTGCCTTCGTGGATCATGTTCAAACGGTTGTCGCGCCAATATTGCTCAACCGGATAGTCGCGTGTGTAGCCATACCCACCATGCACTTGAATGGCAAGTGAGTTGGCTTCTAAGCACCACTCACTCGGCCAGCTTTTGGCAATGGGCGTTAAGACTTCAAGCAACAAACGGGCTTCATCTGCAGACTCGGGGGTTCCCGTGTGTTGCTCGTCCACCAACTTGGCGCAATACAACTCGAGCGCCAAGGCGCCTTCGCAATAAGACTTTTGAGCCAACAACATGCGCTTGATGTCGGCGTGTTCAATGATGCGAACTTGCGCCTGCGCAGCATCCTTCACTACCTTCTGAGTGCCACCGGCCACAGG
>CALEYZ010000055.1 GCA_937928195.1 uncultured Limnohabitans sp.
TTGCGCAAGCTGATGGCGGCATGGGGCATTGCACCATTGCCATAAACTTTCGAGCTTCGATCGGGGAACTGAACGGTCAAGGTGCCGTGCTCCATTTTTTCAAGCAACTGAAGCACACGGCGCGCGGCCATGGGTGCAGACTGGATGGCCATCGATGTGCTGGAGGACGTGGTGGAGTTCATGTTCAGCGAGATTTAGAAGTGAAGGTTGAAGCCGCTTGACCACGCGTAACAAATTGCGTGGGAGGCGCGGGTTTGTGAAAAAAAGGAACTTTCTTGAGCCACAGCAACAAAGCGTGCCAATGAATGCGCAACATCACGGCCAAGGTCCAAAGGGGATAGCGCCAAAAAGTGTTTCGAATTTCGCTGGGGCTTGCGTCCACCAACTTGCCACTTTGACTGGTTTGAATCAAAGGGCCGTCTTCATTGCTGTGGTCAACTCGCGCAACAATGCGCTCCACGCCGTTTTGAAGGGTTCGCATGAACCTGAATTGGTAATGCCCTGAGACTCTGCAAAAGGGTGAGACATGAAACACCTTGTCTGCAAGCGCCGTGACACCCCACTTGGGCTCTTGCAACAAATAGCAGTGTCGCTCGCCAAAGGTGTTGTGAACCTCGGCCACGATGGCGGCCAAACTGTTGTCTTGTCGATGGCAGTACCAAAAACTGACAGGCTTGAAGGTGTAGCCCAATACCCGCGGAAATGTTTGTAGCCAAATTTCGCCATCCGCGTCTTGCACATTGGCCTCGGCCAGCAAAGACTCCAGCCAAGCCAAGGCACCGCCTTGCGCCGGCAATCGACCATCACCATGGTCGACGTCGTGAAACGACATCAGTCCGGCTCGGTTGATAGGGAAGGCCAAGGCTTTTGCAGCTTCTGGGTTGCGCAGCACCGATTGAAGGTGGCGCATGGGCAACATGACAAAATAAGCCGCATAGTCAAAGGCATGGCGGGACGGGCGTAAACGCACGTGCCTGATCTGGCCATGTCCAATGCTGATGTGGGCAGTTGTCATGAGTGAACTTTCAGCAGCAACTCTCTGGCCACAGCCAACCCAGACTTCAAACCGTCTTCATGAAAACCATAGCCCAACCAAGCACCGGCATACCATGTGTGCTGCTGGCCTTGAATTCGGTGGATGTGTTGTTGCGCGTCAATGGCGGCCAAATCGAACACAGGATGCGCGTAGTCAAACGTGCGAATGACTTTACTGGCATCGATGGCTTGCGCCGGATTGAGTGACACCACAACGGCTTGCTCGTAAGGCAAGGGTTGCAGTTTGTTCAACAGGTAATGCAAACAAACGCGCGCGCTTTCTTGGTCTTCGCTTTCAGCGCGTGCGTAGTTCCAAGCGGCCCATGCTTTGCGACGACTGGGCAACACGCTTTCGTCGGTGTGCAATACGGCCACGTTGTCTTGATAACGAATGGCCGATAAATACTGAGTCTCTTCTGAAGAGGGCGTGCGCAGCATGCGCAAGGCTTGATCGGAGTGTGTACAGATGACCACTTCATCAAAACGCTCTGCAGCCCCTTGCGTCACCACTCGAACGCCTTGCGCATCTCGTTCAATGAGTTGCACGGGGGTGTTCAAACGCTTGTCGTTGATGTCCCTGACTATTTTCTGCACGTAGTTGCGAGAGCCGCCCGTGACCGTGAACCAACGCGGCCTGTTGCTGATTTGCAGCAGGCCATGGTTGTGGCAAAACCGAATCATGGTGGCCACTGGAAAGGCCAGCATTTGATCCGTGGGGCAACTCCAAATACACCCCATCATGGGCAAGAAATACCAATTTTGGAAAGCCTTGCCAAACTGATGGTGCTTTAAAAATTCAGACAAAGGTTGGCGCAGGGCAGACTCGGTTTGTTGCTGTGCAATTTGCGTGCACAACTTGTTAAAGCGCAGCACATCCAACAGCATTTTGTAAAACTCGGGGCGCGCCAAATTTCGACGCTGTGCAAAGACCGTGTCTAAATTGCTGCCACTCCACTCCAAGGACTCGTTGCCCCAAGCCTTGGGTGCTTGCACAGAAAATGACATGTCTGACAAAGACGTCTCGACACCTAATTCTGCAAACAGATTGATCAGGTTGGGATAGGTTCTTTCGTTGAATACCAAAAACCCGGTGTCGACGCCATGCGTGACCATGCCCGCGGCCGTTGGCAAACTGATGTCAACGGTGTTGGCGTGTCCGCCAAAATAATCACCTGCTTCAAACAGCGTGACCTCGGCTTGTCCTTTTAAGCTGTGTGCAACGGCCAAGCCTGAGATGCCTGAGCCGACAACGGCAATTTTTTTGT
Source organism: uncultured Limnohabitans sp. (assembly GCA_937928195.1). Classification (GTDB taxonomy): domain Bacteria; phylum Pseudomonadota; class Gammaproteobacteria; order Burkholderiales; family Burkholderiaceae_C; genus Limnohabitans_A. Next base: position 2,301 of record CALEYZ010000055.1, read on the forward strand.
ACTTCAAGATGTCAGACTTTCGCAATCAATTTAGGAGGGCTTGCCCGCCAAGCTTTTCTCAAGCGCTTGAACCAGACTTCTGCTGTCGGGACTGGTCATGCTGTTGTAGCTGTCGATCAACTTACCGTCGCGGCCAATCAGGTACTTGTAAAAGTTCCACTTAGGACGCTGTCCAGGAGCTTGGGCCAGTTGTTTGAAAAATGGCACCGCTGCTTCACCGGTTACCGCGGTTTTGGTGAACATTGGAAACTTCACGCCAAAGGTGTTTTCACAA
>CALEYZ010000056.1 GCA_937928195.1 uncultured Limnohabitans sp.
CTGATGAACAAGTCTTATTGTATGAAGAAACTGATCAAATCTGTTCTGATCTGGTACACCCCAGAGGAAATGTTTCGTCTGGTCACCGACGTTGATCAATACATGAATTTTTTGCCTTGGTGCAATCATTCCAAAGTATTGCAATTCGCTGGGCACGAGATGGATGCAGAGGTTGGCATTGGCATGGCGGGTGTGAAGCAGATCTTTGTCACACACAACACGCACATTGAAAACCGTGAGGTTCGGATGAAATTGGTCAAAGGCCCATTCTCGAATCTCGATGGCACTTGGTCATTTGAACCCGTCGGTGACAACTCGCAGCGTGCTTGTAAGGTCACATTGACTTTGGAATATGGTTTCTCGAGTGCCACTTTGGCGGCCGTTGTCGGCCCGGTGTTTGACAAAATCGCTGCCAGTTTGGTCGATGCCTTTGTCAAGCGGGCCGATCAAATTTATGGGGGAGAGGGCGCATGATTCAAATTCAATGCGTTTTCAGCCCAGCCCCAAGGCGAGTGATCCAACTCAGCCTCGAATTGCCCACAGGGAGTTTGGTGAAGGATGCCTTGGTCAAACTGCAACAAGCGGCTGAATGGCAGACCTGGCTTCAAGCCCAATCGGCTGCCAGCGAAGCATTGAGCAAACAGGGCATTTGGGGGCATCTGGTGACAACGGGACATGTGTTGAAAGATGGAGACCGCCTGGAAATCTACAGCCCCTTGCTGGTGGACCCTAAATTGGCCCGAAAACAGCGTTTTAAACGCCAAGGAAAAGGCAGAACAGGCCTTTTTGCCCGTCGCCGCATTGGGTCTGTGGCGGGTTATTGAAGCCCAGTTTCTGACAACAAACAGGCCTTTGACAAGGGTACAATCCTTTTTTTGGAGCCATCCCTTATGCGCCTGCTCGGTAAAGCCCTCACCTTCGACGATGTGTTGCTGGTGCCAGCCTACTCACAAGTCCTGCCCAAGGACACGTCCCTCGCCACGCAATTCACACGCAAACTCCGCCTGAATTTGCCCCTGGTCTCTGCGGCCATGGACACCGTCACTGAATCTCGTTTGGCCATCGCCATCGCCCAAGAAGGCGGCATTGGCATCGTTCACAAAAACCTGACTGCGCAAGAACAAGCGGCTCAAGTGGCCAAAGTGAAGCGCTACGAGTCCGGCGTGTTGCGCGACCCTGTGGTCATCACGCCCGACACCAAAGTGCGCCAAGTCATGGCGCTGTCGGATGAATTGGGGGTCTCTGGCTTTCCAGTGTGTGAAGGTGGCAAAGTGGTCGGCATTGTGACCGGCCGCGACATGCGATTCGAAACGCGCTACGACCAGCCTGTGAGCGAGATCATGACCACGCGAGAACGGCTGATCACTGTGCCTGAAGGCACCACACCAGAAGAAGCCAAAGCGCTTTTGAACAAGTACAAATTGGAACGTCTGTTGGTGGTCAACGAAGCTTTTGAGCTCAAAGGCTTGATCACCGTCAAAGACATTACCAAGCAATTGAATTTCCCGTTGGCAGCGCGCGATGCGTCTGGCCGTTTGTTGGTGGGTGCCGCAGTGGGCGTGGGCGACGGTACGGAAGCTCGTGTTGAAGCGCTGGCCAAAGCGGGTGTTGATGCCATTGTGGTGGACACAGCGCACGGCCACAGCCACGGCGTGATTGAGCGTGTTCGCTGGGTCAAGAAAAACTATCCGCACATTGAAGTGATTGGCGGCAACATTGCCACTGGCGCAGCTGCACTGGCCTTGGTAGAAGCGGGCGCCGATGCCGTCAAAGTGGGCATTGGCCCAGGTTCCATTTGCACCACCCGCATTGTGGCGGGTGTGGGCGTGCCGCAAGTCATGGCCATCGACAGTGTGGCAACCGCACTTCAAGGAAGTGGCGTGCCCCTCATTGCAGATGGTGGCATTCGCTACAGCGGCGACATTGCCAAAGCCATTGCAGCCGGTGCCAGCACCGTCATGATGGGCGGCATGTTTGCGGGTACCGAAGAAGCGCCTGGTGAAGTGATTCTGTACCAAGGTCGCAGCTACAAGAGCTATCGCGGCATGGGCAGCATTGGCGCCATGCAGCAGGGCAGTGCCGATCGTTATTTCCAAGAGTCCAGCACAGGCAATCCCAATGCTGACAAACTGGTGCCCGAAGGCATTGAAGGCCGCGTGCCTTACAAAGGCTCGGTGGTGGCCATTCTGTTCCAAATGGCCGGTGGCTTGCGTGCCAGCATGGGTTATTGCGGTTGCCCCACCATCGAAGACATGCGCAACAAGGCAGAGTTTGTTGAAATTACATCCGCAGGCATTCGCGAAAGCCATGTGCACGATGTGCAAATCACCAAAGAAGCGCCCAACTACCGCGCAGACTGATTTCGTTTGAATTCAGAGCCAATTACTTTTAGATCATTGACGTTCCATGCAGCATTCCAAAATTCTGATTCTTGACTTTGGTTCACAAGTCACCCAACTCATTGCACGACGTGTGCGTGAAGCCCATGTATTTTGCGAAGTGCATCCCTGCGATGTCACCAGTGAGTGGGTGCGTGAGTACGCCAAAGACGGCAATTTGAAAGGCATCATCTTGTCGGGCTCGCATGCCAGTGTCTATGAAGTAGACGACCGTGCGCCTGATGCAGTTTTTGAATTGGGCATTCCCGTGTTGGGCATTTGTTACGGCATGCAAACCATGGCCGAGCAATTGGGCGGCAAGGTCGAAGCGGGGCACACACGTGAATTTGGCTATGCGGAAGTTCGTGCACATGGCCAAACCGATTTGCTCAAAGGCATTGAAGATTTCGCCACAGCGGAAGGCCATGGCATGCTCAAAGTGTGGATGAGCCATGGCGACAAAGTGACGCAATTGCCAGAAGGCTTCAAAGTGATGGCCTCGACGCCTGCATGCCCCATTGCGGGCATGGCCGATGAAGCCCGTGGTTTTTATGCCGTTCAGTTCCATCCGGAAGTGACGCACACGGTGCAAGGTCAAGCACTGCTCAATCGCTTTGTGTTGGAGATTTGCAAAGCCAGTCCCGACTGGATCATGGGCAATTACATTGAAGAAGCGGTTGCCAAGATTCGAGAGCAGGTGGGTGACGAAGAAGTGATCTTAGGTTTGTCGGGTGGGGTCGACTCCTCTGTGGCCGCCGCCCTGATTCACCGCGCCATTGGCGATCAACTCACGTGTGTGTTTGTGGACCATGGCCTGTTGCGTCTGAACGAAGGCGACATGGTGATGGACATGTTCGAAGGCAAGTTGCATGCGCGCGTCATTCGCGTCAACGCCAGCGATTTGTTCTTAGGCAAGTTGGCGGGTGTGAGCGAGCCAGAACAAAAACGCAAAATCATTGGCGGTTTGTTTGTGGATGTGTTCAAAGACGAAGCAGCTAAATTGAAGGCGGGCACAGGTGGTCACAAAGGCGCAAGCTTCTTGGCCCAGGGCACCATTTACCCTGACGTGATTGAATCGGGCGGCGCCAAGAGCAAGAAGGCCGTCACCATCAAGAGCCACCACAATGTGGGCGGCTTGCCCGAGCAATTGGGTCTCAAATTGTTGGAGCCTTTGCGCGAACTTTTCAAAGACGAGGTGCGCGAGCTGGGCGTCGCCCTGGGCTTGCCCCGCGAAATGGTTTACCGCCATCCATTCCCAGGTCCAGGTCTGGGCGTGCGCATCTTGGGTGAAGTGAAAAAAGAATACGCAGACTTGTTGCGTCGCGCTGACGCGATCTTCATCGAAGAGTTACGAAACTTTACCGACGAATCAGGAAAATCCTGGTACGACCTCACAAGCCAAGCATTTACAGTGTTCCTGCCTGTGAAGAGCGTTGGCGTGATGGGTGATGGTCGCACGTACGACTACGTGGTGGCCTTGCGTGCCGTACAAACCTCTGACTTCATGACCGCAGATTGGGCTGAACTGCCATATGCGTTACTGAAGAAAGTATCGGGCCGCATCATCAATGAAGTGCGCGGCATCAACCGCGTGACCTACGATGTGAGCAGCAAACCTCCAGCCACCATTGAGTGGGAATAAAGCCAATCAAACATGAAGCAACGCACAAGTTTCAAACTGATCAAGTCTCTGCGACTTCTCTTTGAAACTTGTTTGCTCTTGAGTTTGTGGGGCTGTGCGCAAGCCCCTATTTCAAATTTACCGTCAGCCGCCTTTTTCAGCAACATTGATCCGCAAGGACCGGCGGCTGAATGGCGCGCCATCAACCGTCTCAGCTACGGTCCCAGCGTTGAATTATTGGCCAACATCAAGTCTGCGGACCATCCCAAAGACTGGGCCTTACAGCAGTTGGATGCGGCACGCAATGCCAGCCAACAACCGCCACAACTGCCTGCCGATTTAGCTTCCATCAACGATAACTTGCCAACCATTTTTGATGGCGCTCGCAAAGAACGGGAGGCGCGAGCAGCAGTGCCTGCTGGTACTCGAATCAACGAGCTGGTGGCCAACGAAAAGCGTTTTAACTTTCAAGAACAAGTTGAGCCTTTGTATTACAATCGCACGCAAGTCAACAAAGCGGTTGCATGGCGATTGGCAAGTTGCAGCAATGATGCGGTTGAGCAACCTCTGCTGGCTCGCATGACGGAATTTTGGTTCAACCATTTCAATGTCTACCAACTCAAAGGACCTGTCAGACCCTTTGCGGGGCATTACGCCATCAACGTAGCGAGAGCGCACGCCCTCGGCAAATTTGAAGATTTGGTGATGGCCAGCGCCAAGCATCCTGCCATGCTTTACTACCTCGACCAGTGGTTGAGCGTCAGTCCGCAACCCGCAAGGGGCGGGCAAAGTCCTCGGGGTTTGAACGAAAACTACGCACGCGAGTTGATGGAGCTGCACACTTTGGGTGTTCACGGGGGTTACACACAAGATGACGTGCGCGAACTGGCCCGTATTCTGACCGGATGGACCGTGTCTGCACGTTCGGCAGATGGCTTTCAGTTTGCAATGCGACAGCATGAGTCGGGCAACAAAACCCTGATGGGTCACAGCATCCCCAGTTCAGCGCAAGACATTGGCGTGAAGGAAGGCGAGCAAGCCATTCGCTATTTGGCGAACCATCCAGCAACTGCTGCTCGCATTTCTCGGCGACTTGCTGAATACTTTGTGGCCGATGAACCGCCTCAAGCACTGATTGATCAGATGGCCCAAACATTTTTGGCCACGCGGGGAGACATCTACCAAGTGATGAAAGTGATGCTCAACCATGCCGCTTTTTGGGACCCTGCGAACAAGCTCTACCGCACCCCTTACGATTTCGCGTGTGCCAGCTTGCGAGTGCTCAACACCGGACAAGACCGCGCCAAATGGCTCTCTTCGTTTGGCTATGCGGCGGTCTCTGGACAGGGCATTCAAAACTGGTTGACGCCGGATGGTTATGCGTTCAATGCCAGCACATGGCTGACACCCGAAGCACTGACGCGTCGCATTGACTTTGCTTTAACGCTTGGCAGAAATGCTCCCGAGCGCACCGATCTGTACACCTACTTGAGTGACAGCAGTTTGAAGGCGGTGTTGAAACAAGCGCCTGCGCAAAGAATGGGCTTTGTGTTGGGCAGTTCTGAATTGGTGTTCAAGTAAACACACACTGGAAACCAGGCACATGATGCAAACACGACGTCAAGCCATTTTTCAATCTTTGAGTGTGGGCGCATTTGCCTTAGAGGCACTGTCTGCAAAGGCGCAGACCGCTCCAAATAGGGGCCGATTGGTTTTGGTTTTTTTGCGTGGTGCCTATGATGGGCTTTCAATGTTGGTACCGCATGGTGATCCGCGCTACGCTCAAATCAGGCCCAATATCGGGATCGGCAAGCCCGATGGCAGCGGTAAAACAGCATTGGCTTTGGATGACGTGTTTGGCTTGCATCCAGCATGTGCCGCCTTGCTTCCACTTTGGCAACAAGGCGTTCTAGCAGCCATCCCTTGTGCGGGGTCCCCCGACCGCAGCCGATCTCATTTTGATGCCCAATACCATTGGGAAACGGGCAAGCCTGGTTCGAGCTCGCCCTCGGCAGGCTGGCTCAATGTCTTGTCAGGCTTGCTGGGGCTGGAAACGGGTGTTCACGCCATAGGTGTGGGGGAGAGCAGCCCTCGCATTTTGTCGGGCCCCAAACCTGTTCAATTGGTGGGCAACGGTTTGCTGGCCACACGGCCTGGCACTTTGGCTGAGACCAAAACCCGAGAGGCGATGCAACAACTGTATTCAGGTGACGCGTCTTTGGGCAAAGCCATGGTGGAAGGTGCCAACAGCAGAATGTCAACGGCCGCCATGTTGAAGCCATCGACCATGCCAAATGAGCAACAAGCGGCCAACAATGGCGCAGGGTCAGCGCAAGGCTTGGCCTTGGATGCCAAACACCTGGGGACCTTGATGCGTCAGAACAGGCAATTGCAGCTTGGATTTTTGTCCTCGGGTGGTTGGGATACCCACATCAATCAAGGCAATGCAACTGGCTTACTGGCCAACAACCTGACCAATTTGTCAAACACCTTGGTTCAACTTAGAGCAGCGTTCAATGAACCTAACGACGTAGTCTTGGTGGCCAGTGAATTTGGCAGAACTTGTGCAGAAAACGGCACGCGAGGTACAGACCATGGCCATGGTAACGTGATGTGGCTAATGGGCGATGCTGTTCAAGGTGGGCGATGGCACGGTCGCTGGGATGGGCTGTCGCACGACAAGCTCAATGAAGGCCGAGACCTGCCTGTGCACCATGATTTCCGAGGTGTTTTTGCCCAGGCTTTGTCACGCAGTTTGGGTGTGCCGCAAGAGAAAATTGCGGAAGTGTTTCCGGGTTATCGATGGGATTCTTCTTTGGATGGGGTGTTCAAGGCTTGAATGGTGCAAACTTCATTGAAAATAGCACCACAATCCATAGCACTTGCCAGAAAACCATTCAATCGCCACATCGATCAATACCGTGAACAGAAAAAAAGGCAAGCCAAAATACACCATGGCCCAGAAACCTGCGAGCCACGTGGGTCGAGCTTCTTTCAGTTTGTGGCCCATGACTGTTTGGGCGCGCCGATTTTCAAGGAATTTCTTCAACATGACTGATTCCGTATTTGCCATCAAAGCAGGAGTTTGCCAATGATAGTTCATTGGGAGGGTCACGACATTCAAGCTTGGGATGCCGCGCACGCTGCTGCGGCTGCGGCCTTGCAGCAAGATTGGGCTTACGGTTCTAGTCTTGCCATGCTGGGTGTGCCTGTCTTGCGTGCGCGTGTGATGCGTGATGGTGAACAGCTTGCACAAGCGCAGTTCATTGTGCGCAAATGGGGCAGCCTTGGCGCCATGGCGCTTTGCACACGCGGGCCCGTCTGGCACAAAGCGCTTTCACCCAAAGAAGAAGCCGAGGCTTATGCTGCTTTGAAAAAATCCTTGCCGCTCACTGGCATTCGCTTCATGGCCATCACCCCCGAAGTGGCCGCCGGTATGCCCCATGGCTTGAGTCCCATGCGCCGCATCATGTCGGGCATGTCCACGGTGATGTGGGATCTATCACCTTCTTTGGATGCACTCAGGGCGCAGTTGGACCGTCGTTGGCGTCACCGTTTGGTCGGTGGTGAAGGCAGCGACATGGTGGTGCACCGTGTGGGTACCAATGCAGGTCAATACCGTTGGTTGTTGGACGCCGAAATGAAGCAGCGCACCGACAAAAACTTGGATGGCTTACCCGTTCAGTTTTTTGACAATTATGTGGAGTCACGCAAGCAACCTGCCAAAAACATTTTGACCTTGCGAGCCGACGTCGGGCGCGACAGGGTGGCGGCCATGATGTTTTTGATCCATGGCGAAGCCGCCACTTACCAGGTCGGTTGGACCTCTGACAAAGGTCGTGATTTGCACGCGCACAACCTGATCTTGTGGAAAGGCGTTGAAGCCTTGAAAGAGCGCGGCGTTCGAATGCTGGATTTAGGCGGCGTTAACACCATTCGAAGCGCAGGCATTGCGCGTTTCAAAATGAGCACGGGTGGCACTGTGCTCACCTTGGCCGGCACCTACATTTGATCATGTACCTTCCAAAACAATTCGATCATCCTGCGCATGCGCGAACCATCATTCAGGAAAATCCGTTTGCCAGTTTGATTTCAAACGACGACGATGGTTTTCCTTTTGTCACACACTTGCCCATCAAACTGCTGGTGCACGAACACGATTCTCGGCAGGATGTGTTTCTAGGGCACGTTGCCAAAAGCAATCCTCATGCAGATTTCTTGCGAAAACGCCCTGAGGTATTACTCACCTTCATGGGCCCGCAAGCCTACATGTCGCCAACGGTCTACCCGGATTTGGTCAAAGTCCCCACCTGGAGTTACTTGGCAGTCCATGTGAAAGCCAAGGTGCATTTGCTCGAGGGAGAGGCCGCCAAAGACGCCATGCTGAAGCAATTGATCGCGGACCATGAACCTTCCTATGCCGACCAGTGGCGCGCGCTGCCTGAGACCTTTACCCAGCCGATGTTGAACGCCATCGTCGCTTTTGAAATGTCGATTGTCGACATGCAAACCAAAGTGAAGTTGAACCAACACCGTTCTGAATCTCATGCGGCGATGTTTGCAAAATATGAGGCTGGCAATGCCTCTGAAAAAGCCTTGGCGATGTGGATGCGCAGGCTTGGAATGGTGCAATGAATTTGGATTATCAATGGATGCAAGAAGCCATCCATTTGGCGCAGCAAGCCGGTGAAGCAGGGGAGGTGCCTGTTGGCGCGGTGGTGGTGAAGGCGGGCGCCATAGTGGGGCGTGGCCGCAATGGCCCTGTGAAGTCAAATGACCCCACAGCACACGCTGAAGTCATGGCGCTGCGCGATGCCGCTCAAACACTGGGCAACTACCGTTTAGAAGATTGCACTTTGTATGTCACGCTGGAGCCTTGTACCATGTGCTCTGGTGCCATTGTGAATGCGCGCCTTGCGCGGGTGGTCTATGGTGCGTCAGAGCCTCGCTCGGGTGCTGCAGGTTCCATCTTGGATGTCTTTGCAAATCCCGCACTCAACCATCACACGCAAGTCACGGGCGGTGTACTGGCAGATGAATGTCGCATGCTGATGCAACAATTTTTCAAGCCCAAACGTCAGAATGCAAACCCCCTCAGAGAAGACGCGCTGAGGCCTTTGGATGCATGGTTCGATAACTTGCCCAATTACCCGTGGCTACCGCATTACATTTCGGATTTGCCTGCGCTCAATGGCTTGCGAATGCACTATCTGGATGAGAACCCTTCTGACACAAACGCACCGCAGTTGACCTACTTGTGTCTGCATGGCAACCCGGCGTGGAGCTACTTGTATCGCAAGATGCTGCCTGTGTTCACGGCACATGGGCACCGCGTTGTCGCGCCTGATTTGATTGGTTTTGGCAAAAGTGACAAGCTCAAAAAAGCGTCCTCGCATTCGTTTGAATTTCACAGGCAAGTCTTGTGCGAGTTTATTGAACGGTTGGACCTGCGCAAAATCGTGTTGGTGGTGCAAGACTGGGGTGGCATTTTGGGGCTGACATTGCCGATGGCCATGCCCGAACGCTTTGTGGGTTTGCTTGTCATGAACACCACCTTGGCCATAGGAGAGTCTGCTTTGTCGAAGGGTTTCTTAAGTTGGCGTGCATGGTGCAAAACCAACCCCGATTTTGATGTGGGCAAGCTTTTTGCGCGCGGCAACAAGCATCTGTCGCTTGAAGAAATCGCCGCCTACAACCGGCCTTTTACCGACAAAGGTCATCGTGCTGCGCTTCATGCGTTTCCACCCATGGTGCCAGAACACGCCGACAGCCCGGGGGCTGCAATTTCACGCCAAGCTGCTGAATTTTGGCGAGACCATTGGCAAGGACAATCGCTCATGGCCATCGGTGTGCAAGACCCTGTATTGGGTGAGCCGGTGATGCGTGCTTTGCAAAAAAATATCAGACATTGTCCAGACCCTCTGCTGCTGCCCGAGGCTGGGCATTTCGTTCAAGAACATGGACAATCTATTGCTGAAGCTGCAGTTCAGCTTTTCAAAATACCTAGAACATGAGCCACATTTATATTTTTTCACCGTCCAGTGCGGTTCGAGACAAGGCCGCTTTCAAGCGCGGCGTTAAAAGGCTGCAAGCGCAAGGCCATCAAGTTGAGATTGATGAGGCTGCTTTAAGCAGCAGCATGCGTTTTGCGGGCGACGATGACACACGCTTGAACGCCATCACACGGGCTGCCGCCAGTGGTGCGGACATTGCGCTGATTTCTCGAGGTGGTTATGGGCTGACGCGTTTGCTGACACAGCTGCCCTACAAAGCCATCGCCAAAGCGATCGACAAGGGCACTCAATTTGTGGGCTTGAGTGATTTCACGGCATTTCAGTTGGCGGTTTACGCAAAGACGCAGCGCATCACTTGGCAAGGTCCCGCGCTCGGCGAAGACTTCGGCCCTGAACACGAACCCGATGACATCATGCAAGCTTGTTTCGACGATTTGTGCTTGGAACAAGGTGAGGGCACTGGTTGGCGAATGCCCGTTGACGCTCATCCGCGGGCCGATGCAAAACCAGTCAAAGTCAACAATGCGGTGCTCTGGGGTGGCAATTTAGCGGTGCTCACCTCCTTGTTGGGCACACCCTATTTTCCAAACGTCAAAGGCGGCGTCTTGTTTTTGGAAGATGTGGGTGAGCACCCTTACAAAGTCGAGCGCATGTTGACACAGTTGCTCAATGCAGGCGTGTTGCAACAGCAAAAAGCCATCGTGTTTGGTCAGTTCACCGCTTACAAATTGGTGCCTCACGACAAAGGCTTCAAATTAAAAACAGTGATCGATCGCTTGCGAGCACAACTCAAAATTCCCGTGCTCACGGGTCTACCCTTTGGCCACGTGCCAACCAAAGTTCTTTTGCCCATTGGGGCCAAAGTTGATTTAGCCACTGAAGGACGAGACGCCTTCTTAGTTTGGGGACACATCTAATGCAACAACAACATCGATGGCGCCGTTGGCTCCTGCGCACGCTTTTGGCCTTGGTCTTGTTGGGCCTCACTGCCTTTGGTTTTTTCCAGATTTATTTGCTGAAATCCATGGCGCCTTTGCATGGCGTGGCTCCTTTAAAAGGCTTGTCAGCTGGCGTCGAGGTCAAACGCGATGCCTCCGACGTCACGCACATTCACGCCAACACACCGATGGACGCATGGCGATCTCTGGGTTTTGTTCATGCACAAGAACGTGGCTGGCAACTGGCTTTCAATCGCCAAGTGATGCACGGTGAATTGTCTGAATGGTTGGGTGAGCCCACATTGGAAACCGACAAACTGATGCGCACCTTGGGCATCATGCAAGCCGCTCAAGCACAATTTGACAAGCTGCCACCCAATACGCAAAAGGCGCTTGAAGCCTATGCCGAAGGCGTGCAGGCAGGGTTTGCCAGCGCACAATGGCGCGCGCCCGAGTTTGTTATTTTGGGCATCCACCCCACAAAAATAAAACCATGGACGGCCGTTGACAGCGTTGGTTGGGCGCTCATGATGGCCTTGGATTTGGGCGGCAACTGGGGCAATGAATTCGCACGTTTGATGGCGGCACAAACCCTCAGCACCGACGATCTTTGGAAGTTGCTGCCACCCTATCCAGGTGAAGCGCGTGGCACCAAGGTTGACATTGCGGCGCTTTACAAACAGTGGGGTGTCTATGCCAAAGAAGCTTCGCCTCAGGCCAGTGCATTGGCCCAGCACAAGTTGCTGGCTTCCACGACGCTGGACATTGGCGTACTGGAAGGCAAGGGCAGTAACAACTGGGTTCTGCCTGGCAACAACACAAAGTCTGGTTTGCCATTGCTGGCCAATGACCCTCACCTTGGCTTGAGTGCACCTGCTGTTTGGTACTTTGCTGGATTGCATGCGCCCGCAGGTCAGTTTGCAGATGGCCAAGCGCATGACGCGCTGAACGTGGTGGGTGCCACTTTGCCAGGCTTGCCGTTTGTGGTGTTGGGTCGCACCCAAAAGGCTGCGTGGGGTTTTACCAATACCGGCCCCGACGTGCAAGATTTGTACTTGGAAGCCCTTGAAGGCAAGGACAACTATCGCACGCCTGCAGGCCAAGAGGCTTTCGCAATTCGCGAAGAGGTCATCAAGGTTAAAGGGAAGGGCGATGTCAGCATCAAGGTTCGCAGCACGCGCCATGGCCCTGTGATCTCTGATGTTCAACCCGCCTATGCACAGTTTTTGAACACTGACAAATACGCCATTGCACTGCGTTGGACAGCGTTGGATGCGGACAACCAAACCATTGTGGCCGGCATGGAAGCCAACTTCGCCACATCCGTGGCCGATTTACGCAAAGCGTTCTCAAAGAACCATTCCCCAATGCAAAGCGTGGTGATGGCCGATACAGCAGGGCACGTGTTGTTCAAAGCAGCAGGCAAAGTGCCTGTGCGATCTGCGGCCAACGACTTGAATGGCATGGTGCCCGCACCAGGTTGGCTTGCACAATACGATTGGCAGTCATGGATTCCTTATGAGCAAACACCAGAGGTGTCTCAAGCCGATATTGAAAAGCGCGGTTGGCACGCGACTGCCAATCAGAAAATATTGCCACCGGGTTATGCCCAATTTTTAACCAACGATTGGACTGGGCCCGAGCGTTTTGATCGCATTGCGCAACTTTTGTCTTCAGGCGCCAAGATGGATACAAGCGACATGAAAACGATTCAAGCCGATGTGCATTCTTTGGCGGCCGACCGTTTGTTGCCTTACTTGCAAAGTTTGACGTCTCAACACGCCAAGGCTGCTGAAGCCTTGCCTTTGTTGAAATCGTTCAAAGGTGACATGGCCCGTGATTCTTCCGGCGCTTTGATCTATGCCGTTTGGATCGATGAGGTCACGCGCGCCGTTCTCGTTCCGAAACTGGGTGAAACACGCTTCAAAGCATTGTTTGGCAAGCGCGCCTTTAGACCGGCCATTGAAGGTGTTTTGGCCACGCAAGACAAATCCTGGTGTGGCGAATCAGGCTGCCAGACTTTGATGAACAAAGCCTTGGACACGGCGCTGGACAAAATTGTACTGATGCAGGGTGACAAAGTCTCTGCTTGGAACTGGGGTCGTGCACATCCAGCGCTGAGTGCGCACAAGCCATTTGGCAATGTCAAACCCTTGGCCGCATTCTTTGATGTTTCAGGCCCCAGTGGCGGCGATGGCTTTACCGTCAACGTGGGCCAGTATTGGACCAGCAGCGCAACAGTGCCTTTTGCCACACGGCACGCTGCATCGATGCGCGCTGTGTATGACTTGTCCAATTTGGAAGCTTCTGGGTTCATTTATCAAACTGGACAGAGCGGCCATCCGTTTTCTCCACGTTACCAAGACATGAAGGATGAATGGGGTCAAGTGAAATACCGACCTTTGAGAATGTCCACTTCAGGGGCAACACAAATACTGCAGCTCACACCTTGATGCAAAGATGGCCCTGAAAAGGGCCATTTTTGATTTGGGTGAGTGCATCTGTGCAACATGTCATGTTTTTTCATCTTTACTTCAATGCATTACTTAACATAATATACATCGTATGAAGTTAATAAGATGATTGAGGTTCCCGAGTACCACCGATGTCTTATGCAGGCTCTTAGGTTTTAGGTGCTTTAGGTGCAGGCTTTTGCTCATTGGCTTTAGCCTGCGCATCCATCAGCTCGTTGTAAACATCCATGCGGTTGGCTTGCTTAGCGAAATCAAGCGCACTCAAACCCAATTGGTTCTTCAATTGAACATCGGCACCTTCGTCCAACAGCAATTGAACAGCTTTTAAACTGCCGTAACGCGCCGCCATCATCAAGGGCGTCGTACCATTCGGCGATTCAGCATCAATGTAGGCGCTTTCATCCAGCAGCACTTGAATCAAGTTGATATGACCGCCTGTTGCAGCGTAATGCAAAGGCGTCCAACCCGGATGATTGATATCAGCTTGGCGTCCGATCAGCAGCTTGGCAAGCTGTAAGTTTCCCTTCAAGCAAACCAGCATCAAAGCAGTCTCACCATGGGCATTGCGCACATTGAGGTTCGTTTTAGGGTGTTTCACCAGCAACTCGAATGTCTTTAACGCGTCAGACTTCAACGCAAAAAACAAGGCAGGCTCTGAACTCAAATTGACCGTATTGGGGTCAAACCCACGACCTAGCAAGCTCGAAACAATTCGAACATCGTCGTTGTGGACAGCCTTGAAAAAATCCTCGTATGAGCCAGCCCAACTCACAAGTGAAAACAAATAAAATCCAATGAAAACAATATACTTTTTCATTTAATTGAAGTAAATTATGAAGATATGGCGTTGCCCAAATTAGGCTTTTATCTTCGTGAAAAGCCGGTCAAAGTTCGTGCTGGTCAATTCGCCCATGGCTTCAGGTGTCATGCCGCGCAGTTCGGCCAACAGTTTGGCCACATAAGGCACGTAAGAAGGATTGTTGGTCTTGCCTCGGTAAGGCACCGGTGCCAAATAAGGGCTGTCAGTTTCGATCAGCATGCGGTCCAGTGGCATCCAGGCGGCGACATCTCGCAATTCTTGGGCAGTTTTAAAGGTCAAAATGCCCGAAAAGGAGATGTAAAACCCCAAATCCAAAGCGGCTTTGGACACAACTTGGGTTTCGGTAAAACAGTGGAAGACACCGCCAACGCTGCTTGAATCCCCTACTTCGCCCTCTTCTCTCAAGATGCGCAGGGTATCGTCTGACGATGCGCGGGTATGGATCACCATGGGCAACTTCACTTCACGGGCTGCACGAATGTGCGTTCTGAACCGCTCGCGCTGCCATTCCATGTCGGCAACGGTGCGGCCGCCTTTTCGCTCATCCATTTGGTAATAGTCCAAGCCTGTTTCACCCACCGCAACAACACGGGGCAAACAGGCTTTTTGAACCAAATCAGCCACGGTAGGCTCGTAGATGTCCTCGTTGTCTGGATGAACGCCGACTGTGCTCCAGAAGTTGTCATAAGACTTGGCCAAGGCATGCACACCCTCAAACTCTTCCATGGTGGTGCAAATGCACAAAGCCCGTGTCACTTGGGCCTCGTTCATTTTTTGACGGATGTCTGGCAACTGCGTCAACAGTTCAGGAAAAGCGAGATGGCAATGGGAATCGGTGTACATAATTTAGGCAGGGCTGTTCATCACTTCACGCGCTTCGGTACACAGCGCCTCCAGCATCAAGCCTGCATTGAAGGGGTGCTCTGCAGTTTTAGCAGCTTGCGACAGGCGCTTAAACCATGCGGTGAGTTGAGCCGATGAAACTTGAAGGGTCGGCAGGTCTTGTGCATTGAAATAACGCAATGCAGCAGGCGTTTGCATCATCAGCAAATCGTGACACAACTTCTGCAACGCATCGATCACTTCACTGGGGGGCAAATCAGAACAGTAACTGGCATCACCAGCCAGCATGGCCTTGGGAAACTTGGCCCACCACTGCATCGATTGCCCCAGCTGACGTTGCTTCAGCACTTCATCAGGACGGCCGCCGGCAGCCTTCAGCAATGACAGTGAATCCTCAGACGATAGACCTTGTGATTGCAACCATGTGACAGCCTCTGCTTCTAGCGGCCACACCATGGTGTGCGTCAGACAGCGGCTTCGAATGGTGGGCAGCAACTGGTGTGCAGCTTCGGTGGCCAAAACAAACTTCACATCACCGGGTGGTTCCTCTAAAGTTTTCAGCAGCGCATTGGCCGTGACGTGATTCATGCGCTCAGCTGGAAACACCAACACCGCTTTGCCTTTTCCACGGGCGTTGGTGCGCTGCGAAAACTCGATCGCATCGCGCATGGCTTCAATGCGGATTTCTTTGCTGGGCTTGCGTGATTTGTTGTCAATTTCAGATTGCGCCTTCTCGCTGAGTGGCCAACCGAGCTCAAGCAAAATGGTTTCAGGCATCAGCACAAACAAGTCAGCGTGCGTGTGCACGCTCAGTGCATGACAGCTGCCGCACTGGCCGCAAGCCCCCTTGGACAAGGCTGTTTCCGATTCGCACAACCAAGCGCTGACCATGGCAGTCGCTAATTCGTATTGGCCTAAGCCAGAAGGGCCTTGCAGCAACCACGCATGGCCTTGCTGCGACAACAAGGCAAGCGTTTGCTTTTGGAGCCAGGGCGCTGTGTCGTTCATTTGGAATAGGCCTGTTCGATGGCGTGCAAGACATCCGCCCACACCGCTTCACGTGATTGGTCTGCGGCAATTTGCGCAAAACGCGCTGGTGCTTCTTGCATGCGTTTGGCATAGCCATCACGCACCGCTTGGAAAAATGATTGAGGCTGTGATTCAAATTTGTCGGGCACCCGTGCTGTGCTCAAACGTTCGGCTGCAACTGCTGGCGGCAGGTCAAACCAAATGGTGAGATCGGGTTGGCGCAATGCGGTGGCAGGTACGTTTTGCACCATCTGCTCGAGCGTTTTCAGAACTTGCCAGTCAAAACCGCGACCACCACCTTGGTATGCAAACGTGGCATCGGTAAAGCGATCACAAAGCACCACCTCACCCCGAGCCAGCGCGGGCTCGATCACGTGAATCAAGTGCTCGCGTCTGGCCGCAAACATCACCAAGGCTTCTGTTAAGGGGTCCATGGTTTCATGCAGTGCCAATTCACGAAACTTCTCAGCCAAAGGCGTACCGCCAGGTTCACGCGTGAGCGTCACCTCATGACCGCGACTTTTGAACCACTGGGCCAAGCCCTCAATGTGGGTTGACTTACCGGCACCATCAATGCCTTCAAAACTGATAAACCAGGATGGGCGCATGACTCATTGACCTTGTTTGGAAATGCCGCGTTGGTATTTGTTCACCGCGTTATTGTGTTCGTTCAGCGACTGGCTGAAATGACTGGTGCCATCGCCTTTGGCGACGAAATAAAGGGCATTGGAGGGTGCAGGATGGATCGCCGCCAAGAGTGCCGCTTTGCCAGGCATGGCAATGGGCGTTGGGGGCAAACCTGCACGCGTGTACGTGTTGTAAGGCGTATCCGTGCGCAAATCAATCCGTCGGAGATTGCCATCAAATGTATCGCCCAAGCCGTAAATGACAGTGGGATCTGTTTGCAAACGCATGCCTATTTTGAGACGGTTGTGAAAGACAGCGGCAATCAAGGGACGGTCGCTGGCTCGGCCTGTTTCCTTTTCAACAATGCTCGCCAGTGTGAGCAATTCGTCGGAGTTCGAGATCGGTAAATGGGCGGGCTTTTGCGTCCAAACTTTGGCCAGTTGACGGTCCATGGCTTTCAGTGCACGTTGCATCACAGCCATATCCGTCGAACCTTTGGCATAGGTGTAAGTGTCTGGGTAGAAGCGCCCTTCTGGATGAGTACCAGGACGGCCCAACTGCGCCATGATTTCCGCGTCAGACAGGGCTTGCGCAGTATTCTTCAAGGCCTCCGATTTGGCCAGCGCTTGCTTGAATTGTTTGAAGGTCCAGCCCTCGACCAACACGACCGTTTTTAAACTTTCTTCACCACGTGCCAGCATGTTCAGTACCCTGCGAGGCGACATGTCAGGGCTGATTTCATAACTGCCAGCCTTGATTGCGCGGTCTTGGCCTGACACCCTGAACCAGAGCCACAGCAATTGGGGCGACACATCGGCACCTGCATCGGCAATGGCTTGGGCCACAGCTTTGGGCGAAGTTCCGGGTTCGATAGACAAATCCAGTACCGGGTCGTTGGAAGGCGCATT
>CALEYZ010000057.1 GCA_937928195.1 uncultured Limnohabitans sp.
CGGATTAAGCGGCGAGTGCGAAACGTTCGTCGTTTGCAGTTAGTTTTTTTTCTGCTGTTTTACGAGGATCAGAACCTCGACATGCCCTGCCACGCGTCCGAACCCATGTCGAAACCAGTGCAGCCCCAAGCCTCGTATTTTAGGCCGGTTCTGTAAATTGCAAGGGGCTAATTGCCAGCCACGTGCTGTTATTTGCGCAAAGCCTCTAAAACTGCGCGTTCTGAGGGGGTGGTGCGGCCCAATTCCATGATCAAAGCCTTTGCTTCTTCAAAGTCGTCACTTTGCACCAGGCTGCGCAGGGCGCTGACCTCTTGGCGGTATTTCTCTAAGATTTGCTGCGCATTCAGATGACTCAAGCCCAAATGACCTTTGACGGTCATTTCATGTTTAACGCGCTCCATGATTCGGTTCACATCTTGTTCAGTCAGGTGCAAGCGTTCTGCTTCGGCGTTGAGGGCATTGCGATCGGTGTGGGAGATTTGGCCTCGGGCCAGGACGTCGCGAAACTCGTTTTCAAAAGTTTCACGGTCAATCCGCAATTGGTCGGTGAAGGCTGAGGCCATCAAGCCAGCGGGGATGGCAAAGATACCAATGCCAATCAGGCTGATGACCACCGTCATGGCGCGCCCCAGCGGCGTGATGGGCGAGATGTCGCCGTAGCCCACACTGGCCAGGGTGATCACGGCCCAGTACATGGCATCGGGAATGGTGTTGAATTTGTCGGGCTGCGCATCGTGTTCCAACTCATAGCCCAAGCTGGCTGTGAGTACCACCAGCAGCAGCATCATGAACGCAGAAGCAAACAGCACGCGTTTCTCGCGCTGAATGGCTTTGAGCAAGGTGTTCAAGGTGCCGGTGTAGCGCGTGACTTTGAGCAAGCGCGTTAACCTGAAAATTCGCAAGAAGCGAGTGTCCATGAACTGGTTGAGCAAGAGGCCTAAGAAGTAGGGCAGGATGGACACCAGGTCAATCAACGCGGGAATGCTCATCAGGTATTTGAGTCTGCCCTTCACCGGGTCGCTGTAATGTGGCGACTCACAGCTTGAATAGGCCCGGGCAATGTACTCAAGCACAAACAAAGAGAAGGTGGCAATTTCCAACACTTCAAATTCGTATTTGAAAACGTTGTGAATTGCCGGCACTGTTTCCAAAACGATGCAGACCACTGAGATCAAAACGGCCCAAATGATCAGTTGGTCGATGTAGCGTCGCAGAGGCCCAGAGTAAGGCGTGGCATGGAGCAGCGCGTAAACCTTTTGCCGAAAAGTACGATCTTTGTTTTTGCGAACAAAGAATTTGATGGCCGACACCAAGGCGCCCACCACATTGATTTTTCGGAAGAAGACGCGCATCAGGTGAGGCTTTCAATGCGTCCAAAGCGCACCATGGTGTTGCCCACTGCAAAACGCTTGCTTCGGGTGGGCATGACCAACACGGCATTGTCATAAGGTGTGCGCAGGGTGTTGCCGGCGTCTTCGGCCAAGGCTTTGCCAGCTTGTTCAATCACTTCCAAGCCGTTGTAAACGTCCAGCCATTCAAAGTCGAGGGACTTGGCAGCATAGCCCTCAGTCACTTGCACCACTTTTTGTTCAACGGGGGGCAAACTGCAACGTGCATCAACCCATTGCGCATCTGCAACGCCCGTTACTTTCAAAAACTTCAGCGTGGTTTCGCGGGCAATTTGTTCGCAGGCTTTTTCCCAATGCTGGCCAGCTTCTAGCAAGATGGCGGTGTTGTGTTTGTGGGGGTCGCCAAAGGCGGCGCGCTCAATCATGCGCAGGCCATTGGCATGGCCGGTGTCCATCATCAGCCATTCGGGCAAACCAATTTTGGTAGAGAGGTTGACCGATTTTTGCCCGCCTTGGGGGCGCACACCACACACCATCAGGGGGGCGCTGGGTGCGCTCATGGAGTGCAAGTCAAGCAGGTAGTCGGCGGTGTCAATGTAGGCCACCAGCTCGCGCGCGCGGCGCAGCTCCACGCTGTCTCGGGGGCCGTTGAGCACATCGTCAGACCACACGCGGTTGAAATCTTCTTCAACGTAACGGTTGCCATCCGGGTTTTGCGGATCCCACATGGCATAGGCCGCTACGTTGGCAAAGATGAAAGACACCACGCCACGGGTGGGCTGGAATTTTTGCTTGAACAAATAGTCCAGAGTGATGGCGCCACTTAACTCGTTGCCATGCGTGAGGGCCTGCACAATCACATGCGGACCCGGCTTGCCAGAGTCAAGGCGAGTCACGTAATCAATGCCCACATTGCTGTGGCGGTAGGCGCTGATGTCGGGTGCGCTGAGTTCGACTTTGAGAGCAGGTGGCGTGGTGGTCATGGGGCAATCACTTTGCAGCTTTGGACTTGGCGAACTGCGCCAACACAGCGGTCAGTTGTTGCAGGTCTTGCGCGAGCTTGTCGTAGCTGGCGCCTTTGCCGCGGCCCGTGGCATCGGTGTACAAGCGCTTGTTCAGTTCCACTTGCAGGCTGTGTTTGCCTTGTGCAGGATTGGAAAACGCGCGCACCAGCTCTACACCTTTGAAAGGGTCGTTGATCTTGACCTCGTAGCCGCAGCCTTGCATGAAGTCTTTCACCAAGTGCGTGAACTCGGCATCGCAGGTGGTGCCGTCGCGGTCGCCCAGCACCACGTCGGCGCGGGCAATGCCTGCACCGCCTTCGCCCATTTTGCCGCTGACGGCATTCATGGAGTGGCAGTTGATGTGATAACAGACGCCGAAGTTTTGGTGATGGTCGTCAATCAGCTTTTGCAATTGCGCTTGGTAGGGCAGGGCGTAGCGCTGAATCCGTTGCTGCACTTCGTCGATGCTCAGCTTGCGGTTGTAGATGGGGCGGCCATCGTCCAAAGTGCGCCAGATAAGTGACTTGCCAATGTGCGCTTTGCCGCTGGGTACGTACGTGTGAGGCCACTCGCCATCGATCATGGACAGATCAACATCGCCAACGTGGCGGTTGGGGTCAATGTAGGTGCGGGCAAATTCGGCCAGCAACAAATGCGCGCCATGCTGCGGGGCATGCGACCACAGTGCGTCAATGAACACGTCTTCGCCATCGCGCAAATCGTCTAGCGGCAGGCAGGCATTGAAGTCGCTGGGGAAGGTGGGGCTGGAATGTGGTGAGTCCATCACCAAGGGCACGGCGTTTGGTGCGGTGTGAAGGCTGAAAGCCTCAGTTTGGATGGACGCTGACATGAATGCTCCTGTGAACCCCGGTTGAATGGGGTTCATTCTAGAGGCATGTCTGGGGTTCGGATCAGTGGCCGCCCGCGGGTTTGGCGTCTTTTTTGGCGTCCCCATGACCTTCTGCTTTGCCATCGCCTTTGCCGTCAGCCCCTGCCTTGGCGCTGCCACCTTCCACCACTCGAACCACTTTGCATTTCTTTTGCGCTGGCGAGCTGGAGGTGGCGGGAATGTCTTCGCAAATCTTTTCGACTTTGTAGGCCCAGGCGGCAGGGCAAACCATCAGGCTGAGCCACAGCGTCAACCAGCCAGTGGTGCGTGCAATGCGGAAGTTTGAAAAAATCATGTGGGTAACCATTAAGATGCGTCTGACAAGCTGGCCATTGTCGGCTTGATCCGTGCCAAATTATCTGAAAGAAGCATCAATTGTCAACTTTGATCCGATGGCCTATGACTGCCCTGAGCGTGTGGGGGGCTGCTTGGTATGTGTTCATCTTATTGGTGGAGCAAGGCATGCATGCGTCGGTGGCCATGTTGTTTGCCACCTTGATTGGCGTGTCGGCGGCAGCCGTGGGCTGGCACAAAGGCATGTCGCAAGCACGCTCTGCGGCGCTGGCCATGGGTTTTCCGGTGTCGTTTTGGTTGTTGGGAACCGCCAGCATTCCGGCCTGGGTTTGGTTGCTGCCCTTGGTGATGATTGTTTGGATTTATCCCATGCGTGCATGGCGCGATGCGCCTGTGTTTCCAACGCCCTTGAATGCACTGCGCGATGTGCCGCGTTATGCCATCTTGCCTGCGCAGGCCAAAATTTTGGACGCTGGCTGTGGTGCCGGCGATGGCCTGAAAGCCTTGCGTTTGGCCTATGTGAACGCGCAGTGGATTGGCATTGAATTCAGCCGACCTTTAAGTTGGGTGGCCAAGTTCAGATGTCCTTGGGCCGAGGTGCGTTGTGGCGACATTTGGCAAGACCATTGGGGCGCTTACGACATGGTGTACTTGTTTCAACGCCCCGAGACCATGCCCCGCGCGGTTGAAAAAGCCAAGGCAGAAATGAAGCCTGGCGCGTGGTTGGTCAGCTTGGAGTTTGAAGCGGCCGATCTCAAGCCCACGGCCAAAACCGAGGCCAGTCCTGGCCGGCCTGTGTGGCTGTACCAAGCACCTTTTACGGGTCAATCCCGAGAGACAAGATAGGCTTTTTGTCTATGATCTCCGAATCTAATTCCTTCGGAGATTTTCATGCTCAAACCCGGCCTCATCATGGACCGCCCCCTGCTCTTGTCTGGCATTCTGGAGCACGCTGCAGCGCAGTTTGGTGGCCAAGAAGTGGTCTCGCGTGAAACGCATGGCCCCTTGTTTCGTTACACCTACGCCGACTGTGCCAAGCGTGCACGCAAACTGGCCAATGCCCTCAAGGGCTTGAATTTGAAAGAGGGCAGTGTGGTGGGCTCGATTGCCTGGAACAACCACCGCCACCTTGAAGCGTATTACGCCGTCTCGGGCAGTGGCATGGTGATGCACACCTGCAATCCACGCCTGCACCCCCAGCAACTCATTTACATCATCAACCACGCGGAAGACGAAGTGGTGTTGTTTGACATCACGTTTGCACCGCTCATCAAAGGCATTGCGGCGCATTGCCCCAAGGTGCGCGCATGGGTGTGCCTCACAGAGCGTGCGCACATGCCCGAAATTGAAGGCGTGGCCAATGTGCTGTGCTACGACGAACTCATTGCACCGGCCAGCGATGAGTTTGCGTGGCCCGAGTTTGACGAACGCTCTGGCGCTGCCATTTGCTACACCTCTGGCACCACGGGCAATCCCAAGGGCGCGTTGTACTCGCACCGCGCCATTGTGATCAATGCGCTGTCGGGCTGCTTGCCGGGCGTGCTGAACTTGTCGACCGACGAAGCCATTTTGCCCGTCGTGCCCATGTTCCACATCAATGCATGGTGCATTCCGTATGCAGCGCCCATTGCTGGCGCCAAGCTGGTCTTGCCTGGCCCCAAGCTGGACGGTGCCAGTTTGTACGAGCTGATGGAATCAGAAAAAGTCACCATCAGTGCGGGCGTGCCCACCATTTGGATGGCGCTCATTCAGCACGTTGAACAAAACAAATTGCGCTTCAGCACCATGAAGCGCACTGCGGTGGGCGGCTCTGCCATGCCCATTGCCCTCATTGCCAAATTCAATGACGACTACGGCGTGGAAGTGCGCCATGGCTGGGGCATGACCGAGACCACCGCCGTGGCCACCATGAGCAGCATGACGCCAGAACAAAAGGCCATGCCCGCAGCCGATCGCCATGCCTTGGTCGGCAAGCAAGGCCGCTCGGTGTTTGGTGTTGACATCAAGGTCGTGGACGAAGACGGTCACACCTTGCCACGCGATGGCAGCTCGCAAGGCGAATTGATGGTGCGTGGTCAGTGGATTATTTCGGGTTATCACAAAGGCGAAGGTTCGCCTTTGGTGGACGGCTGGTTCCCCACAGGTGACATTGCCACCATCGATGCACAAGGCGTGATGCAAATTCGGGATCGCACCAAAGACGTGATCAAAACCGGCGGTGAATGGATCAGCTCCATTGATCTAGAAAACGCGGCCATTGCACACCCTGCCGTGGCCATGGCCGCCGTCATTGGGGTGAAGCATCCCAAGTGGGACGAGCGTCCTTTGATGTTTGTGGTGCGCAAGCCTGGGCAGACAGTCGAGAAGGAAGAGATCTTGGCTTTCTTGGAAACCAAAGTGGCCAAGTGGTGGGTGCCCGACGACGTGATCTTCTTGGAGTCATTGCCCGTGGGCGGCACAGGTAAGGTTCAAAAGGGTGACCTGCGCAAAACCTATGGGGGTGTGTTCAGCTAAGTAGCGAACACGATAGAACGAAGCAGCATGCAAGGGCGAAACGCTTAGTTCGCCCGGGGCTGCTGCCAAGCCAACACAAACTGCCGCTGCGCCTCGGTCTCTGGGGTGTGCGGCTCTTCCAAATGCTTGTCCACGGCTTGCCACTTTTGCAGCAGCAAGGCTAGCGCTGCCTGTCCGTCCATGCCTTGGTTCACAAGCCATGTGGCCGCTACCGTGCCCGTTCTGCCAATGCCTGCACGGCAATGCACATAGACCTTGCCACCGTGCTGCAAAGCCTCGTCCATGCTGTGCAAAATGCCCTGCATCTGCGCGGCACTGGGCACGCCGAAATCAGTGATGGGATGGTTGATGCGCACCGCACCGCCCAAGGGCTGGTAAGGCTTTAAAGGGTCTGTGGGTGCTGTGAGGTCAATGAAGTGGGTGATGCCCATTTGCGCCAACAACTGCAAGCGCTCGGGCAGCAAGGCTTCACCCTCTTTGCCCGGGTGTTCGCCCGCCAACACATGCCCAGCCCACAGCCAATAGGTATTGCCGTGAGGGCGGGGCAGGGCATCGCCGCGCGGGTCTAAAAAAGAAAGCCCGCCGGCAGGGCCGACGGGCTTTGAGCTTGCAGACATCAGTGCGCCAGAATTTTGGACAAGAAGTCTTGGGTGCGTTCGTTCTTCGGATTGGCAAAGAACTCGGTGGCGGTGTTTTGCTCCACGATTTGACCTTGGTCCATGAAGATCACTCGATCGGCCACCGAGCGGGCAAAGCCCATCTCGTGCGTGACGCAGATCATGGTGATGCCTTGGTTGGCCAACTCCACCATCACGTCCAGCACTTCGTTGATCATCTCGGGGTCGAGCGCCGAAGTGGGCTCATCAAACAACATGATTTTGGGTGTGAGGCACAAAGAACGTGCAATGGCCACGCGCTGCTGCTGACCGCCCGACAACTGCAAGGGGTATTTGTTGGCTTGTTCGGCAATGCGCACGCGCTTGAGTTGTTGCATGGCGCGCTCTTCAGCTTCGGCCTTGGGCACATTGCCCACCCACATGGGGGCCAGTGTCAGGTTTTCCAGCACGGTGAGGTGAGGGAATAAATTGAACTGCTGGAACACCATGCCCACTTGGCGGCGCACCGCTTCAATGGACTTGACATCGTCAGTCAGTTCAGTGCCGTCTACGGTCAGGGTGCCTGCTTGGTGCACTTCCAAACGGTTGATGCAGCGGATCAAGGTACTTTTGCCAGAGCCAGAAGGACCGCACACCACGATGCGTTCGCCTTTGGCCACCGACAAGTCAATGTCGCGCAACACGTGGAACTCGCCGTACCACTTGTTGACTTTAGAAAATTCGATGATGGGACTTGAGGTACTCACTTCACTGTCTCCGTGTTCCAGTATTCAGATGGGATTCCAGCCATTGGCTGTAGCGTGACATCGCAAAGCATGCGATGAAGTAAATGGCGGCCACAAACAATTGGCCTTCAATGAAAAACTTGCGCCAGTCGGCATCGCCCAGCGCCAATTGCACCGCGCCTGTCAGGTCGTACAAACTCACAATGGTGACCAAGGACGTGTCTTTGAAGGCACCGATGAAGGTGTTCACAATGGCGGGCACCACCAAACGCAAGGCTTGGGGCAGCACAATCATGCGTTGGATTTGCCAGTAACTCATGCCCAGGGAATGCGCCGCTTCAACTTGACCTTTGGGCAAAGCCTGCAAGCCACCGCGAATCACTTCGGCCAGGTAAGCCGCCGTGAACAGTGTCATGCCAATGAGCACCCGCACCAGCACATCGATCTTGGCGCCTTGCGGCATGAACAAAGGCAAGATGAACGAGGCCATGAACAGCACAGAAATGAGGGGCACGCCGCGCACAAACTCGACAAACACCACGCACAAAGTGCGAATGGCGGGTAAGTCAGATTGACGTCCCAGGGCCAACAAAATGGCCAAAGGAAACGCGACGACCAAGCTGACGCTGGCCAACAGCAAGGTGAGGGGCAAGCCACCCCAACGCGCTGTTTCAATGGTGGACAGGCCGGCAAAGCCGCCGTACATCAGGGCAAAGAAGAAGGCGTAAACCACCACCCATGCCACAGCCAATGCAGGACGCCAGAAAGCGCGCAAGCAAGACACCACCAGCAATACCACCAAGACGGCACTGGCCACCAAGGGTCGCCATTGCTCTTCAAACGGGTAGCGACCAAACAAGATGAGTCGGCCTTTTTCGGCCACCACACCCCAGCACGCACCCACCCCATGTGCCGCACGGCAGGCCGCGTTGTCGGCATTGGGAATGGCATACCAAATGGTCCAGTTGAAGATGGGCGGAATGGCCCACACCAAGATGCCTAAAAAGACAAGGGTGAGCAGGCTGTTAACGGGGCCATCAAAGAAGCCACGCTGAATCCAGGCCCAAGCGCCAGACTCACTGACGGGTGGGCGGCGCGCTTCGATGGTTTCGAAATGTTGTTGATAACCGGTGTTTTGCATCATCGGTCCTTGATTCGCACACGGCGGTTGTAAATGTTCATGGCAGCCGAAGTGAGCAAGCTCAGGCTCAAATAAATGAGCATGACCAAGGCAATGCACTCAATGGCGCGACCCGTTTGGTTCAGGGCGGTAGAACTGATGGACACCAAATCGGGGTAGCCCACGGCCACAGCCAGAGAAGAGTTTTTGATCAGGTTCAGATACTGACTGGTGAGTGGCGGAATGATCACGCGCATGGCTTGCGGCAATTGAATCAGGCGCAACTCTTGGGTGCGCTTCAGGCCCAAAGCCACAGCGGCTTCATGTTGACCAAACGACACAGACTGAATGCCTGCGCGCACCACTTCGGCAATGTAGCCAGAGGTGTATACCGTCAGGCCAATCAGCAAGGTGAGGTACTCGGGGGTGACAGAGCCACCGCCCACCACGTTGATCTCGGTCACTTCAGGAATGTCGATTTCACTGGGTGCGCCGCCAATGAGCCAGCCCACCACACCACACAAGAGCATCAAACCCAAGCCAGGCAAGAACGAGGGCTTGGTGTGGCCGGTGGCTTCAAAGTGCTGCTTGACGTGACGTGCCCAGAACTTCCAAGCACCAACGCCCACACACAGGCCAATGAGGGTGCCCCAATGGCCTGGTTCCCACACTGGCAAAGGATATTGCAAACCATTCTTGCTGAAGAAGACACCTGCCAAGGGTTTCAAGGGTGCTTCGATGGGCGGCAACAACTCGGTCATGGCGAAGTACCACATGAAGAGTTGCAGCAGCAAAGGAATGTTGCGAGTGATTTCAACGTAACTGGTGCACAGAGATTTGACCAAGGTGTTTTTGGTCAGGCGGCCAATGCCGATCAGGGTGCCCAAAATGGTGGCCATGACCAAGCCCACCAGTGCCACACGCAAAGTGTTACTCAGGCCAATGACATAGGCCATGAGGTAGCTTTGCGATGAATCGAATTCAATGAGGCTCTCGCCAATGCCGAAACCAGCCGGTTGGAGAAAGAAATCAAAACCACTTTGAATGCCCCGCGCGCGCATGTTGGCGAACGTGTTGGACATCAAATAGCCTACGGCCAAGACAAGTACCAAGATCGCAAGGATTTGATACACCAGCCCGCGGAAGGCTTGGCTGCGCCAAGACCACTGACGTTTGGGAGGAGGAGGGGTGCTCATGAGAATAGACCGGCCCGCACGAGGCGGGCCGGAAGTCTTTGATTTAAAAAGTTTTCCTCATGGAGGAGAACACAAAGATCAGATCAAGCGATTGATCAGCGAACTGGAGGGGCATACATGATGCCGCCTTTGTTCCACTGGTTGTTCAAACCACGTGGCAGTTTCAAGGTGGACTTGGGACCCACATTGCGTTCGAAGATTTCGCCGTAGTTGCCCACAGCTTTGATGGCACGGTAAGCCCAGTCGCGGTCCAAGCCCAACAACTTGCCGGTGTCTTCGGAAGTGCCCAAGATGCGTTGCACGACGGGGTCAGTGCTGCTGCCTTTGAGTTGGTCGATGTTGGCTTGAGTGATGCCATATTCTTCAGCTTCGATCAAAGCGTAGGTCACCCATTTCACAATGGCGAAGAACTCGTCGTCACCACGGCGCACGCTGGGGCCAAGAGGTTCTTTAGAGATGAGTTCTGGCAAGATCAGGTGATCATCAGGGTTGGTCGCTTCTTTGTTACGCACAGAAGCCAAACCAGAGGCGTCTGTGGTGTAAGCCTGGCAACGGCCTGCGAAGTAAGCCTTGTTGGTGGCTTCTTGTGTGTCAAACACGACAGGCTTGATGTTGAGCTTCATGACTTTGGAGTAGTCATTCAAGTTCTTCTCAGTGGTGGTGCCAGATTGCACGCACACTGTGGCGCCTTTGAGCTTGGTGGCGCTGGTGATTTTGGATTTCTTGGGAACCATGAAGCCTTGGCCGTCATAGTAGGTGGTGCCTGTGAAGTGCAAGCCCAAAGAAGCATCGCGGTTCAGTGTCCAAGTGGTGTTGCGTGACAAGATGTCGATCTCACCGGCTTGCAACACGGCAAAACGCTGCGCAGCGTTCAGGGGGGTGTATTTGATTTTGTTGGCGTCGCCCATGACGGTAGCGGCCACAGCTTTACAGATGTCAATGTCCAAACCAGACCAAACGCCTTGGCTGTCAGCAGCCGCAAAACCTGGCAGGCTGGGGTTTACGCCGCAGTTCAAAGTACCGCGTGCCTTCATGGCATCGATGGTTTTGCCAGCGAAAGCGGGTGTGGCCAAAGAGCCGAGCAATGCCAAAGCCGCAGTGGCCAGCAGGGGGCGTTGAATCAATTTCCGAATGGATTTCATGGACTAGCTCCGAAAGTGAGAAAAACACATTTTGCATGAAAAAATGCCGATAAAACTGCGGGTAAGTGCTGACGTCCCTTCGCTCAAATCTTCGGTGGCCCCAAGATTGGGCATCTTGAAAGGCCTGCCCCAAGCAAGTGCCCCACTGTGTTGGACCGATGTCACAATCTCCCCAAAAAGTTGCATAGAACCATGGCAAAACACGTTTCAGAAACCCCAGCCACTCAGTGGTTAAAGCAAAAAAAAGTTTCATACACCGAGCATCCCTATGACTATGTGGACCATGGGGGTACGGCAGAGTCGTCCAAACAATTGGGTGTGCCCGAGCATGAGGTGGTCAAAACCTTGGTGATGCAGGATGAAAACGGCAAAGGCTTGGTGGTGTTGATGCACGGCGATTGCAAAACCTCCACCAAAAACCTGGCGCGCCAAATTGGCCGCAAACAAGTCGAGCCCTGCAAACCCGATGTTGCTCAAAAGAACTCAGGCTACTTGGTGGGCGGTACGTCGCCTTTTGGCTTGCGCAAAGACATGCCGGTGTATGTGGAGTCCAGCATTTTGGACTTGCCCAAAATTTGGATCAATGGCGGGCGACGTGGCTTTTTGGTGGGCATTGACCCGCAAGTGCTGATCACAGAACTGGGCGCTCAGCCCGTTGAGTGCGCTTTGCCGCAGTAAGCGGCTGGCGTTATTTACAGGTCTTGCAGCGCTGCTGCAATTTGCGCTTCAAAGACTTGAGGGTTGCCCAAGGCTTTGGCATTGAGCAAAGCCAGCTTCACCAAAAACAATTCTGATTTTTCAGCACCTGCTTGGTCAATGGCGGTGGCCAGTGCGTCGTACACCTGTTCCAGGCCTGCGATGTCTAAAGTGGCTTGTGAGGTCATGGGTTCAGCTTTGTCAATGTTGTTTTGATGGACGACTGTGCGCTCATTGCATGAGCGCCACTTGCAGGCTTTGCAGTAAACGTGCGGCATCGAGTTTGTGCCAGCGCGCGCAAATGTGCTGATCGGGTCGGAACAAATAAGCACCGCCGGCTTGAACCGCGTAGCGTTCTGCAAAACGCTGCTGTGGATCGTGCAGCGTTTGCTGGGCGCCTTCAATGTGTTTTGCTTCTGCGCTGATGGCGGTCAATTTGAGGGGCACGCCTTGCCGTTGCAGTGTGACCACCGCTTGTGAAATTGCCGGCGGCAAGCCTTGTGCATCGGCGACATAGACCAAATCAAATCCACCGCCTAAGTAGTCCAGCAAATA
The DNA here is from genome assembly GCA_937928195.1 of uncultured Limnohabitans sp. Classification (GTDB taxonomy): domain Bacteria; phylum Pseudomonadota; class Gammaproteobacteria; order Burkholderiales; family Burkholderiaceae_C; genus Limnohabitans_A. The sequence goes on from CALEYZ010000057.1 coordinate 12,102, forward strand.
GCTGTCTGTTTGAAGCTGCACATTTTGAGGCGGTGCGCCCAAGCCGGGGCCATCCGTGAACAGTGCGTTGTCATCGCAGGGACTGTTAAGCAAAGAGTGGCTGTACGCATGTGGCCGCGACGTGCGCCAGTGGTAGAGCGGTCGCACAAATTCTTGCGTGAGCGACAAAGACAACACCGCGTCGCGCAGCAACCGAAAGCCTCGGCTGGGTGGTGCCATGAAGCGTGTGCTCTTGCCCGCCTCGGTGATGATTTCTCGGGCAGCGCCCACACGCTCTGCGCTGTGGTTTTGCATGAGCTGCTCGGGCGCATGGCCTTTGACCACATAGGCCAAGTGCCAGCCCAAAGACTGCGCATCTTGGAAGGCGGTGTTGGCGCCACGCACACCAAAAATGGGCAGCAAATGCGCGGCATCGCCAGTGAACACAATGCGTTTGTGCACATAGTCGGGCAGGGTGAGGGTGCGGGCTGAGTACACTGAGTTCCAGTCCATCTCCCAAGGCTTGCCCTCAAAACCAATCATTTTGAGTTGCGCATCGATGCGTTGCTTCAGAGACTCAGGGCGCAAGGCTTCTTCGGGTGTTTCGCCGGGCGGCAGTTGATAGTCCACACGCCAGATGCCGTGCGGTTCGCGGTGCATCAGGATGGTGTTGCCGCGGTTCCAATCGGGGTCAAAGAATGCCAAGCGCTCAGTGGGGTAAGGCAGGTCGATGCGGATGTCAGCAATGACAAAGATGCTTTCAAACGACGCACCTTCGAGTTTCAAATTCAGGCTGCTGCGAATTTCAGAACGCCCACCGTCTGCGGCCACCAACCAGTCTGTTTCTAAGGTGTAAGGACCTTCAGGTGTGTCAATCTCGGCCTTCACGCCGCCTTCGATGTTCTCTGCTTTGACCAGCTTGTTGCCCCAGCGCACATCGATCAGCGGATGCGCAGCGCAGGCATCGTGCAAGTACGCTTCGAGGTACTGCTGCTGGATGTTGATCATGGGGAAGAAGCGGTCGTCGGGGTCGTGTGGTGTTTCCATGCGAAACACTTTTTGGCCGCGGTAAATCGAATTGCCACAGCGCCATGGCAAACCGTTCTCTGTGATGCGATGCGCCACGCCCACTTGCTGCAAAATTTCCATGGAGCGGCGCGTGAACACTATGGCACGCGAGCCTTGAGAGAACTGCAAATCGGCACTGACCAACACACTGGGCACGCCATGCCTTGCCAACTCAAGGGCGGTGACCATGCCGGCAGGACCCGCACCCACAATCACCACTTTGTGTTTGGCTTGCGCTTCGTTTTGGGATGCCAACCAAGGCTTGAAGACTTGGTAGGTGTAATAAATGGACGGACGAGGGCTGGTGCTGGGGGTGTGCATGGTCTGCGCTGATTGCTTTGCGTTAGACCTTAAGCATAGCAACATACCAGTAATGAGCAATGTCCAAGGTCAAAGCATTGTTGAATTGACATTGGTCAAAAAAGGGCTGCGCTGCATCTCTTAATTGGTCATGCGTTGGAAAATTCTTCAGCACCTCATGCGTACTGCCATCCTTGAGAGGGCGTGTTTGGTAGGTATTGCCATCGGCATCTGTGCGTGAAATAGGGGTGCTGGAGCCCGTCACGTAATTGTTGTCCAGCATGATCAAGCGGCCACTCGGTTTGAGGCATTGATGCACCGCTTTGAAAAATTCGGGGTACTCAACGAATAGCAAATGCGAGTACCAATGCGCCGCAAACACGCAATCCACAGGGCTTGCAATCTGAGGTCGATACGCATTGAGGGTCTGTGTGGCATTCAGGCCTTGAATGTTTTTGTGTTGCACCACCGCCAGTGCCCCAGCGTCGGCATCCGTGGCCGTCCATGAGGCCGCATGCGGTGCCAAACGTTCGGTCCACCATCCCGTGCCGCAGGCCAACTCCAAGACGCTGCAATGGGCAACATCGGCCTGAAGCTGCGCCACCAATTTTTTCAAATCGGTTTGGCGCTCAGGCTTGGCGTAGATGGCCTCGTACTCGGTTAATCGTTTGTTGTAGTAATCGAGCATGTTGGCCTTTTGAGGGAGTGGCGTGTCAGTTGGCTTTGATGCCAGCTGCCTGCACCAGTTTTGCAATGCCTTCGGTTTCCGATTTGATAAAGCCGTTGAAGGCCGTGCTGTTCATCGGCATGGGGGCTGCACCAATGTTGTCCATTCGTGTTTTGAACTCAGGTGAGTTCAAAATTTTGACGACCTCCGCATTGAGCTTGTCCAAGATGGGCTTGGGCGTTTTGCTGGGCGCCAACATGCCTACCCAAAACGTGTACTCGGAGCCAGGCACACCAGCTTCGACAGTGGTGGGGGTGTTGGGCAAATCGTCAGAGCGTTTGGGCGTACCCACTGCCAAGACTTGCAGCTTGCCATCCTTGATCAGCGGCAAGGCAGAAACAATGGGCGCGAAGAACCAATCAATCCGACCGCTGATGGTTTCTGTGATGGCTTCAGGTGTGCCTTTGAAGGGAATGTGGGTTGCATTGATGCCTGCAGCCACTCTGAATTTTTCTGCATTGATGTGCGTGGCAGAGCCTGTGCCAGCCGATGCGTAATTGAAACCGTCGGGTTTGGCTTTGACTTTGGCAATCAGGTCTTTCACATCTTTGTAGCCTTTGCTGGGAGAGACCACCAGTACGTTTGGCAAACTGGCCAAGGAGGTGATGCCCACCAAGTCATTCAAGGTGTCATAAGGCAAATTGGGGTAGATGGCCGGATTGACCACGTGGCCAGAGGAATGAACCAAGAGCGTGTAACCATCGGCATTGGCTTTGGCCACTTGGTTGGCTGCAATGGTGCCACCCGCGCCTGGTTTGTTTTCAATCACAACGGGCTGACCTAAAGAGCTGCCAAGTTTTTCTGCGACAGCCCGGGCCACAATGTCGGTGCCACTGCCTGCGGTGAATGGCACCACAAACTTGATGCTTTGCTTGGGCCAGTCTTGGGCTTGTGCATTCCAACTTAAAGCCGAAAGTGCCAGGGTGGCCAATGCCAATTTCAGAATGCCTTTTGACAAGGTCTTTGTGCGAAATGGTGCTGGCATGTTGTCTCCTCTAGTTGTGTTCTTAAATTAAGTGGGGCTGGTTGGGGGGTAGGGCATCGCCAATAAAATACTGGCCATCTGATCGGTTTTGTTGACCAACTGGCGTTTTTCGCCAGGTGCAAAACAAGCGGAGTCGTGCACTTGGAGCACGGCCTCGGTGATCACACCGTTGAGCTCTGAAACCAGGGTCACTTCGCCGGACAACACCACGTAGTGTTTTTCCATGGGCGAGCCGTCAAGGCCGGTGTGCCCACCGGGCTGAATTTGCGACACGCCCATCCACAAGGCTTTGGAGGGGCCTGCCTCATGGCCTTGCAGGCGCAAGCAGGTCATGTCGAAATGGTTGGGCGCTTTGTACTCTGGCGCTTGCTGAAAGCGGGTGATGTTCATGGCTTGAGCACCATTCTGTTTTTGGCGCCGGCCAACACCGCTTTGTAGGCGTCCATGGCATGGGGCAACTCGATCATGTCGGCGGCATCTACGGGGAAGGGTTTGAGCGTGCCATCTTCAAAACCCGGGCGCAACTCGTCCAGCAGTTCGCAAGAGCGAACGCAGTCCAGTGCCAAGGTGTCGATGCCCACAAAGTTGTGCATGCCGCGGTAAAACTTGAACAAGTCAAATGGCACCGTTTGCCCTTTGGTGGCGATGATGAAAATCTGTGTGGCGCCTTTGGCCATCACGGCATGGCCCACTTCCCAATACACCTTGTCCACGGTGTTGAAGACCAGATCGGCACCTTTGCCGCCTGTCAAATCCATGATGCGCGTGGCCGGTTCGATGTGGGTGCTGTTGATTACTTCCACGTTGGCGCAGGCAAAGCCTTCCAACTGATCTTGGCGTTGCACGGCAATCACTTTGGCACCAGCACGCGCGGCAATTTGCACAGCCGCTTGGCCTACTTTGCCATTGGCGCCCAACACCACCACGGTTTGGCCAGCCTTGACGCCACCCGCGCGGCTAAAGCCTTCGCACGCGGTAACGAACGGCACGCCAACCGCACCAGCTTCTTCAATGCTGATGCCTTTCGGCGCTTCTTTGACAGCAGCCACAGGCAACACCAAATAGCGCGCATGCGAGCCGTTGCGCGTGATGCCGATGTCGCCGCCCGAACCCCACACTTTGAGGCCTTTGAGCGCTGCAGGACCGTCGACCACGACACCGGCAAAATCGCGTCCGGGTGTGCGTGGAAAAACAGCATGCGGCATGATGCCCAAGGTGGCTTTGACGTCGCTGGGGTTAACGCCTGCGGCCAGAACTTGAACCAAAACTTCACCGACTTGAAGGTTGGGTGCAGCTTGCGGCACGCATTGCAACTGCAGGGTGTCGATGCCAGTGGCTTTGCTTTCAACGTGCAAAGCGTGTGCGGAAGAGGCGGTCATGAAACTCAAACTTTCTTTAAATTCAGCATGTCGCGCGTTTGCGCGGCGGTGGCCACTTGGCCGCCCATTTGCTTGATGATGTCGGCGGCTTTGGCCACCAACTGTGCATTGCTTTCGGCCAACACGCCTTTTTCTAAGTAGATGTTGTCTTCCATGCCCACACGGACATGGCCGCCGTACAACCAGCTTTGCGCCACGATGGGGAACTCGCTGCGGCCCAAACCAAAGGCCGACCAAATGGCGCCTTGAGGCAACAGATTGCGTGCGTACAGCAAGGTTTCTGGTGTGGCAGCAAAGCCGTACTTCACACCCAACACAAAGGTCCACATGCCAGGGCCGTCCAGCGTGCCGTCGGCAATCAAATCGCGCGCCAAGTGCAAATCGCCCGAGTCAAAAATTTCCAACTCAGGTTTGACGCCGCTGTCACGAATCACTTTGGCCATGAGACGCACATTGCGTGGGGTGTTGATCACCACGTCAGCGCCGCTGTTCATGGTGTTCAAGTCCAATGAGCAAATGTCGGGTTTGATGATGGCAATGTGCTCAACGCGTTTTTCTGGCGGCACCAAGGTGGTACCCGGTGCGTAGATTTTGGGATCGTTGGCATCGGGCACAAAGCGCCCGCCGGGGCCGGTGGTGAGGTTGATCACCAGCTCGGCATTGCGCTTTCGAATGCGGTCCACCACATCGCGGTAATGCTCCAGCTCCATGGACGGACGACCCGTGGCAGGATCGCGCACATGGATGTGCACAGCGGCAGCGCCTGCCTCGGCAGCGGCCAAACATTCGTTGGCAATTTGCTCTGGCGTGACGGGCAAATAAGGCGTTTGCTCGGGCTTGGTGATGTTGCCCGTGATGGCGCAGGTGATGAGGGTGGGGCGATCTAACATTTACAAACTCCTTCCGCCGTCGACCACAAAGCGAGAGCCTGTGGCAAAGCGCATGGTGGTGGCACACGCTTCAATGGCAGAAGCGGTGTCTTCGACGTGACCGATGCGTTTAAGCGGGATGGTGGCAGCCGCCTTGTCGTTGAAGTCGGCACCGCGGCCAGGCACAAAGGCTGAGTCAACCACGCCCGGTGAAA
>CALEYZ010000058.1 GCA_937928195.1 uncultured Limnohabitans sp.
TGGCATCGCGGGCCTTCTCGGTCTGGTCCAGGCCGACATGGACCGCGTCAACGCCATGATCCTGTCGCGCACGGGCTCCGACGTGACGATGATCCCGGAACTGGCCAACCACCTCATCTCCTCCGGCGGCAAGCGCCTGCGCCCGATGCTGACCATCGCCGCCCGAGTTGGTGCGCAAGGCCCATTGCGTAAAACGCACGGGGTAAGCCGCTTCCAAAATTTCCAAAGGCGGAATGGTGGCCGTCGAAATAGGCGCATTGCTGTGTGACAACCCATCGGCTTCAGAGTGACCGCCGTGGCCACCGCCGAAGAAACTGAACATCACCCAGCGTTGACCTTTGCGTTTTTCATCGGTGCGATGGCCCGCAATCGACAGCGCATTGATGGTGCCGTAGGCATGGGCCACTGCGCGCTTTGGATCGGCCAGTGCCGTGGCACTGAAAATGACATCGATCATGCGCAAAATGGTTTCGGTGTAGCCCCCCACGGGGCGCGGACGTTCTGCGCTGATCACCAAGCGTTCGGGGATGATGAAATCAACGGCATCGAGCACACCCGCATTGGCTGGCACATCGGGGAAAACGTGCTTCAAAGCCACATAACAAGCCGCCACGGCGGTTGCTTTGGAAATGTTCACGGGGCCGGCGCACTGCGCAGACGTGCGTGAAAAATCCAAGGACAAGCGATCGCCTTTGACCGTCATGTCCAAGGCAATGGTGAGGGGCGTGTCGACCACGCCATCGTTGTCCAACACATCTTCAAAGCTGTAGCAGCCATCGGGCAAGCTGGCAATGTGCGAGCGCATCAAGCGCACGGCACGCGCGCGCAACGCCACCATGGCCTGGGCCACTTTGGCATCGCCATATTCATCGAGCAAACCATTCAAACGTTTGGCACCCAACTCCAAAGCGGCCAATTGACCATTCAGGTCGCCCCACAGGCTGTCGGGCAAACGGGTGTTGGCACGCAAAATGGCCAGCACATCTTCGTCCAGTACGCCTGCACGCAAAATGCGAACCGGCGGAATTTGAACAGCCTCTTGCCAGCACTCCGTGGCTGCAGGGTTGTAGTTACCCGGCACGGCACCGCCCACATCGTGCCAATGTGCAGCCGATGCCAAGAAGCAAAACAATTGGCCATTGCGGAAAAATGGGCGAACCAGTTTGAAGTCGTTGGCGTGCGTGCCGCCTTCATACGGATCGTTGAACAACCAGATGTCACCGTCTTGCATGCCGCCGCGCGTGGCCGCCGCTTTGGCTGCAGCGCGTACCGCAAACGCCATGGCGCCCACAAACACGGGCAAGCCAGATTTGCCTTGGACCAAGGTGTCACCCGAGACGCCGTCGTAAATGCCATGGCACGCGTCGTGAGCTTCGGCAATGATGGGATTGAAGGCGCTGCGGTACAGCGTGGCGTCCATTTCGTCGGCCACTTGTTCTAAGCGCCCTTTCAACACCGCCAAGGTGACGGGGTCAAGGGCCGTTGGTTTTTGAAGCTTTCGCTCACTCATTGGGTTTCCATTCATTGCGAAAAATTCAGACGGACAAACTGGCCTGAGAAGGCTGCGATGACTTGGCCGCCATGCGCTGCTTCAGCACATTGACCAAACCACCCGCGTTCACCATGTCCATCAAAAAGGAAGGTACGGGGGCGCAGGCAAGCACACGCCCTGTGGACGTGACCACTTGGGGCCTTGCACCTTCGTACGTCAATTGAACCTGTTCGTTTTCTTGCAAGCTGTCAGCCTCTGGGCATGTCAGCAACAACAAACCTAAGTTGAACGCGTTTCTAAAAAACAAGCCACTGTAAGAAGGCGCAATGACCGCGGCCAAGCCCAAATGTTTCAAGGCGCCTGCAGCTTGCTCTCGGGAAGAACCAATGCCAAAGTTAGGGCCAGCCACCAAGACGTCGCTCGCTTGAACTTCATGGGCAAAGTCTGTGCGGTGGACTTCCAAGCAATGTGCCGCAATCACCTCAATGCCATGCTTCATGTAAGCACCTGGGGCCAAGGCATCGGTGTCGACGTTGGCGCCCACGCGCCAAACTTTGTGGTGTGTGTGTGCCGTTTGACTCATGACAAAACCTCTCGCACATCAGAGATGTTGCCCGTGACAGCAGCCGCGGCCACAGACCAAGGCGAGGCCAAATAAACCTGCACACTGGCCGGCCCCATGCGACCTTGAAAATTACGTGCTGTACTGGAGATCACCGTCGCACCTTCCTGGAAAGTACCGCCGTAGCCGGCACACGCACCACACGCATTGGGCAACACACTGGCACCGGCATCGGTCAAGATTTGCATCACCCCTTCACGTGCCGCTTGGGCTTGATCTCGAGCACTGGCGGGGGCCACCAGCAGCTGAACACCCGTCGCTACTTTGCGACCTTTCAGCACTTCAGCGGCAGCACGCAAATCGGCCAACTTGGCACCCGTGCAAGCACCGATGTAAGCCACAGTAGGCTTGATGTTGGCGAATGCGGCCACAGGTTTTGTGTTTTCAGGACTGTGCGGTGCCGCCACCTGGGGACTGAGCTGCGACGCGTCAAAGTCAAAGCGCTCACACTCGGCATCGTCGTCGGTTTGAAAGTAGTGACTGGCCTCTATCTGAGCATCGGTCACGCCCACCGATTTCAAATACTGCGTGGTCACCTCATCGGCGGCAATCAAACCCACTTGCGCACCCATTTCAGCGCTCATGTTGGACAAGGTCATGCGCTCTTGCATGCCCAAGCCGCGCACGGTTTCGCCTGAAAATTCAATCGCTTGGTAATTGCCGCCGTTCATGCCGAACTTGCCAATCATGTGCAACATCATGTCTTTGGCGCAGACGCCTTTTTGCAAAGCACCCGACCAAACCATTCGCATCGTTTGCGGCACTTGCACCCAAATTTCGCCGGTGGCCACCACGCCCAACATTTCGGTCGCACCAATGCCAAACATGTAAGTACCAAAGGCGCCGCCTGTGGGCGAATGGGAATCGCCGCCAACACAAAAGTGGCCAGGCTTCAAATGGCCTCGCTCTGGCAACACCACATGGCAAATGCCTTCCGAGTCAATCACATGCGGCAGCTGCCATTCTTTGGCCACATCGCGCGTGACTTGGATGATTTTTTGAGAGTCCGCATCTTGGGCCGGCACGTAATGGTCCAACACCAAGACCACTTTGTTGCGGTCCCAAATCTGCGCACCGATGTCGGCCAACATGGGCTTGAGGCGACGGGGCCCTGACGAATCATGAAACATGGCCAAGTCAACTTGGCAGGTGAGCACTTCGCCCACACTGACCTGCGCACGTCCTGCTGCACGTGCAATCAACTTTTGCGCCAAGGTGGCGCCAGTAGGCTTTGAATTTGAGCTGCTTGTCATACGGGTGGCACTCATTCTGGTTTGGCGCCTGAGTACTGCACCACCGCGCGCCAGCGCACAATTTCGGCTTCAACAAATTTAGAAAACTCTTGCGGACTGTTGCCGGCAGGAATGGCGCCTTCCATCTCAATGCGGCGCTTCACGTCGGGCGTTTGAATGGCCACGCGTGCGGCATCGCTCAAGCGCTTGGCCAACTCTGGATTCATCCGACCTGGCGCAAACAAACCAAACCAAGCACTCGATTCATAACCTGGCAGTGTTTCGCCAATGGCCGGCACATCGGGAAATGCCGCCAAACGTTTGGGACTGGTCACCCCCAACGCACGAAGCTTGCCCGCCTTGATGTGGGCTTGTGCATTGCCGACGGCTGCAAACATCAACTCAACTTGTCCAGCCAACACATCTTGCACAGCCGGTGCTGTGCCGCGGTAAGGAATGTTGACAATGAACACCCCTGCTTTCATCTTGAACGAATCGCCAGCCAAGTGCAGAGAAGACCCCAGTGCGCCAATTGCAAAGTTCAACTGGCCCGGCTTTTCTTTGGCCAGCTTCACCAAGTCCGCTACATTTTTCACAGGCAAAGAGGGATGCGCCACCAACACGGAAGGTGAAGTGGACACCATGGTCAAAGGTGTGAAGTCTTTGACAGGGTCAAATGGCAAGCTCGGATAAAGCGACGCATTGATAGCGTGGCTGGTGAAACTCATCAACAAGGTGTTGCCATCGGGCGTTGCTTTCGCAACCATGTCAGCGGCCAAATTGCCGCCGGCGCCCGGTTTATTTTCAACCAGCACCACGCGGCCCAACTGCTGACCCAAAGCTTGGGCCAAGGTGCGCGCCATGGTGTCGGTGGTGCCGCCAGCCGGCGCACCCACCAAAATGCGAATGGGGGCAGTCGGTGCTGTCTGTCCATGCGCATTGCAAAATACCGCGGCACAACTCAGTACTAAAAGATTCAGTTTCAAAAGAAAATTTCGCATTTGTATGTTCTGATCACATGCCCAAATAGGCTTGTCGCAATGTGTCACTGGCCAGCAACTCAGCCGGCTTGCCGCTGAAGCGAATGGCACCGTTTTCCATCACATACGCACGGTCGGCAATCTCCAATGACTGGCCCACGTTTTGCTCCACCAACAACACTGCCAAACCTTGTGCCTTGAGTTGCCCGATCAAGCTGAACATCTCTTCTACCAACAGAGGTGACAAGCCCAAAGACGGTTCGTCCAATATCAAGAGTTGGGGCTCTGCCATCAAGCCGCGGCCAATGGCCAACATTTGTTGTTCACCCCCACTTAAAGTGCCCGCGAGTTGTTTTTCTCGCTCACGCAGTCGCGGGAAAATGCCAAAGATTTTTTCCAAGTTGGTATCACGTCGCTCACGACCTCGGGTGAATGCACCCAAAGACAAGTTTTCCAACACGCTCAAGTTGGGGAATACTTTTCGGCCTTCAGGCACATGGATCAAACCGGCTTGCACCACTTTGCGGGCATGCCAGCCCGTGATGTCTTGGCCTTCAAAAGTCACTTGGCCACTGCGTGCTTTGACCAAGCCACTGAGCACGCCATTCAAGGTGGTTTTGCCCGCACCATTGCTGCCCAACAGGGCCACGGTTTCGCCCGCATTCACCACCAGGTCCACGCCACGCAAAACTTCCACCGCGCCATAGCCAGCGCGCAGCTGCGCCACTTTCAATATTTCCGTCATGCCTTGACCTCCGCTTGGCGCAGGCGTGCTGCAGTGCCATGCCCCAAATAAGCCTCAATCACTTGCGGATGACGGGTGACCTCGGCTGGCGAACCTTCAGCAATCAATTGGCCTTGCGCCAACACCCAGACATGCTCCGCCAAACTCATCACAGCTTGCATCACATGCTCAATCATGAGCACCGTGACGCCAGAGTCCGCAATGGCGCGCACCACGGGAATCATCTCGGCAATTTCTTGCGGGTTCAAACCGGCCAGCACTTCGTCCAGCAACAACAATTCAGGTTGCGTGGCCAAGGCGCGCGCCAGTTCCAATCGCTTGCGGCCTGCCACGGTCAAGTCACTGGCCAGCTTGTCAAGTTGATCGGCCAAGCCCACACGTTGCGCCACCTGTTCGGCCGCAGCCAAGGCTTGTTCGCGCGATGCTGTGTGCAGATGTGCACCCACGGCAATGTTCTCTCGAACGGTTTGTGCGGCAAAGGGTTGCACGATCTGAAATGTCCGCGTCATTCCCAGCTTGGCATTCAAATGAGGCGCCTGCCCTGTGATGTCCTGGCCTTTGAAAATCACATGGCCCGTGTCGGGTGTTAAGAAACCAGACAGCAAGGCAAACAAGGTGGTCTTGCCTGCACCATTGGGTCCAATCAAGGCGGTCAATGAACCTTGCGGCACGTTCAGACTCACGTTTTGAACCGCCTTCAACCCCCCAAAGGAGCGACTCACGCCCTGAACTTCCAGCAAAGCAATCGGCTTAGTCATAGCGCCTCCAAGACTTGGGCAAGTAGGGATACAAGCCTGCAATGCCTCTGGGCAAGAACATCACAATGACAATCAAAACAGCACCGTAAATCACCATGTTGATGCCTGGCATCTGGCCAAACAAATTGCGCGTGAGGTCGGCCAGCACATGCAAGGCCAGGGCACCCAAAACCGGTCCCCACAAGCTTCCCATGCCACCCACAATGGCACCCACCAGCGCTTCGACAGACGTGTGCGAACCAAAGCCGATGCCTGGATCGATGTACTGGAAAACTTGTACATAAAACGCACCCGCCGAACCCATCAAAGCACCCGACAGCACCGTGGCCCAGGTTTTGACATGGAAAGGATTGACACCAATGGCACGCGCAGCATCTTCATTGTCTCGAACGGCCTGCAAATACGCACCAAAGCGAGAGTTGCGCAAATAGGCGGTGACACACAGTGCCATTGTCACCAAGCCCAAAATTAGCCAAACGAACCCAGCACGGTCGCCAAACTGCATGTTGGTCCACGATTCATTCAATGGCAGCATCAACCCCACACCCGCGCCAGTAAACGGCACCGACAAAGAAACAATGCGAAAGACTTCTGCAAAGGCCAAGGTGACCAATGCAAAGTAAGAGCCTTTGAGGCCATACCTGAAGGACAAAGCACCCACCCAAGCGCCCACCAAGCCAGCCGCCAACATGGCAAAGGGCAAAGCCAGCCATGGATTCCAGCCCCAAGAGATTTGGGCGATGGCTTGAAAGTAAGCACCCGTGCCAAAGAACAAGGCGTGGCCAAATGAAAACTGACCGCCAAAGCCACCCAGCACGTTCCATGCTTGCGCAATCAGGCAAGCAAACAAAGCCATCATCACGAAGTTCAGTGTCACGCCCGATGCCGTCAACACCGGAATCATGGCCACCACCCACACAAACAGCCCAATGCTGATCATGTCTTTGAGTAATTTGTTCATGCGGGATGCCTCATGACTTCGCCCCAAACAAACCTTGGGGTCGCAACAACAACACGGCGATGAAGATCACAAATATGCCAACCTGCCCCAGAGATTCACCCAAGAACAAACCACCAAAGGATTCCACCACACCAATCAGCAAACCACCGAGCAATGCGCCAGCAAAACTGCCCATGCCGCCCAGCACCACCACAGTGAACGCCACCAGCACAAAGCCATTGCCCACTTGCGGATTGACGTAATACGCGGGCAGCAAAAAGCAGGCTGCCGCACCCAGACACGCCAAGCCCAAACCAAAGCACATGGCATACACGTGTTCAACATCGATGCCCATCAAGCGTGCGCCTTGTTTTTCTTTGGCCACTGCGCGAATGGCGCGGCCTAAGTCTGTGCGCTGCAAAATCACAATCAGCAACGCTGACACCACCAAGGCGCCTGCAAACGCCACCAACTTGGGCACCGACACCATCACCTGGGCCACCTCCGGCCCGATGGCCACTGTGCTCAAGGTGTAGGCCGTGTCGATGGTGCGCGTGTCTGATTTGAAGAACAACAAGGCCAGGTTTTCCATGACGATGGACAAGCCTAAAGTGACAAGCAAAATGTTTTCATCTTTGCCGTGACTGGCCCGATTGATGATCAAACGCTGCATGCCATAGCCCAACGCAAACATGGCGGGCACCATGAAAGGCAAAGCTACATAGGGATCAACACCCCAACGCTCTTTGAGTGCATACACGCCATACAGCGCCATCATGAGCGAGGCACCGTGGGCGAAGTTGATGATGTGCAGCACACCATAGATCAAGGTCAACCCCAGCGCAATCAAAGCATAGACGGCGCCGGTGGTTAAACCGTTGAGCAAAGCGGACAGCAAAATGCTGGCGTCAAACATCATCGTGTTCCATTCAAAGTGGCGTTCAAGGCGTACACCCTGGTCTTAGGCCTTCAGGGGGAAGATGGGTTCGACTTCGCGGTAATCGCGAGGCACGATCACCTTGATGTCGCCTTTGACCACTTGCGTCATCAAAGGTTGTGCGCCCATGTTTTGGCCATTCACAAACTGTGTGGCGCCGTACGGCATGATGTGGTTGGAGAAGGTGCTCTTGTTCAACGCATCGATGATGGCCGCACGGTCGGTTGACTTGGCGCGCTCAATGGCGTCGGCCAACAAGGTCATGGCGGTGTAGGTCATGAACACTTCGTAGCTGAAGAACTGGCCCTGTGCTTCCACACGTTTTTTCAATTCCAAAGAACGCTTGTCACGGGGGTTGAACCAGTGGTTGCAATCGATGATGCCGTTGGCAGCTTCTGGGAATTCTTTGACGAACTTGTAGCTGGAAGCCGCACCGCCGAGCACCGAGTAAATGGCCTTGGGTGTGATTTTTTGCTGCTGCATGGTGCGCACCAACAGGGCGTACTCGTTGTAGTAGTTGGCCGGAATCACGATGTCAGGATTGACCTGCTTGATGCGCAGCGCAATGTTGTTGAAATCGCGTGTCGGGTTGGCGTGCTTGATCACTTCTTTCACGTCATAGCCGTAGCCTGGCAATTCTTTGGCCAACAAGTTGGCGGTGCCGGTTCCAAACAATGATTCTTCGTGAATGATCATCACACTGCGTGCAGGCTTGCCCGCAGCGGTGTTGAGCACGTGCAAATTGGCCACCGCCACTTCAGCGCATTTTTTGTAACCTGGGCCAAAGCGGAAGGTGTTTTTCAAACCACGTTCCACAATTTGATCGGCCACACCCACGTCCACAACGTGGGGCAAGTTGTACTTGGCAGCCGCTTGTGTGGTGGCCAAGCAGATGGCAGAGGCAAAGGCACCAACCACGGCGCTCACGCCCGCTTCGTTCATCTTTTCAATTTCGGCGGTGCCGGCTTGCGGGCTTGATTGGGCATCACCCAAGACCGCTTCAATTTTGGCACCGCCCAAAGACTTGATGCCACCGGCTTTGTTGATATCTTCAATCGCCAACAAAGCGCCCAATCGGCACTGCTGACCTGAATATGCCAAGGCACCTGTGACGGGGTGCAAGACACCCACCTTCACGGTCTTCGCTTGCGCGCCGGCAATCAAGGGGAAAGACATGACAGAGGCCGCTGCTGCGGTCTGGTTCATAAAGTGACGACGTGTGGTCATGGGAAGCTCCTTTGGAAGGTCTAGGTGAAAATCGAAAGAACGGTCAATGGAAATTTGCCGACAGCTCTTTGTCCACCCAAATTTGGGCGTCAATGCTGCCAACACGGGACAACTGCATTTGGTACTCATAGCGATCGGGACGGTACAGCCCCAACAGCCATTGAACGGGCTTGTCATGCTGGTCGTAAATTAGACGTCGCACGGACAACAGGGCAGAGCCCACTGGCACGTCCAAATGACGCGCCATTTCGGCATCGGCCAGTCTTGCAGAAATGGTTTGCTCCGCACGGCCTACTTTGACGCCGGCTTCTTCCAGCAAAACCAAGATGGGTTTTTGGGCCAACTCACGTTGTCCAAAGCCTTTGGCAATGTCCGATGGGACCCAAGTGGTGATGTGTGACAAAGGGCCTTCACGCGTGCTGCGAATGCGCTCCGCTTTTTGCACCCAGTCGGTGGCCGAAATTTGCAACTTGTCTTGAATCTCTTTAGGCGCCAACAAGGTCTGCACCGACAACACCTTGACCGAAGTACGCAAGCCCATGGTGACCAAGTTTTCCAACAAACCCGTTAAGCGTGCTTGCTGATTGCCTGATGCAGACGTGTCATTGGCATGGCTCAAGGCACCTGAAGCATCGCGTTTCACAGGTCGTGTGCCACGGCCTGGCTCGCGTTTGATCAAACCCTCTTCGGCCATTTGTTGGAGTGCACGTCGCACCGTGACACGGGCCACCGCAAACTGCTTCATGAGGGCCAATTCACCTGGCAAGCCCTCGTCAAATTTGCCTTCTTGCAATTGCTCGCACAGCACCAGATAAATCTGGTGGTACTTGGGCAATGGCAGGCTTTGGTTCATGGCCACGATGTTTGATCACTCCTAATGACCTGTCAATAGGACATTTGGTAGGACAAACTAGCAATTTCACCTAGACGACTCGCCGGGGATTTAAGCGTAGTGGGTTCTCAGTTCTCGCTTCAGCAATTTGCCACTGGGATTCTTAGGCAAGGCTTCGGCAAAGACCACGCGCTTGGGCACCTTGAACGTGGCCATGTGCTGGTTGCAATGCGCCATCACTTCAGATTCGCTCAAAGATTGGCCAGCCTTCAACACAATCACAGCCGTCACAGCTTCGACCCACTTCGGATCGGGCAGACCGATCACTGCCACTTCGCTCACAGCCGGCAAGCGGTAAATCATTTCCTCAACTTCACGGCTGGCCACGTTCTCGCCACCCGTTTTGATCATGTCCTTTTTGCGGTCCACCACGCTGATGAAGCCCTCGTCATCGATGGTGGCCAAGTCACCACTGTGAAACCAATCGCCAGAGAAAGAGGCGCGCGTTTTTTCTTCATCGTTGAAATAGCCCAACATCAAGTGCGGTGAGCGATGCACGATCTCACCCACTTCACCGGGCTTCACATCTTGCATGTCGTCGTTCACCACGCGTGTTTCTACATTCAATACCGCGCGACCGCAGGAGCCTGGCTTGCGCAATTGATCGTCAGGGCCCAGCATGGTGGCCAATGGCGCGATTTCGGTTTGGCCGTACAAATTCCACAAGCGCACTTTGGGCAAACGCGTGGCCAACTCTTTCAACACCGCCACAGGCATGATGGAGGCACCGTAGTAGCCTTTGGCCAAATGACTCAACTTGTCGGCTTCAAACAAGGGTGAACGCAGCAATGCAATCCACACGGTCGGCGGTGCAAAAAAACTGGTGATTTTGTATTTTTCAATCAGGGCCAACAAATTGTCGGGCACAGGTTTGGACGTGATCACATTGCTGCTGCCAATGTAAATGGCTGGGCCAAAAAACACATCCAACTGGGCACAGTGGTAAAGCGGTAGCGCATGCAAAGCCAAATCTTGCTCGGCAATTTCTGCATTCACCACACAGCTCACGTACTGCCACAACACCGCATCGTGTGTCAGCATGGCGCCTTTGGGCATGGACTCGGTGCCACTGGTGTACACAATTTGCGCCAAGTCATGACTGGCCAAACCACTCTCAGGCAAAGCGTTTGTGCAAGCGGCAAGTTCATGAAAATTCAGCATGCCCGCCACAGGTTCACTCGGGTCTTCAGAAGGCAACCACACAAACTGTTTCACCTGGGTGTCCAGGGCCGACGCTTGTTTGGCCAAATCGGCCAAGCCTGAATCGGTGGCCAGCGTGGCGGCCCCAGCATGGCGCAGGATGTAGGCCACTTCATCGGCCTTCAACATGAAATTGATGGGCACCATGACCGCACCCATGCGTGCCAACGCGAAACGCAACGCCGCAAAGCCATGGGAATTTCGCGCCAACACCGCCACACGATCACCTGGTTTCACGCCCTGCGCCCACAAGCCTGCGGCCAAGCGCGATACCAAGGCATCGAACTCGGCATACGTCCATGACGTGCTGCCGCACACAATGCCCAGCTTTTGCGGCAAGCGCAAAGCCGTTCGCCGCAGCGCATCGGCAATGGTCTGGCGCCGAACCGCGGGGGAAATAAGGGGCTGTGCTGCAGTTGACATTGAAAAGCTCCAAATCAAATCGATAATCAAAGCATTGAACTCGAAATTTAAGAGGCCGACATTGGCACTTCCACCACCCTCCCCTCGAAAACTGTCACATACGCGAACTGTGGTCTATTCAGGCCACGAGCGCGAAGATGGCCTGTGGGACATTGAAGCCGCGCTCACCGACATCAAAACCTACACCTTCATCATTCCCAGTCAAGGTCCGTTAGAAGCCGGCCAGCCCATTCATGGCTTGAACATTCGACTGACCGTCGACAACCAGTTCAAAATTCACGACGTGGTCACCGACATGGAACACATCCCTCACCCAGAATGTGTTCACGCACCCGTCAACATGCACACCCTGATCGGCTGCACCTTGGGTGCCGGATGGCGCAAAACCATTGACGCGCACATTGGCGGCGTTGCGGGCTGTACCCACTTGCGTGAAATGCTGTTCAACATGGCCACTGCGGCCTACCAAACCATTCCTTCGGCGCGTCAATACAAAGCACAACAAGCGGGCTTGCCCGAGCACGTGCCCACCACGCCGCCGCCCCACGTGGGAAAGTGCATGTCGTGGGCCTTTGATGGCCCTGTCGTTCAGCGCTACTACCCCATGTTTTACAGAAAACCAGAGTCCACCTGATTCAGACCCCGTGCGGCCTTGACTGGACGTGCGCACCGGCCTCTCCGTCCCTGCGATAATCGCAGGCTGTACCGCACGCCACCCTGGCGTGCACCTTCCATCAGCCCCTGGATATAAACCAGTTACCGCTTGGAGTTTCTTGTGAGCAAAAAAGTATTCATCAAAACCTTCGGTTGCCAAATGAACGAGTACGACTCGGACAAAATGGCCGACGTCATGAAGGCCGCCGAGGGCTATGAGCCCACCCAAGACGTCGAAGAAGCCGACCTCATTTTGTTCAATACCTGCTCGGTGCGTGAACGTGCGCAAGAAAAAGTTTTCAGTGACTTAGGCCGCGTCAAACATCTCAAAGAACGCGGTGTGTTGATTGGTGTTGGCGGCTGTGTGGCCAGCCAAGAAGGCGCCGACATCATCAAACGCGCGCCGTATGTCGACGTGGTATTTGGCCCTCAAACTTTGCACCGCTTGCCGGAACTCTTGGCCGCACGCAGCACCAAAAAACGCCCTCAAGTGGACATCACGTTCCCAGAGATTGAAAAGTTCGACCACTTGCCGCCTGCCAAGATCGACGGCCCCACCGCCTTCGTGTCGATCATGGAAGGTTGCAGCAAATATTGCAGTTACTGCGTCGTGCCATACACCCGTGGCGAAGAAGTCAGCCGTCCGTTTGAAGACGTGTTGGTCGAAGTGGCCGGTTTGGCGGAACAGGGTGTCCGCGAAATTACCCTGCTGGGTCAAAACGTGAATGCGTACCGCGGCAAGATGGGTGACACGTCAGAGATTGCCGACTTTGCGCTGCTGATTGAATACGTGGCCGACATGCCCGGCATTGAGCGCATTCGCTACACCACCAGCCATCCCAATGAGTTCACGCAACGATTGATTGACGTGTACGACAAGGTGCCCAAGTTGGTGAGCCATTTGCACCTGCCTGTGCAGCACGGCTCTGACAGAATTTTGATGGCCATGAAACGCGGCTACACCGCGATGGAATACAAAAGCACCATTCGCAAGCTGCGCGCCATCAGGCCCGACATGGCCATGAGCAGTGACTTCATTGTGGGCTTCCCCGGCGAGACCGACGAAGACTTCAACAAGATGATGAAGCTCATTGACGATGTGGGCTACGACACCAGCTTCAGCTTCATCTTCAGCCCGCGCCCAGGCACCCCGGCCGCCAACTTGCACGACGACACGCCGCACGACGTGAAGCTGAAGCGCTTGCACCATTTGCAAGCCACCATCGAGGCCAACGTCAAACGCATCGGCGACAGCCGCTTGAACACGGTGCAGCGCATTTTGGTGGAGCGTCCTGCGCGCAAAGACGCTACCGAAATGGCCGGCCGCACCGAGTGCAATCGCGTGGTGAACTTTCCGGCTGGCCCCAACGGCATGCGCCTGGTGGGTCAAATGGTGGATGTGCGCATCAACACGGCACTGTCACACTCTTTGCGAGGCGACTTGGTTTTGCCTGAATAAGGTTCAAGTTTTTTTATCTGAAACATGGCGACGAAAGTCGCCATTTTCAATTCTGCGCCGTCCCTCTAGAGACCAGTTGTAGACATAGACTTGCGCGTGCAGTGCTTGAGAACGCTCGGAGGCAAGCCACATGACTTCGACCGTTTTGCGCAAGTACATTGAATTCTCGATGGACTCGGGATCTAGCTCCTCCAGCACGTCCAGATGATGCCAATGCGCGGCGTCAATCTTGTAGAGTTCGCCATGCACTGGCCCCAATGGCTCAGCCAATTGACCTGCCACCAACAAGGCGGGGTAATCACCCAAATCAAACAGCGCACCTTGAATGACGGCAGGCCCAAGACAGCTTGCACCTTGCATGTGATGGTGGTTGCTCAGGCCCGACAGCAATGTACCGTACACAAACAGCAATTCATTTTCAGCAAAGGGCGGCTTGCGCAAAATCATTTTCATCCTCTGTTTTTTGCGTTAAAGTGAATTTATGAGAGCAGAACAAAACGAGCGCTTCACGCGCATTGGCCAAGGTACACCTTGTGGCGAAATGCTACGCCATTACTGGCACCCTGTTGCCTTGATGGATGAATTTGACCCCCAACTCGATCCTGGCATGGCCATTCGACCGGTCAAAGCCGTTCGCTTGCTAGGTCAAGACTTGGTGTTGTTCAAAAATTCACAAGGCCAGTTTGGTTTGCTTGATCGAGACTGCCCCCATCGCGGTGCCGATCTGGCTTTTGGTCGCAACGAAGGCGATGGCCTGCGTTGCCCGTTTCACGGTTGGAAGTTTGACGTCACGGGTCAATGCCTCGAAACACCAGCAGAACCCAAAGGCAGTGTTTTGTGCACCCGTATCAAACAACGCAACTACCCCGTCCAAGAACGCAGTGGCATTTTGTTTGCCTGGATGGGACCCGAGGGCAGCACACCACCACCCTTGCCAGCCATCGATTGCTATCAAGCGCCAGGCACCCACACCTTTGCATTCAAAGGTTTGTGGCATTGCAATTGGCTGCAGGCATTTGAGGTGGGCATCGACCCCGCGCATGCCTCTTTCTTGCACCGTTTCTTCAACGACGCATCCTTGGAAGACACTTACGGCAAACAATTTCGAGGCGCCAGTGCCGGTGAAATCGATGGCGAAAAATGGCCCATGACCCGCGTCATGCGCGAGTTTGATCAACCCGACATTGCCTACACCGAGAAACCCTACGGCCTGCAACTCACCACGCTCAGGCCATTGAACGACAAGCTCACCCACGTGCGCATCACGAACGCATTGTTTCCCAACACCTTCGTCATTCCCTTGTCGGAAACCATGACCATCACGCAGATGCACGTGCCCGTAGACGACACCCACACTTATTGGTATGCCGTCTTCACGAGCTTTGCCGATCCGGTTAACAAAGAAGCCATGCGCAACCAACGCCTAGAAGCCGTCAGCTTGCCCAACTACATTCCCAAATCGGGGCGCCACAACAACTGGGGGTTCAACCCCGAAGAACAACGCACCCGAACATTTTTGGGCATGGGCGAAGATGACATCAATGTGCACGACCAATGGGCTTGCGAAAGCATGGGGGCCATTCAAAACCGCACACGTGAGCATTTGGGCACATCGGACAAAGTCATCATTGCCAATCGCCGTCTGTTGGCCAAAGCCATTGACGATGTCGCAGCAGGCGCACTGCCACCTGGATTTGCCAAGGCAGATGTGGCCACCACACGCTTTGGCCCCGACACCGTTGACGGCATTGCACCAGCCCCAGACTGGCAAACGTGGTCACAACAAACCATGCAAGCCAAGCGCGATGCTGCGCCG
The DNA here is from genome assembly GCA_937928195.1 of uncultured Limnohabitans sp. GTDB lineage: Bacteria > Pseudomonadota > Gammaproteobacteria > Burkholderiales > Burkholderiaceae_C > Limnohabitans_A. The sequence continues at coordinate 15,378 of CALEYZ010000058.1, forward strand.
TGGGATGCTGGCACTCTCAACACGCCGTAAGTTCAAAGACATGAGCGCCGCATCGATCAACCCATCCGACCGCCCATCAGCGAGCACTTTTGCCGACAAGTGCGGTCTCAACACCTCCGACAGGCAAGCGCAAGTAAAACGCGTGCTGGCTTTGGCACAAGCCTCGGGCCTTGAATGGACACGACTGGTGTGGTGCGATGTGCATGGCAGTTTGCGCGGTAAAACCTGGGTCACTTCCGAGTTGGCCAACGCGTTTGCCGAAGGCATGGGCATGGTCAGCACCCTGATGCTCAAAGACACCTCCGATCGCACGGTTTACAAAGTGTTTGAGGCTGATGTCAAAAATGAATTGCCCGGCTTCGAGGGTGCCAGCAATGTGATGCTGTTACCCGATCCCAGCACGTTCAAAATTTTGCCCTGGGCCGAAAAAACCGGTTGGCTGTTGTGCCAACCCTGGTTCCCCAATGCCCAAGCGGTGCCCTACGACTCGCGCCGTATCTTGCAAGCCGCGTTAGAAAAACTGGCGGTCAAAGGCTGGGGCATGCGCGCTGGTTTGGAAGTTGAGTTTCACATCTACCAACTCAAAGATGCAACGCATGGCGCAGATGCCAATCCTGCGCTGGCTTCATGGCCAGGCCCAGCCCCAGAGGTGAGCATGATTCATCCGGGCTACAACCTGCTCAACGAGTTGTGGTTTGACCGTGCTGAGCCTGCACTTCGCATCGTCAAACAAACAGCCCAAGCTTTGGGCCTGCCTTTGTTGTCACTTGAAATTGAACTGGGCCCCAGCCAAGTTGAAGCAGTCTTCAAAGCCACCGATGCCATGACAGCCGCTGACAACATGGTGCTGTTCAGAAGCGCGGTCAAACAAGCTTTGCGCCGTGCCGGCTATCACGCCACCTTCATGTGCCGCCCCCCGTTTGAAAACATCATGAGCAGTGGCTGGCATTTGCACCAATCGCTGTACGACTTGCGCACTGGTCAAAACATTTTTGCACGCACCTCTGCACAAGACATGCAAGAAGCGCAAGAGCTTCAAGCCGATGATGCACGCCATACCTTGTCCAACATTGGCGCGCAATATTTGGCCGGCTTGTTGGCGCACGGCCAAGGCATGACAGCTTTGTGCACCACCACCGTCAACGGCTTTGGACGTTTCAAGCCCAACGCACTGGCACCACAATCCATTTTGTGGGGCCGCGACAACCGAGGTGCCATGCTGCGCGTGGTGGGCGGCCCAGGTGATGCGGCCACACGCATCGAAAACAGACTGGGCGAGCCTGCGGCCAATCCTTATCTGTACATGGCATCGCAAATTTTGGCAGGCCTTGATGGCATCGAGAATCAAAGACAAGCCCCCAAGGCCACAGATGCCCCCTATGCTGAAAGCGCCACGCGTTTGCCCTTGACCCTGGGCGATGCCATCGGCCACTTGGAAAACGACAAGGTGTTGAACGCTGGATTGGGCGCCGACTTTGTGCGCTACTACCAGCGCATCAAACAATCAGAGCAAACGCGTTTCAATGACGCCGAAGACAAAGTTGAATTTCAGCGGCGCGAGTACTTCGGCCGCATTTAATTCTGTTTAGCGCTTCATGCCGGGGAAGCCGCCCCCACCCATGCCGCCAAAGCCGCCCATGCCTTTCATGGCGCCCAAGCGTTTCATCATTTTCATCATGCCGCCGCCCGACATTTTTTTCATCATGTCTTGCATCTGTTCAAACTCTTTGAGCAAGCGGTTCACATCTTGCACTTGAACGCCCGCGCCCATGGCAATGCGACGTTTGCGCGTGGCCTTGATCAATTCGGGTTTGGTGCGCTCACGCGGCGTCATGCTGTGAATGATGCCCTGCTTGCGAGCGATGTCTTTTTCGGCTTTGCCCAAATCCATGCTGCCCGCTTTGGCGGCCAGCTGCGTTGGCAACTTGTCCATCAAACTTGACAAGCCACCCATCTGTTTCATTTGCTGAATTTGCGCCAAGAAATCATTCAAGTCAAAACCGCTGCCGCTTTTGACTTTGGCGGCCAGCTTTTGCGCTGCCTCCATGTCCACACCTGCGGTGACTTGCTCTACCAGCGCCAAGATGTCGCCCATTCCCAAGATGCGTCCGGCATGGCGCTCAGCATCGAACACTTCCAGACCATCGATTTTTTCGCTGGTACCGGCAAACTTGATGGGCGCGCCGGTGATTTGGCGAACCGACAGCGCTGCACCACCGCGCGAGATCGGAAGAGCGTCGTG
>CALEYZ010000059.1 GCA_937928195.1 uncultured Limnohabitans sp.
CCCTGCCCCACAATGAACAAACGAAAATTCCGGTGCTGAAGGGCACGCAGACTGTTCGGTAGCTTCATGGGTTTACATCCTAGACAATGGGCATCTGAAATTCAAGTTCATTCTAGTGTCTGACGAGATGGCAAAATGCGAAGCTATTCCAAAACCTCACAAATAAGGTCAGTCACATGGTTCAAAGATTTGATGTGGGCAGCAGGCTGTCCGAAATGGCCATCCACAATGGCGTGGTGTACTTGGCGGGTCAGATTCCAGAAGACCCCAACCTGGGCATCGAAGGCCAGACTCAACAAGTCTTAGATGCCATTGACAAATTGCTGGCCCGCGCAGGCACCGATAAAAGCAAGTTATTGATGGTGCAAATTTTCTTGGTTGATCTGAACGACTTTGCTGGCATGAACAAAGTCTGGGATGCATGGGTGGTCCCTGGCCATACACCGCCAAGAGCGACCGTTCAAGCCAACCTGGCCTCTCCCAAATGGCGTTTGGAAGTGGTGGCGACAGCAGCCGTTTAAACGGCAGACTGCTTCATTTGAGACTCACTGGGCAGAAAGAGCACAATCAGTGCGCCCAGTGCTGCGACGCAAGAAGCTGCCATCATCAAAAAAGTAAAGCCTGAAGCCTTCACAACAGGGCCCAGCGAATAGACCGCCAAAGAACTGATGCCAAACGAAATGGCAATTCGCGTTCCACTGACGCGAGAACGCATGGCATCGTCAATGTATCTCACCACCATGGTGTCGCTGAATGGAATGGCCGCAAACACCATCACCATGTAACCAATGGCAGCCAAGTACCAGGCCCACCCCGTCGACTGGGATGCCACAGCAAAACTCACAATTTGCAAAAACAGCACACTGAAGAACAAGGGCTTCACTGGCAGCCAGTCAAGTAAGCGCCCCACCACCAATTGAGCCAAAGAAGCCACCGCATAAATCAGGGCCAACAGAGTACCCAAACGCGAAGGATCCGAAACGAGTCCATCTAAGCGTTCAGCCAACAGCTGTGCATTGCCATTGGTGGTCATGTTAAATAGCAAACTGGTGGTTGTGGATGTGGCCACCATCACCACGAAAGTTCGCCAGGCAAGGTGCTTGGGCAATTGGCGCACGTTCGATTTTTTCTTGGAAGTTGCACTGGCATCTTTGGGTGCAGACCACGCAAACAACAAACCACACAGAATTGAAACAATGCCCGGCACCAAGAAAGCCACGCGCCATCCTTGCCAAGCTACCAAGAACCCGGTCGACAATGCAGCCATCGCAATGCCCAAATTACCTGCCAAACCATTGACACCAATCGTGAGGCCAGGGCGTGTCGATTTTTGGACCAACATCGGAATGCCAACAGGGTGATAAATGGCAGAAAAGGCGCCTAAGACGGTCAAAGCGATGGCCATCTGCACAGGCGTTTGTGTCCATGCCACAGCCATGGCAGACACCCCCATGCCGAAATAGAAGACCAACATCATTTGACGACGTCCCCATAAATCACCCAAGCGCCCAGCAGGCATGGAGCCCAAGCCAAACATGACAAAAGCACCTACGGTGTAGGGCATCATGTCTTCCCATCGACCCACGCCAAACTCTGTCGCGATGGCGCTCACTGCCGCGGCAAAAATCAACAAAAACAGATGATCGAGCGCGTGGCCCACGTTCAACAACAAAGCAGCAATTTTTGGCATGTAACTCCAAACGAAAAGATCAAGCTGAATTAAACCCTGATTTAGAGGCACCTTGACGATCTTGTCGCCCACAATCAAGGGAATATCCTGTGCGTACTTTTGCAAAATTCTCATAGGCTATGGGTTCATCTCAGAATGTGGAGTACCCCATGACAAGTTCTCAAACATCGCTTACCCGTCGTCGCCACGCCTCGGCCTGGCTTTCTGGCCTGGCTTTCGCCCTAAGCCTTTCCGGCATGCTACTGTCTGCTCCCGCAGCCATGGCGCAAAGTTTTCCCAGCAAGCCCATTCGCCTGGTTTGCCCCTTCCCGCCAGGGGGTGCCGTTGACATTGCCTCACGCGCCATTGCGCTCGAACTGTCAAAGAGTTTAGGGCAACCTGTCACGGTTGATAACAAACCAGGTGCTGGTGGCAACATTGGCGGCGCCGAAGTGGCCCGTTCCGCGCCCGACGGTCACACCCTTCTCATGACCACCAGTGGCATTCAAGCCATCAATCCAGCGCTCTATGCCAAGATGCCTTTTGACCCTAGCAAAGACTTGGCCCCCATTTCAGTTCTCGTCTCTTTGAACAATGTGTTGGTGTTGCACCCCTCCGTCAAAGCCAATTCTGTCACGGACGTCATTTCCCTGGGCAAGGCCCAAGCAGGCTTTTTGAACTATGCCTCCAGTGGCAGCGGAACCAGCACACACATGTCTGGCGAAATGTTTCGCGCTTTGTCCAACATTTCCATGACACACATTCCCTACAAAGGCAGCGCCCCCGCCATGAATGACTTGCTAGGTGGCCAAGTCATGATGATGTTTGACAACATTCCATCGGCGTTACCACACATCAAAGCCGGCAAACTCAAAGCTCTTGCGACGACTGGCGCTAAGCGCGACCCCTCATTGCCAGAGGTGCCCACCATCGCAGAGGCGGGGCTGAACGGCTATGAATCGGGCGTCTGGTTCGGTCTCATGGTGGCGGCTAACACGCCACGTGACATCGTGAACAAACTCAACGCGGAAGTAGTGAAAGGCACAAAGTCGCCCGAATTCATCAAGCGCATGACCGAATTGGGTTACATCATTCACGGCACCAGTCCTGAGACAATGGCCGACATGAACAAGTCTGAGGTACAGCGCTGGGGCCCTATTGTGAAAGCCTCTGGCGCTAAAGCCGACTGATACCAGTCAACATCTGCCTTGAGTGAATTGAAAGTCTTATGAATTCTGTTTTGAAAATCGTTTTTCATGGCGACAATGCCGCCAATTTCCGACCAGGATTAGAAGAACTTCTTCACAGCCCGCATCAAATTGTGTCGGTCTCACAAGGAATGGCACAGGCGGATGAAAGAGCCCATTTCGAAACTGCCGACGTGGTGGTGGGCATTGCACTGAATGCAGACATGCCTCGCCCGCAAAAAATGCGTTTGCTGCAAGCCCCTTCGGCTGGCACCGATGGCATTCAACGGCATTGCCTCCCGACGACCGCGCAACTGGCCAATTGCTTTGGCCATGAAAACGCCATTGCAGAGTACGTCATGGCGGCACTGCTAATGCGGCACGTGCCATTGCTCAAAGCAGACCAAGATTTGCGCAAAGGTGAATGGCACTATTTTGCAGGACGCCCTGGTGCACTTCGCACTGAAATGGGTTCACAAACTTTAGGCTTGCTTGGGTTTGGCCACATCGCCAAAACCCTGGCCCACCGTGCCAAAGCTTTTGGCATGCGCGTGGTGGTTGCCAACCGCAGTCCGGTCCACAGTACCGAGGTCGATCAAAGCTTCTCTCTGGATGACTTGCATGCGTTCATGGCGTCATGCGACGCCGTGGTGGTCACCCTGCCCTTGAGTGACAACACACGAAGCTTGGTGGATGCCAAAGCACTTACCTGCATGCGACCCCATGCCGTCATTGTGAACGTCGGGCGTGGTGCTGTCATAGATGAATCTGCGCTGTTTGATGTCATGCAGCAAAAGCGCATCGCAGGCGCCATCATTGACACATGGTACCAATACCCTGGTTCTGAAACGGCCGTTTGTGCGCCTTCGCAGTTTGACTTTGCAAGCTTGACCAACGTGCTCATGACGCCTCACATGTCAGGCTGGACAGAAGGCACGGTGCAGCGGCGCAAGCAGACCATTGCGGACAACATCAACCGATTGTCTGAAGGTCTACCACTCCTCAACGTTCTGAGTTGATCGCCGGATAGCGGTTGATCAAGCACTCTGCCTTGAGATGATCTCGAAGCCCAAATCTAGCTGGGGCTGAATGGGTATTTCACCGTGAATCAGCTGCAAGAGCATGTGCGCGGCGGCCTCACCCACTTGGGCTCGCGGGGTACGAACTGTTGTTAGAGGTGGCCACATTTGATCACTGCCGGTTAAATCGTTGAAACCGGCAATGGCCACTTGGTGCGGTACTGCAACCCCTAAACGCATGGCGGCCAACAGCGCGCCTTGGGCCAAGTCGTCGTTGCAAAAGAAAATGGCATCAACTGCATGGCTTTGCTTCATGATTTGCTCAAACATCAAGCCCCCCAAAGCCAGAGACGATGGTGCAGGATTCAGCCACTCTAAATTGGGGTCATACAAGTGATTGGCCTTCAAAGCTTTACGCCACCCCTGTAAGCGTTGCATCACACGCGGGTCTAGCTGGGCAGCTGCAAACACAATGCGTTTTTTGCCTAGCGCCAAGAGGTGTTGCGTCATGGCCTCGCCCGCATCAGTTTGCCGAAACCCCACACAATAAGGCCCCAGATCGGCTTCAAGCTTGTCCGTCAGATTTGACAAGTCAGGCTCGTCTGGTAAGTCCATCAAATGAACACAAGGTACATTGCTGCGTGCCATCAGTTTTTGGGTGGCAGGACTGTGGTCCAAGCCCGTGATCAACATGCCCGCCGGCCGATGGTGCAACTGTTCTCGCAGCAGCTGCTCTTCTTCGCTGGCGTTGTAGTGCGTCACACCCATCAAGGTTTGAAAACCAGCCGCACGCAGTGTTCTTTGTGCAGCCTCCAACAAGTCCACGAACAGGGTGTTGGACAACAAAGGAATCAAAATGGTGACGTGGTCACTGCGCTGAGAAGCCAATGCGCGTGCTGCAGGATCGGGCACATAGCCCAGTTTGTCTGATACGGCCAATACCCGTTCAACAAGGTCAGGATCTACGGCTCGCTCGCCCCGCAAGGCGCGCGAAACAGTGCTAGGGCTGACACCTGCAGCCTGCGCCACATCATTCAAAGTGATCCGGCCTGTTGAGCGGTGATTTTTGGGACGGTTGGGCAAGGTTTTCAAGGGTTTGTCCGTAGCAAAACTGATTTCAATTTAGATAGGATAGCGCTATCCAAAGAATTTAACAGTCAAATAGTTAAATTCCGATGCCATCGATTTCCCTAATGATGCACTGAACCATTTCAAAGCCATTCTCTTTTGCACCTCAGGACAGCGCTGTCCAAATGCATTCAAACACACTCATCATGCCAACTGAAGACCTCGCACTGAAAATCATTGTGATGGGCGTTTCTGGTTCCGGCAAATCAACGCTGGCCCAAAGCCTGAGCAAGGTCCTTCAATTGCGCTTTAAAGACGGCGATGAATTGCATCTGCCCGAAAGTGTTGCCAAGATGCGTGCCGGCATCGCGCTGCAAGACGAAGACCGTTGGCCGTGGTTAGATCGAATTTCGCGATATCTGAATGACACCCCGGACAGTCACCTGGCGGGCGGCATTGTGGCTTGCTCTGCGCTCAAGCGTATTTACCGCGATCGCATTCGCCAAGAAGCAGGCCCCGTGGTCTTTCTGTTTTTAGAAGGAAATCCCGAACTCATCCGCCAGCGCATGCAAGAACGCGTAGGGCATTACATGCAAGCTGGGCTGTTAGACAGCCAATTGCAAACCCTAGAAAAACCATCGAATGATGAAACAGATGTGATCACGCTCAGCATCGATCAATCTGTTGAGCAAATCCTTCAGCAAGCCGTTCAAGGCTTAAAAGCCTCCACACTGCAAACCCTCCCCTGACTTACACACCCCATAGGATTTTCATGTTCATACGATGCGCATTTTTTCAAGGCAATGTCAAACCCGGCAAAGAGCAAGCCTTCAACGACTACATCCGAAAAGAACTCGTGCCCTTGTGGACACGTTTTCCTGGCGCACAAGAAGTTCGCGTTTTAAGACAAGTCGAAAGCGATGTCGCCGATCCCCACTTTGGCATGGTGCTGTCTGTTCGGTATCCCACGCGCGAATCAATTGAAATTGCCTTGGCATCCGAAGTTCGCTTGAAAAGCCGCGAAGTGTCCAAAGACTTGATCGCCATGTTTGATGGCACCGTTTTCCACACAGTATTCAGTGCAGACGAGTACGCACTGCCCACCGATTGATTTTTCTCAACCCGTAAAACAACCACAGGAGTCAACACCATGAAAATTTCTCGCATTCTCGTTGCTTGCTTGATCGCCAGCATGGGCTCGGCTGCTTTTGCTGCCAAGTTCAACCTCAAAATGGGCCATGCTGTGAACACCACAGACGGTCAACACGCTGCAGCCCTTAAATTGGCAGAGTTGGTTAAACAACGCACCAATGGCGACGTGGAAATCACCGTCTTCCCTGCCAACCAATTGGGCAATGACGCAGCCATGATCAATGGCGTTCGCGGTGGCACCATCGACATCGTGTCAAGCGGGGCCTCCAACTACAACGGCATTGTCCCCAACACAGCCGCCATGGAATTGCCATTTGTGTTCCGCAATGCACAACACGCCTACCATGTGTTAGATGGCGCAGTAGGCACAGGCGTGTTGAACGAACTGGCACCTCACGGCATGAAAGGTTTGTCTTACTGGGAAAACGGCTGGCGCGCTTTCACCAACAACAAGCGTCCTGTCAACAAGCCTGAAGACTTGAAGGGTTTGAAGATCCGCTCAACACCCAACCCTTATCACATTCAAGCCTTCAAACTGCTTGGCATGAACCCATCACCCATGCCCATCTCTGAGCTGTACACCGCGCTGGAGTCAGGCACCTTTGACGCGCAAGAGCACCCGATCAATGTCACGTGGTCTTCCAAATTCTACGAAGTGCAAAAGCATTTGACCGTCAGCAATCACGTGTACTCACCACTGATTGTGGCCATGAACAAGGCGAAATTTGATTCTCTGCCGGCCAACTACCAAGTCATTGTGGTGGACTCCGCACGCGAGGCTGCCAAGTATCAACGTGACTTGAATGCACAAAATGCAGGCAAAGTGATCGCTGAATTGAAGAAGGCTGGCATGCAAGTGATTGAAAACGTCGACATGGCACCTTTCCAGAAAATTGTGTCTGCTGAAATTGCCAAAACATTTGGTGAGAAAAATGGCCCTGCATTGCTGCAAGCCATTGAAAACACCAAGTAATTCAACGCAAAAAACCCTCTTCGTTAGAAGAGGGTTTTCATTGTTTTGTGTGGTCCTATGAAAAAAATAAACGACTTGTTCTTCCGATTGGCCGAGTTCACTTTGGTCATCATGCTGTCAGCCATGGTCATCATGGTTTTTGGCAACGTTGTGTTACGTTATGGCTTCAATGATGGCATCATCAGCTCTGAAGAACTGTCACGTTTCTTGTTCATTTGGATCACATTTTTGGGCGCCATTGTGACCATGCGAGACAACGCACACCTTGGCCTTGATTCCGTGGTGCGCAAACTCAGTCTGAATGGCAAAAAAATAGCCTTTGCTATTTCAAATATTTTGATGTTGGTCTGCTGCGCCTTGATGTTTTATGGCACCTACAAACAGCACGGCATCAATGCCACCACCCGCTCTGCCGTTACAGAGTTGCCCATGAGCTGGGTGTACGGTGTGGGTTACATCACCAGCGTTGCCATGAGTTTCATGATCATTGGCAAGCTCGTAAGTTTGATCAAAGGCGACTTCAATGAAGCCGACTTGATTCAAGTGATTGACTCGGAAGAAGAAGCTACACCCCATCTGCAAGAGGCTGCCAAATGACCGTCTTTATTTTCATTGCCTCTCTGTTGGCTGCCATGGCATTGGGCATGCCCTTGGCCTTTTCACTGATTGTGTCTGGCATCGCATTGATGCTTCACTTAGACAACTTTGACACGCAAATCGTGTCTCAAAATTTGATCAATGGTGCTGATAATTTCCCATTGATGGCTGTGCCTTTCTTCATGCTGGCCGGCGAACTGATGAACGCAGGGGGCATGAGTCGACGCATCGTTAATTCCGCCTTGGTCTGGGTGGGGCATTTCAAAGGCGGCTTGGGCTATGTGGCGGTGTTTGCCGCCATCATCATGGCCAGCCTGTCGGGTTCTGCCGTTGCAGACACTGCCGCTTTGGCGGCCGTGCTCATGCCCATGATGCGCGATGCAGGCTACCGCATGGACCGTTCTGCAGGCTTGATTGCAGCAGGTGGCATCATCGCGCCCGTCATCCCACCCTCCATTGGTTTCATTTTGTTTGGTGTGATTGGCGGCGTCTCCATTTCGAAGTTGTTCATGGCAGGCATTTTTCCTGGCATCTTGATGGGCTTGGCCTTGTTGGTCACCTGGTGGATCGTGGCGCGCAAAGATGATGTCAAAGTCACTGAGCGCGTTCCCATGAAAGAAAAAGTACGGGTCACCGTCGATGCCTTCTGGTGCTACCTCTTAGCCATTACCATCATTGGCGGCATGAAGGTTGGCATCTTTACCCCCACAGAAGCCGCCGTGGTGGCCGTGGTTTACGCTTTGCTGGTCGGCTTGTTTGTTTACCGCGAGATCAAGTTCAAAGATTTGTACGCCATCATTTTGGCCGCAGCCAAAACTTCCTCCGTGGTGATGTTTTTGGTTGCTGCTGCGCTGGTTTCAGCCTGGTTGATTACTGTGGCCAACATTCCCGCAGAAGTGGTGGAACTGTTGCGCCCGTTCATTGACAGCCCGACCCTGATGATGATCATGCTCATGCTGATGGTGCTCATCGTTGGAACTGCACTGGACTTTGCGCCGACTGTGCTCATTCTCACCCCCGTGCTCATGCCGCTGGTGCGCGAGGCTGGCATTAACCCCGTCTACTTTGGTGTGCTCTTTATCATCAACAATGCCATTGGTTTACTGACGCCCCCAGTGGGCACTGTGCTCAATGTGGTGTGTGGCGTTGGCCGCATTCCTATGCATGAAGTGATCCGTGGTGTGATGCCATTTTTGATCTCACAAGTGGTGGTCATGGCTTTGCTGGTTGCCTTCCCCATTTTGGTCATGGGCCCTCTTAAATGGCTTTCGAGTTAAACAATGACAGTTCTCAATACATTTCAGTTAAGTAACAAAGTTGCCCTGATCACCGGCTCCTCAGCGGGCATTGGCTTTGCTTTGGCTCGCGCTTTAGGCGAAGCGGGTGCGCATGTGGTCATCAACGGTCGGAATGAACAAAAGGTCGCCTCAGCAACCCAAACCTTGAAAAGTGAAGGCCTGAATGTCAGCGAATCTGTGTTTGATGTCACAGATGCCAAATCCGTTGCAGAAGCGGTGAACCACATTGAAGCCCAAGTGGGCGCCATCGACATTCTGGTCAACAACGCGGGCATGCAAATTCGCAACCCGCTGCACCAATACGAAGACCAAGATTGGCACACCCTGATGCGGACCAACCTTGACAGCGTTTATTACGTGGGCAAAACGGTGGCCCAAAAAATGATTCCAAGGGGACAAGGCAAGATCATCAACATCTGCTCCGTTCAAAGTGAATTAGGCCGTCCGGGCATTGCCCCTTACACAGCCAGCAAAGGCGCTGTCAAAATGCTCACCAAAGGCATGGCCATCGATTGGGGCCAGTTTGGCATCAACGTGAATGGCTTGGGCCCGGGCTATTTCAAAACTGAGCTCAACCAAAAACTGGTAGACGACCCACAGTTCTCATCCTGGTTGGTGGGCCGAACGCCCAGCCGCCGCTGGGGTGACGTTGAAGACTTGGGCGGCGCTGCCGTCTTTTTGGCCAGCGACGCGTCCCGATTCGTCAATGGCCACATCCTCTATGTGGATGGCGGCGTCACCGCTACACTCTAAGCATTACCCCAATAAGGTCTTTTCATGCGCGCCATCATCTGCCACTCTGCCAAAGATTTAAGAATCCAAACCACCGAATTGCCCGCTTTGGGCATTGACCAAGTTCGCGTCAAAGTCGCATTCGGTGGCATTTGCGGCTCCGATTTGCACTACTACCAGCACGGAGGTTTTGGCACGGTTCGCATCAAGCAGCCTATGGCTTTGGGCCATGAGATTTCGGGTGTGGTCGATGGCCTGGGTGCCAACGTCAAGCACCTCAGCGTGGGACAACGCATTGCCATCTCGCCTTCGCGTCCTTGCGGCACTTGCCGTTTCTGCCAATTGGGCCAGCAAAATCATTGCTTGAACATGCGCTTCTTTGGCAGCGCCATGCCCTTCCCTCACATCCAAGGCGCCTTCGCAGAGCAACTCATCATTGAAGCTTACCAGGCACACCCTATCGGACAACACCTGAGCTTGTCTGAAGCGGCATTGGCAGAACCCTTGTCTGTGGGCTTGCACGCCATTCAACGTGCTGGTGGTGTGTTGGGCAAACAAGTATTTGTCACGGGCTGTGGCCCTATTGGCTCTTTGCTCATTGGTGCTTTGCGACGCGCTGGTGCTGCGCGCATTGTGGCAGCCGATATTGCCGACCTGCCCTTAAAGTGCGCGAAAGAAATGGGCGCAGACGAAACCATTAACCTCAAAACACAAGCCGAGTTGCTCGACAAATACAAAGCTGACAAAGGCCAGTTTGAAGCTGTATTCGAGGCCTCTGGCAGCGAGCCTGCGTTGCGCGCTGGTCTAGACGTCATCATGCCTCGCGGCATCTTGGTCACAGTGGGCATGGGGGGTGACATGAGCATCCCCATGACACAACTGGTGGCCAAAGAAGTTGACATGCGCGGCACCTTCCGGTTCCACGCAGAATTTGCCAATGCAGTTCAGTTCCTCAACTCAGGTTTGATCAACGGCAAGCCGGTCATCACAGGCATCTTGCCAATGGACAAAGCAGTGGATGCTTTTGAATTGGCTTGTGACAAATCACAATCCTTGAAAGTTCAAATCGACTTTGAAGCTGCTTGATGAAAAGCCAAATTGACCATTTGGTGGTTGCAGCCCACAGCTTGCAACAAGGCGTTGAATGGTGTGAGTCTGTTTTGGGCGTCACACCCGCCGCGGGTGGAGAGCATGAAAAATACGGCACACACAACCGCTTATTCAAAATTGCAACGCCTAACTTTCCCGTGGCTTATTTAGAAATCATTGCCATCAACCCAGATGCCGTGATTGAAAAAAAACCGCCGCCCACGCGGTGGTTTGATTTGGACAGCAAGGCCCTGCAAATGGAATTGGCCAAATCCCCCCGACTGATTCACTTTGTGGTCAATACAGACAACATCCAAGATGCGCGCCACGCATGGAAAGCGCAAGGCATTGATCGCGGCCCCATCATCCATGCCAGTCGCAAAACAGCCAAGGGTCTGTTGCAATGGCAGATTACCGTCCGCCAAGATGGCGAACGTCTGTTCAACGGCACCCTGCCCACGCTCATTCAATGGGGCAAACCAGAGGCGGCAGACCCCATGAAGTTGCACCCGCGCAATCATCTGCCGCGCTCCGGTATTTCTCTCAAAAGCGTGGCCGTCTCGCATGCTAGCGCGGGCAAGCTGCAAGCCGCATACGATGCCATTGGCCTGGAGAACGTCAGCGTATCTGAAGGTCCGGCCAACTTGCTTGTCACACTGCAAACCCCAAAGGGATTGGTTACGCTCGAAAGTACGGGGATCTAAGCCATGCATCACTCGCAACAGCAGCAAACTGACAGCGAGTCTTCCATCTTGGATGTCCTAATTGTGGGCGCAGGTCTCTCTGGCATTGGCGCCGCCAGACATTTGCAGTTGCACTGCCCCCAAACGCGTTGGCAAATTTTAGAAGCGCGCGACGCCATTGGCGGTACCTGGGACTTGTTCAAGTACCCAGGCATTCGCTCTGACTCCGACATGTACACCTTGGGCTACGCTTTCAAGCCTTGGGTTGATCACAAGTCCATTGCCGATGGCCAAACCATTCGCCAATACATCCAAGACACCGCAGATGAAAACGGCATCACGGCGCACATTCAACACGGTCATGCTGTCACACACGCCCAATGGTCCACAGCTGAGTCGTGTTGGACCGTTACAGCCAAACGCACCTCGCAAGCAGACACTGTCACTTTGAAAACCCGTTTTTTGTATTTCTGCTGTGGTTACTACAGCTACAAAAAAGGCCATCAGCCCGACTTTCCTGGGCAAGCGTCGTTTCAAGGGCAATGGGTTCATCCACAGTTCTGGCCTGACCATTTGAAATACGACGGACAGAAAGTAGTGGTCATTGGCAGCGGCGCAACAGCCGTCACCTTGGTGCCTGAGATGGCCAAGACGGCCGCGCATGTCACGATGCTGCAAAGGTCTCCCACGTATGTGATTGCACGGCCAGGGGAAGACCAAATGTCTTTGTGGTTGCAAAAACATTTGCCTGCAACTTGGGCCTACAAAATCACGCGCGCTAAAAATGTGCTCATGGGGATGCTGACCTATCAACTGGCCCGACGTCGTCCTGAATTCGTCAAGCGTTACTTGGTTAAATTGGCGGCCCAACAATTGCGGTCAGAGGAAACAGCGCAACATTTTTCGCCACGGTACAAACCATGGGACGAACGCCTGTGCGTGGTTCCCGACGGCGACCTGTTCAAGCAAATTCGACGCGGCAACGCCAGTGTGGTAACAGACACCATTCAAAGCATTCTGCCCCATGGCATTCAACTGAGCAGCGGTCAAACCCTTGACGCCGACATCATTGTTTCGGCCACAGGTTTGTCATTGAACATGTTGGGCGACATCCACATTGAAGTCGATGGCCAAGCGTTCAAAGCCGCTGAGCAGATGGCCTACCGCGGCATGTGGCTGTCTGGCTTGCCCAATGCCATCATGACCTTTGGGTACACCAATGCATCTTGGACCTTGAAAGCCGACCTCACCGCCACGTACACGTGCCGACTTATAAATTACATGACCCGGCATGGCTTCAAGAAAGCGGTTCCGGTCAAAGACCCGAGCATTCAAGAGGCTGACTACTTGTCGTTCACCTCAGGGTACGTACAACGCGCCCGCAATGTTTTGCCCAAACAAGGGACACATGCGCCTTGGCAAGTGAATCAAAATTATTTAAAAGACATTCTTCTGATTAAATACGGACGTCTGAACGATGGCGTCATGCAATTCAGTTAGTTGTCATCTGCATTGAAGGTACCCAACATGCTTGTCCTGTGGATTTTGTTTTTACTGCTCATGAGCTTTGCCAGTTTGGTACTGTTCGCCCGCTTTTCTCACAAAAAAGCCGAGCAATATTTGCCGCCTTCTGGTCAATTTGCCAACTTGGGAAACACCCGCTTGCATTACGTCGACCAGGGGCAAGGCGATGCCGTGGTGCTAATCCATGGGCTTGCTGGCAATTTACACAATTTCACCTATGGCGTGTCGCAACCCTTGTCACAGAGCTTTCGCGTCATCAGCGTTGACCGCCCTGGCTGTGGCTACTCCACACGCGATTCAAAGGCTGACGCCAGCCTAGAGGCCCAAGCAGACAGTCTCATTGAGTTGCTCAACCATCTTGAAATTGAAACGGCTGTGTTTGTGGGTCACTCCTTGGGAGGGGCTATTTCACTGGCACTCGCACAACGCCACCCAACACGTGTCAAAGCCTTGGCGCTGATTGCGCCGCTAACGCACCTGCCAGAAAAACCTTCCCCCGTCTTTGCAGCATTGGAAATTTCTTCGCCCTTCCTACGCACACTGATGGGATGGACGTTCGCAGTTCCAGGCACCTTGTACCGAATGTCGCAGAGTCTGAAAGTTGTCTTTGGCCCCGAGAAAGCACCTGCGGATTTCGCCATTCGAGGTGGCGGCATCATGGCCTTGAAACCGCAAACGTTCATCACCGCATCCAGCGACATTCAGCAAGTCAGCTGGTGTTTGCCCAACATTGAAGCAGCCTATGGCAACATGACAACGCCCGTTCGCGTGTTGTACGGCCGGGAAGACCGTATTCTGAGCTGCAAACTGAATGGTGAAGATTTACCGCAGCGCATTCCCGGCGCTCAAGTCACACTTGTCAGCGGAGGTCACATGCTGCCCGTCACACAACCTGAAATCACCTGTCAGTTCATCGCTGGTGTTGCAGGAAATGCCACAGGCTTAGCGTCTTGATTCCAAACTTTGTATTTGTGCATCACTTCAAGGTAATCCGGTGACTGCTCAAAATTTTCAAGCCATCCCTTGAGCGCAGACCACGTCTGCGCATCAAACCAAGTGCGATCGGTTCTGGCAAATTGGCGAACAAACGGTGCGATGGCTGCATCGACCCAAGTCCAGTTCGCACCCATCAGACAAACACTTTCCGTTAAACGCGCATTCAGTTTTTGCAAGAACGCAGAACCGGCTTCTCGGTGCGCCAAACCATCTTGAAGTTCATAGCGATTGGGATATTTGTAGCGGTCTAAATTTTGTTTAAATTCGCCATCGCACAAACTCACCCACTCTAGCGCCTGTGCATGCACTGTTTGTCCGAGAGTTGACCAATGGCGAGGGTCATTTTGCGCTAGCGCCCACTGCATGATGTCCAAACTCTGCTCTAACACTTGGTCCTTCAAGACCAACACAGGAACTGTGCCTTTCGGAGAAACTAGCAACATGCTTTCAGGTTTCTGTGACAAAGCAATTTCACGCATTTCACAACGGATGCCACTTGCTAGAAGCGCCAAGCGTGCTCTCATGGCATAGGGGCATCGACGGAAAGAATACAAAATGGGTGAGTCTTTGGGTAACAAAGCAGCCACCTTCTCTTGACGTTGCGGTGTACCAATGTGATTGATCTGGCGGGCTTTCGCAATTTCCCATTGTTTTTGCCGTTCACGCGCACTGTTTTTTTGCACTTCCGTCGTGTGTGCGTAGCACCTTGGACAGCTGACCCCCAGTTCAAACTCAGGCGATGTTTTAGCGCCTGCGGGCAAAGGTTCACGGCAGCATCGGCAAAGCTCGTGAGGTCCGGGCTTGAGGCCATGCCCCACGGAGACACGCTCATCAAAAACGAAGCACTCACCTTCCCATAAACTTTGCTCAGGTGGCACCCGTTCCAAGTACTTCAAAATGCCTCCTTGCAAATGGTAGACCTCTTCAAAGCCGTTCTCCAACATCAAAGCTGTCGATTTCTCGCATCGAATACCACCTGTACAAAACATCGCCACCCTGGGCTTTTTGCCATCTCTTGCTTCAAGTGCTTTGGCCTGTTCAACCCAATCGGGCAGCTGAGAAAAACTTTGAATGTTGGGGTCCAGGGCACCTTTGAAGGTACCGATTTCAACCTCGTAATCGTTGCGTGTGTCGACCACCACCACATCGGGTGAAGAGATCAATGCATTCCAATCTTCTGGCGTCACATATTGACCAACGCGGTGCGTAGGACTGATACCGGGTACGCCCAAAGTGACAATTTCTTTTTTGAGCCGAACTTTCATGCGATGAAATGGCGGCTTGCTTGCGAATGACTCTTTGTGCTCCAAATCGGCAAGCAGTGGGTCTGAGCGTAAATAAGCCAGAACCCCATGCACGTCTTCAGGTGCGCCTGCAATGGTGCTGTTGATGCCTTCCCGCGCTAACAAGATCAGGCCTTTGACGTTGTGAGCTTCGCAAAATGCCAACAAGGGTGCGCGTCGCTCTGCAAAATCAGGCAGGTCAACAAATTTGTAAAAAGCCGCTGTGAGGTAAATGGAATCGGGTGTGTGAGCTCTCATCCCTCTATTTTGCACTTTGTGGAACAGGACTCTGGCCTCAGAACGTCAGATCACTCAAAATCCAATTGCTCATTTCAGCATTCATTCGGTCGACTTCACAATATGAAACGTCTAAATCTCTCTCACCCTGCGGGCGCCCTTTCCTGTCAGGTCATGCTTCGAACTTGCCTGCTCATCGGGTTGGCATTCAGCTGTTTGCCAGGAGTCGCTCAAGAGAAGTACCTTGACCTCACCCAACGGGATGCCAAAGTGGCCGTGACCACGGCCCACCCCATGGCCACCGAAGCCGCCCTCAAAATGCTTGAGCAAGGTGGTAGCGCAGCCGATGCGGTCATCGCTGCGCAATTGATGCTGGGTCTGGTTGAGCCTCAATCCTCGGGCTTGGGCGGCGGCAGCTTCCTCATGCATTGGCATGCCGGAACCCAAAAACTGTCGAGTTACGATGGCCTGGCAGCCGCACCTCAAAATGCCACGGCATCTCTCACCACAGATGTGGATGGCAGCCGAATGCCTTATGCACCCGTATCGCGTGGTGGCAGAAGTGCAGGCGTGCCCGGTACCTTGCCGCTGTTGGCCAAGGTTCACCGCCAATTTGGCAAACTGCCTTGGAAGCAACTGTTTGTGCCGGCCATGGAAGCCGCCAACAAAGGCTTCCCCATGCCGGCCTACATGCACCAGATATTGGCGATGCCAGGTTCAGCACAAGCACACCCCGAGTTGTTGAGCTTGTACTTCGACACCAACCAACAAGTCAAACCTGTCGGCGCCCTCATCGTCAATTCTGACTATGCCCAAATTCTCAAGGAAATTGCCGACCAGGGCCCTTCTGCCGTTTGGTCTGGACAACAAGGCACGGCGTTCATGGCGGGCGTTCAAAAGGGGTTCAAACCCTCTCTCATGTCCTTGGAGGACTTGAAAAACTACAAAGTTGAAGAGCGCCAAGCCTTGTGTGGCCCCTATTTGCGCTACAAAGTGTGTGTCATGGCACCACCCTCTTTTGGCGGTGTGGTTGTGCTTCAAATGCTTCAAATGATGGAAGCCAAAATGGCCAACGCCGCCAGCTTCGATCAAGCAGAATTTGCACACGCCTACGCTGAAGCCGGCAAACTCGCCCAAAGCGACCGACAGCGCCACGTTGCAGATCCGGCCTACTTTGATGTTCCCGCTGCGGCACTGGTCTTGCCCAGTTATGTCAAACAACGCGCCAGCCTGATCCAAGCCACCACCCTGTCAAACTATCCTGCAGGTCAGCCAATGGTAGGCAAGGCAGAAAAGCAAGTGGCGCTGAACGAAGGTGTGCGCATGACGGCAGCGGCCCCAAGCGCCGATGCCACCAGCCAATTGGCAGTGGTCGATGCGGCAGGCAACGCCATCAGCATGACCACCACCAACAACCTCAACTTTGGATCCCGTTTGCTGGTTCAAGGCTACATCCTGAACAATGCCATGACCAACTTTGCTGACGCGCCCAAACCCGGCGAAGTTTCACCCAACAAAATGGAGGCCGGCAAACGCCCCGTCACCTCCATGGCGCCCACCATGGTGTTTGATGAAAAAGGTCAATTGGTCACTTTGGGTGGCTCTGCTGGGGGCGGACAAATTGTGGACTACGTCGCCGCCAATTTGATTCGCATGCTGGCGGCCGAACAGTCCCCTATCACGGCGCTGTCACAAGGTCACATATCAACGGCCATCCCACAGCGTGTTCAGCTCGAAAAAGGCACTGCTGCGGCGCAACTGGCAGACGCACTGCAAGCCAAAGGTCACAAGGTGGAAGTGGTGCCCATGAACAGCGGCATGGGCTTCCTGAAGCGTTCTGAAAACGGCTGGTCAGGTGCGGCCGACCCTCGCCGCGATGGTGCTGCTTGGGGCTTTAACCCCACACCTTAGGAAACAAATCGTCGGTCATTTCTGCGCCATCAGGCAAACGTTCAGCCAATCCCTCAAAGGGCGGTGAGGTGCGCCAGTGACGGACAGCGTGACGCGAGTCATCACCCAAATAGCGAGCCGAAAACACCCGACGTCTTGATGTGGGGCCCACGCCACTGGAAGCATGCAATGCCAACATTTGAAATGCAACGCAATCGCCGGGCTCTAGCGACCAGGCCAATTGTGGGTACTTCTCGGGTTCCGATTCGATGGGTGGTAACTCGGCCAAGCTACCCTCCGGAAACCATTTGGCTTGTTGGTCTCTAAACGTGCGCGGCATGTACCAAGTACCCTCGTGCGACTTGGCCACAAAGCGCAAGGTGCTGGCCTGCGAAACAGGGTCCACGGGAATCCAAAAGCTGACATTCTGACGGCCGCTGACGTTGTAATAAGGCTGGTCTTGATGCCAAGGTGTTGGCTGCTTGGTGCCCGGTTCTTTGACCAACAAATGATCGTGATAAATGCGAACCGTGTCAGATTGCATCAACTGCGCCGCAATGTGGGGCAAGGTCGAGTTGCGCAGGATTTTTTCATATGCAGGATTTGAAGGCCACGTGCAAAAGTCTTCGATGAATCGACCTGGGTCATCGGCTCTGCTGGCCACTTGCGCCAACGAACTGAGGTGTGACAAGTTGTGCTCAATGCCTTGCTCCAAAGTATGCAACTCATCCGCATTGAAAACGCCACGCAAAACCACAGCGCCCAGTTGCGCATAGTCTTGAATGACTTGGGGTGGAAGTGAGAAGGTGCGAGACATGCTGTTGAATCTCAAATTTGCTGAAGAAGTTCTGCTGTTTCAAATAGTGGCAATCCCATGATGCCGGTGTACGACCCTTTGATAACAGAGATATGGGCAGCGGCCAAGCCTTGCACACCATAGGCGCCTGCCTTGCCCATGGGCTCCCCGCTGGCCACATAGGCTTTCATTTCAGCAGGCTTCAAAACTGCGAAAGTGACCGTGGAGATCGACACGCTGGACACCCGACGTCTGCCCTGTCCCACCGCAACGGCAGTCATGACTCGGTGGGTTTTGCCAGAGAGTTTTTTCAAAATGCGCAGCGCATCCTCTGGGCTTTCAGGCTTGCCTAAAATTTCTCGCCCTAGGGCAACAGTTGTGTCGGCACACAACACAGGCCCTTTGGGCAATCCGCGGGCTTGATGTCGGCGCATGGCCGCTTCTAGCTTCAAGTGCGTCACACGCTTGACATAGGCCAAAGGTGCCTCCCCGGGCAAAGCCACTTCCAAGGCTTCGGCATCTTCTTCCGGCCCCGCCAGCAGCAACTCGTAGCGAACCCCAATTTGCTCAAGCAACTGACGACGTCGCGGACTCTGGGAAGCCAGATAAACAAAATTCTTCATACCAACTCACTCACGGTGATACGGGTGATTGGCATTGACCGACCATGCCCGGTACAACTGCTCAATCAACAACACACGCGCCATGGCGTGCGGCAAAGTTAAATCCGATAAGCGAATGCGCTCATGGGCCGCATCTCGAAATGCGGGCTCTAAACCATCGGGACCACCAATGATGAGCGCCACATCATCCCCACTCAATTGCCAATCTTTGAGGCGCTGTGCCAGTGCCATGGTCCGCAAGGCGGTCCCTCGCTCGTCGAGCACCACAATCCGTGTGCCACGGGGTATGACGGCTTCAATGCGCTGTCGCTCAGCGGCCACCAGGGTTTCGTACGTTTTGGAACCACGTGGTTCGGTCTTAACCGCCTTCAGCTCTACTTTGAGCTCGGGTGGAAAACGTTTTGCGTAATCATCCCAAGCTGTTTGAGCCCAGTCGGGGACGCGTTGCCCCACTGCCACGATCAGCAGCCTCATGCGCTTTAAGCCTTTGGCTTGGCCTTGCTTGCGGCCTTGGCGGCTGGCTTGCTTGCAGTTTTGGCTGCAGACTTGACTGGGGTTTTGGTTGCCGGCTTGTTTGCGGACTTGCTGGCAGGTTTGGCCGTAGTTTTAGAAGCGGGTTTGCTTGTTTTGGCCGAAGTTTTGGCTGGCGCCTTGCGTGTGGGCTTCAAGGCTTCAGAGCCCATGGGGCCGACAGGCACTGAATCTCGGCGTGTGGGTGTGCGGCCAGCGCTGACCGTGGCCTTCTTTTTGGCCACGGGCTTGCGCACGGGTTCTGCAGGCTTGGGGGCACCCAACTTCAAACGTACAGGCTTGTCACCCCAGATCTCTTCGAGGTTGTAATAAGAACGAATGGTCGGTTGCATGATGTGGGCAACGGCGCTGCCGCAATCCACAATGATCCACTCACCGTTGTCTTCACCTTCAATGCGGGGCTTGGG
>CALEYZ010000060.1 GCA_937928195.1 uncultured Limnohabitans sp.
CTTGGGTGAAAATAGACCCGTGGCCATTCCTCAATCATTTATTCAAGAACTGCTTTCACGTGTCGACGTCGTGGAAGTTGTGGGCCGCTATGTTCAGCTGAAAAAAGGCGGCGCCAACTTCATGGGCTTGTGCCCGTTTCATGGCGAAAAATCACCCAGCTTTACAGTCAGTCCGACCAAACAGTTTTTTCATTGCTTTGGTTGCGGTAAAAATGGCAACGCCATTGGTTTCCTCATGGACCATGCGGGCATGACCTTCATCGAAGCCGTCAAAGACTTGGCACAGCAAACCGGCATGACAGTGCCAGAGGACGACCTCTCGCCTCAAGACCGCGCCCGCGCAGCAGAACAAAAACAAAAGCAAAATTCACTCACTGACATGCTTGAGAAAGCGGGTGAGTCTTATCGGCAGCATCTTAAAAATGCGCCCAAGGCCGTGGCTTACCTCAAAGGACGCGGCTTGTCTGGTCAAATTGCCAAACGCTTTGGCTTGGGCTATGCACCCGAAGGCTGGCGCAGTTTGGCCAGTGTGTTTCCTGAATACGACGACCCGCTGTTGGTTGAAAGTGGCTTGGTGATCTTGAATGAGGAAGATGACAAGCGCTATGACCGCTTCCGTGATCGCGTCATGTTTCCCATTCGAAATATCAAAGGCGAATGCATTGGCTTTGGTGGGCGCGTCATGGGTGATGGCACGCCTAAATATTTAAATTCACCAGAAACGCCGGTGTTTCACAAAGGTCGCGAGTTGTACGGCCTGTTTGAAGCCAGAGACAGCATTCACAGCGAAGGCTATGTCTTGGTCACCGAAGGTTATATGGACGTTGTGGCACTGGCGCAATGGGGATTCCCCAATGCGGTGGCCACCTTGGGCACCGCATGCACACCCGACCATGTCCAGAAATTGTTCAGGTTCACCGATTCCGTGGTGTTCAGTTTTGATGGCGACAATGCGGGCCGGCGAGCCGCTCGAAAAGCACTGGATGGCGCGTTAAGTTACGCCACCGATGTGCGCAGTATCAAATTCTTATTTCTGCCGCAAGAACACGATCCAGACAGTTTCATCCGGGAACAAGGCGCCGAAGCGTTCTCCGAATGTGTGGCACACGCCACGCCACTGTCCAAATTTTTAATTGAAGTCGCCTCGGAATCGTGCGATCTGCAATCGGCAGAAGGTCGTGCCCATTTATCAAGCAATGCCAGCCCCTTATGGCGCGCCCTGCCCGACGGTGCCCTCAAACGACAACTGCTCACAGAATTGGCCCAACTCATACAGCTCGATCCAGCTGAATTGGCAGGGCTGTGGTTGCAACAAGCAGAGGCCGCTGCATCAAGAGCCCAGCCTCGCGGTGCAACACAACACAACACGACCGGCGGACATGCGACTGCGCGCAGTGCGATGGCGTCACATGGCTATGCGGCTGAACCCGCTTTTGACCCTGAAGGTAGCCCCTCAGCATTTGAGCCGACGCGCGCACCTTCTTTTCAAAAATCAGGTGCACGGACGCGCCCAGACGGGAAGTCTTGGCAAAAAGACGCGAATGGCAAGTGGCGCTTGGTCGGTGGCAACGACTCAGCGGCAAGCCTCGGGCCCAGAACACAACCCGCCAGCCGAGCCGATCACGCCATTCGATTGATTCTGACCAACATGGCTTTGTGGGACACGCTTTCGGCCGAAGACCATGCCCTGCTGTGCGATTTACCAGGTCAACATGGTGAATTGATGCGCTGGCTTGAAAGTCAATTCCATGACCATGGACCCTTGGCATGGGGCACCCTGCAAACTGAGCTTCAAAGCCAATTGTTTGCCCCTTTGGCAGCCAAGTTGATGGGCAGCCACTTGCCCATTGAACCTGGCACCCCCAGTGAAGGGGAACCTGGAGAGGCGCACAAGGAACTGCGCTTCTTGCTCAATTTGATGCTGATGGACCAACTGAAGGCCTTAGAAACAGCGGCCTTGAAAGATGCTGAAAGCACGCAAGATCCGGCTGCATTTCAGCGTTGGCGAGAACTGCATCAACGACGTCGAAGCTTGATTGGCGCTCAAGTTCTTTGAATTTTCAAAGCCTATTTGGGTATAATCCAAAAATCAGGCAAGAGCGACAGCAGCACCTCCGGACCCGGCCAACGCCACAGCGCACCTCCCTCCACGGGAAGGCCAACCCACCGCAAGGACTGCACTCCAAATGTTCGCCCAGACATCTTGCCCAAAAAACCATGCAAATGATCGTGCCTGCACGCAGGCTGTTGTTTGCTTACCCTCTCGCGTCAGAAGTTTGTGACGCAGCGTTTGTTTCCAAGTTCGTTTGCAGTCCTGAGGTCCATCATGCCCGCTCCAAAGCCGAAGAAGCCCGTTAAAGCACAAG
>CALEYZ010000061.1 GCA_937928195.1 uncultured Limnohabitans sp.
ATCTGATATCGGCCGCTCCAATCGCGCGAGGTCTTGCGATCCCCCGCTTTCATCCGTAGATCGTATGCGGTATTAGCGTAATTTTCACTACGTTATCCCCCACGACTGGGCACGTTCCGATATATTACTCACCCGTTCGCCACTCGCCACCAGACCGAAGTCCGTGCTGCCGTTCGACTTGCATGTGTAAAGCATTCCGCCAGCGTTCAATCTGAGCCAGGATCAAACTCTATAGTTCGATCTTGAATTTTTTCGCTCTTTCGAGCAACTCATAAAAACGGAATTGAAGTGAACTTCACTTCTATTCTCATGAGCGTTTGTAAGTCAATTAAGACTTAGTTC
Organism: uncultured Limnohabitans sp.; assembly: GCA_937928195.1. GTDB lineage: Bacteria > Pseudomonadota > Gammaproteobacteria > Burkholderiales > Burkholderiaceae_C > Limnohabitans_A. Next base: position 343 of record CALEYZ010000061.1, read on the forward strand.
CGTAGAACTTGGCAATCGCCATCAAACGCCCACGCTTATCGGCTGTATATTTTTAAAGATCTCTTGCAAACAATTTCAGACATAAGTCTTTGTTGTTTTTGCATCACTCGCTGCGATCAGCGAAGCCTTGCAGTATAGCACGCATTTTTTGCCTGCTTTGAAAAAATTTTCATATTTTTGAAAATTTTTTCAAACCGCTTGAGATCGTTGCAAGCCTTCAGGCTACAACAAAGTCTTGCGGACTTTGTTGATAAAAATCAGCTGCTACACATCTGACTCCTATCACCTCACTATTTACTCGTTGTAAACAACTATTCAGCAGCGAAGCCCTCGACTATAACACTACTTTTTAGGTCCGCGCAAGTCTTTTGAAAAAATTTTCTAGCGTCATTGATAATGAGCCAATGGCTTTAATCACTTTATTAGACGCTTCACTGGCTTATGGCCATGTCGCACTCTTGGATCATGCAGACTTTGCGCTCGAGACATCTGAACGCATTGGTCTGATTGGCCGTAATGGCACAGGCAAATCATCCTTTCTCAAAATACTCGCAGGCATGGAGCACGCAGATGACGGCAACATGCATGTGCAGCAGGGTGTACGCATTGCGTATGTTGCGCAAGAGCCGTTGCTTGAGCCTGGTGATTCTATTTTCGAGTCCGTGCAACGTGGGCTGGCCCCCGTCATGAAGCTCATCGACGATTACAGCAATTGCGTGGGCGACCTTGACACATTGCAGAGTCAAATTGAATCACTGGACGGTTGGGGTTGGGAGCAACGGGTTGATGAAACATTACACCGACTGCATTTAGATCCTTCCGCGAAGATTGGCACTCTGTCGGGCGGTAATCGAAAGCGCGTCGCATTGGCTCAGGCATTGGTAACCCGTCCCGATGTTCTCTTATTAGATGAACCTACCAATCACTTGGACCTAGACTCCATCTCTTGGCTTGAGCAATTGCTGATTGATTTCAAAGGCAGCGTTGTTGCCATCACGCACGATCGCGCATTCTTGGACCGTATCGCCACCTGCATTGTTGAGCTGGACCGCGGACGCCTCAGGAGTTATCCAGGCAACTTTGCGCAATACCAAATCAACAAAGAAGAACAACTGGCACAAGAGGCTGTCATCAGCGCTAAGGCAGATAAGCTGTTAGCGCAAGAAGAGATATGGATTCGCAAAGGCGTAGAAGCCCGTCGCACTCGCAGCCAAAGCCGCATTGTGCGACTGGAAAATTTGCGCGCGACGCGCAGCGCACGCAGAGAACAAGTGGGTCGCGTACGCATGGAAGTGGCGTCTGGCGCGCCCAGCGGCAAATTGGTTGCTGAGCTTACCGATGTTTGCAAAGCTTTTACCGCGCCAGAAGGTGACGTGAAGGTGATTGTGAAAGACTTTACCGCAACCCTGCTTCGCGGTGACAAGATCGGTTTACTGGGGTCCAATGGCGCTGGAAAAACAACGCTTCTGAAGATGATATTGGGCGAGCTTGAGGCCGACAGCGGGACCATCCGTCAAGGTGCCAATTTGCAGGTCGCTTATTTTGATCAAATGAGAAACGCATTGGATCTTGAGGCTTCGCTTGAAGACTTCATCAGCCCAGGCAGCGAGTGGATTGAGATTGGCAACAAGCGCCAACACGTGAAAAGCTATTTAGGTGACTTCTTGTTTTCACCTGCACGTGCAACATCGCCCGTGAAATCCTTGTCTGGTGGAGAACGCAATCGCTTGTTGCTGGCAAGACTGTTTGCACGTCCCGCCAATGTTTTAGTGCTGGATGAACCGACCAACGATTTGGACATCGACACCTTAGAGCTGCTAGAAGAGTTGCTGCAGGACTATGAAGGCACCGTGTTTTTGGTGAGCCATGATCGCGCCTTCATGGACAACGTGGTGACCAGCATCATTGCTTGCGAAGCAACCGATGAGAATCCCGGTTTTTGGCGAGAGTACGAGGGTTCTGTGCAAGATTGGCTGACACAATCACAGCGAAGTCAAGCAATACAAGCGCAAAACAAAGCCGCAGCGGCAAAACAAGTCGGGGCAACTCTGGGTACCCCAAGCGCGACAGCATCTGCAAAAGCCGCGACAACATCCGCGGTGGCGACAACGACAGTCCCGAAAAGTAACAATGTCAAGTCAAGCACGTTGGTCGCAGCAAGCGTCAAGAGCTCGACCAAACTGAGCTACAAAGAACAGCGTGAACTGGATGGGCTACCTGGACTGATTGAGTCACTTGAAGAAGAGCAAAAGAAAATTAGATTGGCACTGGAAGACAGCACCTTGTTTTCAAAAGACCCCGCTCAAGCAACTGCCTTTTATGCACGTGATGCCGAAATCGACGCTGAGTTAATGCAAGCACTCGAACGCTGGGAAATATTGAGCGCATGAATTTCTCGTTAAATTCAGAAGAACTAACGGCATTGTTGGTCCTGTCCACTGCCGCCAGCTTCACGCCAGGGCCTAACACCACATTGTCAACGGCACTGGCTGCCAACCATGGCATGCGCGTAGCGATGAAATTCATTTTGGCTGTGCCAATCGGATGGGGCTTGCTACTTGGGATCTGCATGGCAGGCTTAGGGCACTTGGTGTTGGCATTGCCGGCATTGCGATGGGTGATCATGGGCGGCGGCACTCTGTATTTGTTGTGGATGTCGCATCGTCTTTGGGGCACAAGGGAGTTCGCCAGCGCGAATGAAGACCGATTGAACATCACATTCTTTCAAGGGATCGTGGTTCAATTTTTGAACATCAAAGCTTGGATGCTTGCGCTGTCAGTGGTTGCGGGCTGGGTCGCCGGCAAAGAGGATGCAATGGCTCGCAGCATGGTACTGCTGCCCATCATGATGGGCTTTGGTTTGGTTAGCAATCTAACCTATGCCGCCATTGGCAGCTTGTTGAGACTTTGGCTGACACAAGGCTCGCGTCTGTTGGTATTCAATCGCTGCATGTCCACAGCCCTGCTCTTCACTGCCATTTGGATGTTCAAAACCAGTCTTTAAAAGGGGGGTTTCATGCGCTCACGACCTTTCAAACAAATCGATGTTTTCACATCTGTCGCCTATTTGGGCAATCCTGTTGCTGTAGTCTTGGACGGCACAGGCCTCAGTGACACCAGCATGCAAAGTTTCGCCCGCTGGACACAACTGAGTGAAACAACTTTTCTTTTCCCCCCCACGCCTGAAGCCCAAGCGCAAGGCGCTGATTACAAATTGCGCATTTTTACGCCTGGCGGCGAGTTGCCGTTTGCGGGACACCCCACCTTGGGCAGCGCAAGGGCTTGGCTGCAGGCCGGCGGCAAAGCCCAAAATGCCGGCGTGATTGTGCAAGAGTGTGGCGTGGGGTTGGTACGAATCGAGCAACACCAAAATCGATGGGCATTTGCTGCCCCCCCTTTGCAACAACGCAACATCCCCAAGGACATGATGCCAGCGCTGTTGGAGGCGCTGGGCATTGGTGCACACCAGGTCTGCGCCAGTCAAATTTTGCACAATGGGCCTGAATGGTGGTCATTTTTATTGGACTCGGCAGAAACTGTGCGCGACATGGCGCCTGATCACATGGCACTGAAACAATTGGGCATCAAAGTGGGTGTTGCCGCATTGACAGAAGTCCATGATCTCAATGCCCCGATGTTGATCTCGCGGAGCAATCGAGAGTCACGAGCATTTGTGGGCAGAACCGCCATGCCATCCGACTTGAGCATGGTAGATGTCGACGCGAATTTGGTCGTGCGCGCATTTGCCGCAGCCATTGGTGTACCAGAAGACCCTGTCACCGGCAGCTTGAACGCATCGTTGGCGCAATGGCTCATTGGCTCTCAAACAATTGCAGCAACGTACGTTGCAAGTCAAGGCGGCGCACTCGGCCGCAAGGGGCGGGTGTACATTCAACAAGATTTGCAGGGCCAAGTATGGGTCGGTGGCGACACCGTGGTCTGCATCGAAGGTCAAGTAGCATTAGACTGAACACCATGGGACAACTGATTTTGGTGCGCCACGGACAAGCATCGTTTGGCGCGGATGATTACGATCAATTAAGTGACTTAGGCAAACGCCAGAGTGTTCGCTTGGGTGCTTATTGGAAACAAGCGTCAGCACATGCACCTGACGCTTTGGCATTTGATGCCGTGCTGATGGGCAGTCTCAAACGACATCGCCAAACCTGGGAGGGCATTGCAGAAGGTTCAGGCCTTAACTTAGCACCCGAAGTTTGGCCAGGACTGAACGAATACGACAGCCATGCATTGATTGAAACAATTCACCCTATGCCATTGGCCAAACCCGATACGCCAGAGATGTACAAGCATCACTTTCGGTTGCTGAGAACCGCATTGCAAAAATGGATGGCAGGTGAAACGCACCCCCAAGGCATGCCAAGTTACGCGGAATTTTCGCAAGGCATTCAAGATGTACTGCAACACGTCCGCACACATTACCAAGGTCGAGTGCTCTTGGTATCAAGTGGCGGCCCTATTTCGACCGCGTTAGGCCAAGTGCTCGGTGCGCCTGCCGACACCACCATTGAATTGAATTTGCGAATTCGAAACACGGCGCTGACAGAGTTCATTTACACGCCTTCACGGCACATGCTGCTGTCTTATAACAACCTGCCTCACTTGGATGATGCTGTGCATCAAAAATGGGTGACTTTCGCTTGAAGGTCAAGCCCAAACAGCCGTCCCGAACCTGACCACTGGCAAGTGCGTGGACAGTGTTTCTCCTAATAAGGCAAGGCGGATTTTCTTGTCAAAATGACATGCATGCAGACTCAGCCTTTGCCTCGCCCCAAACTCAACAAGGTTCTGGGCATTCAATTCACTCACGAAACAACTGAGCGCTGCAAGGACTTCATGCGCGCGCATGACCTCCTCAAGGATTCAGTGATCGAAAGCAGCCAAGGCATCACAAGGTGTTACATGCACTCAGATTGGATAGCGGCCTTCGCACCCGAAAGCAACACGCTGTCATTTCAAGACCATGCGCACAACTTAACGCAAGAAATTTTGTGGTCGATGTTGATATCACCTCATGTTTTTGAATTCAAAAATTTAGAAGGTTTTGCCAGTGCTGTTCGTGTAAGGGAAAACATTGTGGCGGCAGCACGCAAAACAGCCCTCGCTTTTCGAACAGAAGCGGCTGAGCGCCCTGTTGAGTATTGGCGTTATGTGGAGGAAGCTGGCTTCATTCTGCAACCAGACACTTGTTTGATCAAGGCTTTGATCAGCGCCACACAACCTGAAGCCACAGGCAAGCTCTATGACTTCTCCTGCTATCGCGCCAGTGAGTATGTGATCTTGTTGGGTTTGGCACAAGAAGCGCAAATTCATCACCCTGAATTGTTGATTGAACTCCAACATCTCACCGAAATTCATGCCATTCGATCGGGACAGTTTCACGATGTGTTCTTGCACGAATATGGCTCCCTTGAATCACCCTTGCCAGAAGGCTATTTTGTCCCTGGTGATCGACTTTGGTTTCGGAATCCAGATGAAGCCTCTTCAGATGTAACAGGTTACGAGGGCTCATGGGTCATCTACCTTGGCGGGGGTCTGTTCAGTAACTTTTGGAAACGTGATCAACCCTTTTCGTTAACTACAAAATGCGTTGAGATTTATCACTGGCGAGATGGGCTTCGCACAAATCAGAACGGCGAAGCTTGGATTGATGAAAGCATTGTGTCGGCATGCGTTCAAGATACGCTGCAAGACGTCCAAAAATTGGAGCGTGTTTTGGGTGTGATGATGCGCATGCGCGATGGCAAAGGCGTCTATGCCAATGGCGGCTGCTTAGACGCAAGTCGCGAATGCCCTCAACAAATACACCCCAGTCACTGTGAACTCCAGTTGCCAAGGGTCAATTGAATGCCCGATGGTTCAACCAAAAAACTGGCTTTAGCTGCGAAGCGTGTTCGCGGGTAGGCAGTCTATTTCTGACAAGAGTTGCGCCAAAGATCTACCGGCCGCATCGAGCAGTGCTTGACCCTTTTCTGCCGTAGCGGCAGCCGCATTGCCTGCCGCACCAGCGGGGTTGTAATCCTGCATTTGCCAAGCCAACTTCGCACTGCGACCGTTGCCCAAAATGGTGAAATTGGCCGCACGTTGTTCAGATGTTGATTGAAAATTTTGCGCCAACGCCATGCGAACGGATTGAGGTTGAAGGGCCAACATGACAGAGGTTTCTACGTCGCCCGCGTGAACACCAAAACGATGCTCATGCGCTGAGAACAAGTCATTCAAATCTTCCCCTTTGTCATTGAGCAAAGGCAGTTGGTACCAATTGACACTGTAAACCAGCATGCCCAACCGAGCTCTCAAATCACGTGCCACGACATCCATTGCGCCAACATGACCGCCGTGTGCATTGAACAAAACCAGTTTATTCACACCGGCTGCTTTGACAGATTCTGCGATGTCTGTCCACAGTCGAATCAAAGTTTCGGGTTTGAGGGTCAGCGTGCCAGGAAAAGCCGCGTGCTCGGGGCTCAAACCGACGCTTTGTGTTGGCAAGAAAAAAACTGGCAAAGGTGCATCGTTTGAAACCTGGGCAGCGTGCAAATGCGGCAAACTGGCTTTGACCACCCCATTCACAATGTCCGTGTCGACCGACAAAGGCAAATGCGGCCCATGTTGCTCAGTGGCGGCTATCGGCAACACCGCAATGGCGCGAGATGTGTCAACACTTGCGAAATCAAGGGTGGTCAATTCTGACCAATAGCAGGTAGCAAGGGGCTTGGCTGGCGAACTTTTCATGTCGGCAGTTTAATAGAGGTGGCGGACTTAAGGGCATGATTTTGAGGTGTAGAGTTCGAACATTGTGTTTTCCTTGTTTATGGAATGCTTCTGAATGATGTCGCTGCTGAACTTTCACCGCTTTTTAAACATCTCGCGACATGCTTTGCTGTGGTGTCTGACTTGCATTGGTTTTGTAATTTCACTGGCATCGACTGCCCATGCGCAGACACAGCTGCTCGGCGCGGCCAAAGTATCCAACGTGGTTCAAACACAGCAAGTCAAAGCCAGCTTGCTGGTGGATGCGCCCCAAGGCATTGTGGCCGGCCAAACCATTTGGCTGGGCCTGCAGCTGACGCACCAACCTCATTGGCATACCTATTGGCGCAATCCAGGTGATTCGGGTTTGCCCACTGAGTTGACCTGGACATTGCCAGCAGGCCTGAAGGCCGCGCCACTGATTTGGCCTGTCCCCAAAATGATTCCCATCGGTCCCATGGCCAATTTTGGCTATGAGGACTCTGTGTTGCTGGTCACGCCTGTTCAAATTGACAAGGCGTTCAAACCTGCACCGGCAGCATCGGCCCTGGACATTCAGTTGCATGCCAACTGGTTGGTGTGTCAACGGGAATGCATTCCGCAAGAAGGCGATTTCAAGCTCGCAGTTCCATTGACGGGATCCATCGCCATGGCTTCGGCTGAATTTCAAAAGGCTTTGCAACTTCAAGCCCAAGCATTGAATGGCACACACGGCGCCAGCATTGCAGCCGACGGTCGCACACTTCAGTTGTCCATTGCAGGCTTGCCTGCGGCACTTCAAACGGGCCCATGGACGGTGTTTCCCCAAACGGCCAACGTGATACAAAACAACGCTGCGCCTGTCATTCAAGCCACTTCTCAAGGTGGCAAAGGATTGACCCAGGTGCAAGTACGCGTCTCCAGCGAAAGAATGGAAAGCCCCCGCCGCATGACCTGGCTGTTGGTGCAAGGCAAGGCCGAAGCTCCGACTGGCTTGCAATGGACCATTGACACACCGGTTCAAGGTCAATGGCAAGCGTTCACAGACGACGCCCCACCCGCAGGCAGCGGCAGCAATGTCGCACAACCCATCAGCAGCAGCTTGCCAAGCCCTCTTGCAACTTGGGCACTGGCGCTGTTAGGTGCCTTTGCTGGCGGCCTCTTGTTGAATTTGATGCCCTGCGTGTTTCCAGTTCTGGCCATCAAGTTGCTCAGCATCACACAACACTCCGAAAACCCTCAGCAAATGAAGGTGTCGGCTTGGTCATTCAGCGTCGGCGTTTTGATGTCCTTCTTGCTATTGGGCGGTCTGATGTTGGCCTTGAGAGCGGCAGGCGCTCAGCTTGGCTGGGGCTTTCAGCTGCAATCGCCTTGGGTGGTCGGTGGACTGGCCATGTTGTTTGCAGTGATGGGATTGAATTTGTCCGGCATGTTTGAATTCGGCGCTTTTGTGCCAAATTCGTTGGCAGGATTTCAGTGGTCTAAGCCATGGCTCAATGCTTGGTGGTCTGGAGTGTTTGCGGTGGTCATTGCCTCGCCTTGTACGGCCCCCTTTATGGGCGCCTCTTTGGGCCTGGCCATCGGTTTGCCCGCCTGGCAAGCATTGCCGATTTTTGCAGCCATGGGCATCGGCATGGCTTTGCCATTCATGGCCGTGTCAGTCAGTACAGCTTGGGTGGAACGCCTGCCGCGGCCTGGCGCATGGATGGTGACGTTCCGTCAGTTCATGGCCTTCCCAATGTATGCCACGGTCATTTGGCTGGTCTGGGTATTGGGTCAGCAAGTGGGCCTGGATGGCGTTGCAGGCTTCCTGATTTGCTTGCTCAGCTTATCTCTCTTGTTGTGGACCTTGCCTCAAACTGGCAAAGTGGGTTGGCTTTTGCGCAGCATGGCAGCGCTCGTGTTTGGCTGGTCAGTTTGGCAATGGGGGCCGAGTTGGACACGCATTGACACAGTTGCAGCACAAGACATTGCTTTGACCACCACGTCTTCTGCCAATGGCCGAGATGCCCTGAGACAAGCTGTCTGGCACGAGTGGTCGGAGGACAAAGTGGCCACAGCTCGCGCCTCAGGCAAGCCTGTGTTTGTGGACTTCACGGCGGCTTGGTGTGTCACCTGCCAGTTCAACAAAAAAACCACCTTCAGCCATCCAGATGTTTTAAAGGCATTTGCCCAGAAAGATGTCTTGCTGCTGCGTGCGGACTGGACCCGTTACGACCCCGCCATCACGAAAGTCTTGAATGCCCTGGGTCGAAATGGTGTGCCGGTGTACGCATGGTATGCCCCAGGACAAGAAGTGCATTTGCTGTCGGAGTTGCCATCTGCATCCGAAATTCAAAATTCCTTGAGCCAAGTTAAGAGTTCGCCATAAAGATGAATTGACGCACGTCAATTCAGGCGGCGGACCCTGAGCAGTCTGCGAGAATGCAGCAGATACATTTGGAAATGCCATCACGGCCTTGATTGCTATGACTTCTGCCAGCTTTGCCCCTTTGTCCAACGACACTTTTTTGCGCGCTTGCTTGCGCCAGGCCACCGATCACACGCCCGTCTGGCTGATGCGCCAAGCGGGCCGTTATTTGCCTGAATATTGCGCGACACGTGCAAAAGCCGGCAGTTTTATGGGCCTCGCAACCAATGTGGACTTTGCCACCGAAGTCACACTGCAACCTTTAGAACGTTACCCTCTTGATGCCGCCATTTTGTTCAGTGACATCTTGACCGTGCCAGATGCCATGGGTTTGGGTCTGAGCTTTGCCTTAGGCGAAGGCCCTCGCTTTGCCAAAAGCGTGCGAGATGAAACGGCTGTGTCAGAACTGCAAGTTCCCGACATGGCCAAGTTGCGCTATGTCTTTGACGCTGTCACCTCCATTCGAAAAGCCTTGAATGGCCGTGTGCCATTGATTGGTTTTTCCGGCAGCCCTTGGACGTTGGCTTGTTACATGGTGGAAGGCAAAGGCTCGGATGACTACCGCTTGGTCAAGTCCATGTTGTACAGCCGTCCCGACTTGATGCATCGCATTTTGGAAGTCAATGCGCAAGCGGTGGCCACCTACCTCAACACGCAGATCGAAGCTGGCGCTCAAGCCGTCATGATTTTTGACAGTTGGGGCGGTGTGTTAGCCGACTCGGCCTTTCAAGAGTTCAGCTTGGCCTATACCGCCAAAGTGCTGGCATTGTTGAAAAAAGAACACCACGGCGTGCGCATCCCCAGCATTGTTTTCACCAAAGGCGGCGGCCTGTGGCTGGAAGAAATGGGCCAACTCGATTGCAACGTGCTGGGTTTGGACTGGACCATGAACTTGGGAC
>CALEYZ010000062.1 GCA_937928195.1 uncultured Limnohabitans sp.
GCGTGCACGCTGCGGCGAGGGTTCTCGTCTTTGGCCATGGCTTTGCTTTGGGCCAGCACTTGGTACACCTCTTGAATGACATCAGGACGGTCTTTGCACAGGTCCATGTCGATGGCCATCATGTGATTGATGGGCAGCATTTGCAAACGGCGGCTCCAGGCTTGCGCCGCATCGTGCGGGTCGGGCAGCACGGGCTGCAGGCGCGGGTCGTCGGGCAAGTCACTGCCAATGATGGCAGCGTCCAATTCACCTGACAACAACATGTCGACCATTTTGCTGCCTTCGGGGGCGCGCTCAAAACCCTTGGGGTCTGGGAACTCGGCCAAGTGGCCATGCTCAAACGTCACCCATTGCACTTTGGGCAAGTCAACGCCATAGTCATTGGCCAACACACCGCGCACCCATGTGACGGTGGTTTGCGCATGCGCACGAATACCCACACGCTTGCCATTGAGTTGCGCCACGGTCACTTTGCCGCGCTCGGCGTTGTACACCAAGCAGTGGTGTTGGAAGCGGCCTTCGCCCACCACTGCAGGCAACAGCGCCAAGGGTTTGCCGTAGGCTTTGGCTTGCAAGTACGTGACCAAGGCCAACTCGGCCACATCAAACTCCAACTCACGCACCACGCGCTTGAACGCACGGTTGGGGGTTTTGACAGGGTCAAATTCAAAGTCAAACAGCTTGGGGCGCAAGACGCCATTTTTCAAAGCCATGGTGTTGGGGTAATCGCCCAACAGGGTTTTGAGTTTGAGTTTTTCGGGATTCAAGTTGGAAGACATGCTGCTTAGCCCTTGTTCAAATCTGGGTACAACGCATGCGCCGTGCCGGAGTAAATCCAGCGCTGCTCTTCCAAGGTCAAAGACGCCGTGGCTTCCAGGGCTTCTTGCAGATGCTTGGTAAGGCCACCAGCCGATGCAGGAAAGTTGGAGCCCCACGCAATGCGCTTAGCGCCAAAGGCACTGACCACCGCTTTGCAGAAAGACGCCTGGGTAGACTTGCCTTCTTTGGATTCACGCACATTGTGGGTGGTGAATTTGAAATTCAAATTCTCGTACTTGGCCAGCGCAAACAAGCTGGCGGCTTGCGCGTAAGGCGCACCCTCTTCCAACACAGGGCGTGCAAAGTGGTCCAGCAAGACGGTGGCTTTGGGGAACTGCTTTAGAAGGGTTTCGAGTTGGGGCAAACCGTCGGCGCGCAATTGCACGCACATCGGAATTTTGTGGTCAGAGATGTACTCCCACACGGGGAAGCTGCGCGGGTCGTCCAAACGCACGCTGTGGTCCGCGGCAGTATGACCTGCAATGAAAACGCGGGTGCCACTGAGGCCCGCGTCTTTCCAACGCTTCACTTGCGCCACGGCATCGGGCAGCAAGGTGTCCACGGAATACACACCCACAAATTGCGAAGGGTTGGCTTTGACACAGTCCAGCGTGTAGCTGTTGTCGTGGCCATAGCAAGTTGAGGCTTGCACCAAAATGGACTTGGCCACGCCTGCCTCTTTCATGGCCTGGGCCATGCCCACACCATTGACCGGACGCTCTTTGGACCAATCCGATTGTTTGCCGCCCATGGGCGCCAGCGGATAGCGAACAGGATCGTCCGCAATCACGTGGCTGTGAGAGTCCACCACGGGCACACCCAGTGAAATGGACGTCAAAGGAGAGTTTGTAGATGCAGTCATGATGCCTTGGGTGCGAAGCTTGGTTCGCGTTGAGTCTTTACAGACTCACATCATGCCTTCATTCAAAGGCACGCTGCTCTACAAATTTTCACAGCTTAATGGCGGAAGTGGCGCACACCCGAAAAGACCATGGCCACACCACGCTCGTCCGCTGCCGCGATCACTTCGGCATCGCGCATCGAGCCGCCCGGCTGAATGACGCAATTGGCACCGGCGTCCACCACCACATCGAGGCCATCGCGGAACGGGAAGAAGGCGTCGCTGGCCACCACGGTGTTTTGCAAACTCAAACCGGCGTGACCCGCCTTGATGCTGGCGATGCGCGCTGAGTCCAGGCGGCTCATTTGGCCCGCCCCCACGCCCATGGTCATGCCATTGGCGCAGAACACAATGGCATTGCTCTTGACGTACTTGGCCACTTTCCACGCGAACAACAAGTCTTGCAGTTGCGCCGGTGTGGGCTGCACTTTGGTGACCACTTTGAGGTCGGCCAATTGCAGCTCGTGGTTGTCGGCCGTTTGAATCAACAAACCCGAACCAACACGCTTGATGTCTTGGGCATTGCGGCCTTGCTCAAACGCATTGCCACCGGCTTTGAAGTCGGGCAGTGCAATTTGCAACACACGCACATTGGCCTTGGCTTTGAAAATTTCCAGCGCTTCAGGAGAGTAAGCTGGTGCCATCAGCACTTCCACAAACTGCTTGCTGATTTGCTGCGCAGCGGCTGCATCCACGATGCGGTTCAGCGCAATGATGCCGCCAAACGCAGAAGTGGGGTCTGTTTGAAACGCTTTGTTGTAGGACGTCAAGGCGTCTGTGGCAACTGCCACACCACAAGGATTGGCGTGCTTCACGATGACGCAAGCCGCTTCTGAAAAACTCTTCACACATTCCCAAGCCGCATCAGCATCGGCAATGTTGTTGTAAGACAGTTCTTTGCCCTGCAATTGCACGGCTGTGACCAAAGAGCCGGGTGCTGGATACAGGTCGCGGTAGAAGGCGGCAGTTTGGTGAGGGTTCTCGCCGTATCGCAAGTCTTGCAACTTCACGAAGCGGCCATTGGCTTGCGCAGGATATTCAGTGCGTGTGCCGTCTTCCAAGTTGTAAGAAGACAGGTAGTCGCTGATGGCGGCGTCGTAATTGCTGATGCGGTTGAAAGCGGCCACCGACAGAGCAAAGCGTGTTTTGTCTGACACTTTGCCGCTGGCTTTCAGTTCTTCAATGACGGTCGCGTACTGAGATGCGTCTGTCAACACCGCCACGTCTTTCCAATTTTTGGCGGCACTGCGAACCATGGCGGGACCGCCAATGTCGATGTTCTCAATGGCGTCTTCTAAAGTGCAACCAGGCTTGGCCACCGTGGCTTCGAAGGGGTACAAATTGACGATGAGCAAGTCAATGGTTTGAATGCCGTGTTCTTTCAAAGCGGCCATGTGTTCGGGCACGTCGCGGCGGGCCAGCAAACCACCGTGCACCTTGGGGTGCAAAGTTTTGACACGGCCGTCCAGCATTTCTGGAAACTCCGTCACTTGCGCCACCTCAGTCACAGGCAGACCTTGCTCGGCCAGCAACTTGGCGGTGCCGCCAGTGGAAACCAGTTCCACCTTCAACGCATGCAGCGCTTTGGCAAGTTCCACAATGCCGGTTTTGTCGGAGACAGAAATCAGTGCTTTCATTTTTTTCACTTCAAAAGTTTGTGTTCGATCAGTTTCTTGCGCAACGTGTTGCGGTTCAGTCCCAGCCACTCCGCAGCGCGCGATTGGTTTTGGTCAGCTTGTTGCATGACCACTTCCAACAAAGGTTTTTCCACCACATTGAGCAACATCTCGTACATGCCATGCGGCTCAGAGCCTGCCATGTCATCAAAGTAGGTGTTCAAACTCTCGCGGATGCATTCTTCAATTTTCTTCTTGCTCATTCCATCGTCTCCATGGCCATGTCAGGCTGAACGCCCGCCACAGCCTGTGGCATGCGCTCCATGCGCGCTGCCATTTCTTCAAAAAAATCTGCCACGGCGCGCGACTGCAACTCGGCCGTTTCCAACGTGTTCATGTGGTCTCTGAACGCATCACCACCCGGCAAGTCACGCACATACCAGCCAATGTGTTTGCGGGCAGAGCGCACGCCCGTCAGTTCGCCATACAAGCCATAGTGGTCTTGCAAATGGTCCAGCAATGCGCGTTTGACTTCGGCCACCAAAGGCGGCGCCAGATGTTCGCCAGTGTTCAAGAAATGAACAATCTCGCGGAAGATCCAAGGGCGGCCTTGGGCGGCGCGTCCCACCATCAGCGCATCGGCGCCGGTGTACTTCAAAACTTGCAGCGCCTTCTCGGGAGAATCAATGTCGCCATTGGCCACCACTGGAATGTTCACAGCTGCTTTGACGGCGGCCACGGTGTCGTATTCGGCAAAGCCTTTATAGCCTTGCTCGCGGGTGCGGCCATGTACCGTCACCATTTGAATGCCCACGCTTTCAAAAGCTTTGGCCAAGACCAAAGCGTTCTTTTCTGTGTCGCACCAACCGGTTCGCATCTTCAATGTGACGGGCACACCGCGTGGCGCACACGCGGCCACCACGGCTTCTGCAATTTCAATCGCCAAGCTTTCGTTTTGCATGAGCGCAGAGCCCGCCCATTTGTTGCAAACTTTTTTAGCGGGACAGCCCATGTTGATGTCGATGATTTGCGCACCCTGATCGATGTTGTAGGCGGCCGCCTCGGCCATCATGGGGGCATCGGTGCCTGCAATCTGCACGGCGATGGGGCCAGGTTCGCCATCGTGGTTGGCGCGGCGTGAGGTCTTCAAACTTTTCCACAAGTCTTTGCGTGAGGTCACCATCTCGCTCACAGCATAGCCCGCGCCAAACTGTCTGCACAGTTGGCGAAACGGCCTGTCGGTCACGCCAGCCATGGGCGCCACAAACACAGCATTGGGCAAGACATAGGGTCCGATTTGCATGGACTTGGAAAGCTGAAAAGTAGGAACACTGCTCAAAAAGGAGGCACGATTGTATTGCTTAATTTTTGAGCAAGGG
>CALEYZ010000063.1 GCA_937928195.1 uncultured Limnohabitans sp.
TTCATTCGCAAATTACATCATTAAAATGACCGAATGCTAGATGATCGTGCCAAGTTATTGCTCAAAGCGCTGGTTGAACGCTACATTGCGGACGGCCAGCCCGTGGGATCGCGCACGCTTTCCAAAGCCTCAGGCTTGGAATTGTCCCCTGCCACCATCCGAAATGTCATGTCTGACCTGGAAGAGTTGGGCCTGATTGCCAGCCCGCATACATCGGCTGGCAGGATCCCCACCAATAGGGGTTATCGCCTATTCGTCGACACCATGCTGACGGTTCAGAAGGGTGAATTGCCAACCCACCGCCTAGCGCCCGACCAGCCGCAGAAGGTCATTGCCAACGCGGCCAACATGCTGTCCAGCTTGTCGCACTATGTGGGTGTGGTGATGGCGCCCAAGCGCGCCTCGGTTTTCAGACACATTGAGTTTTTGCGTTTGTCTGAAAAACGCGTGCTCTTGATCATTGTCTCGCCCGAAGGCGACGTGCAAAACCGCGTCATCTTTACCGAGGCCGACTACTCACAAAGCCAGCTCATTGAAGCGTCCAATTATTTGAACGCGCATTACGCAGGCATGGCCATTGAACAAGTGCGATTGCGCGTGAAGCAAGAGCTGGTCAATTTGCAATCTGAAATTGCCAGCCTCATGCAGGCCGCTGTGCAAATGAGCTCAGAGGCCATGAGCGAAGATGAAGGCGATGTGGTTATTTCTGGCGAGCGCAATTTGCTGTCGGTCAGCGACTTTTCTAGCGACATGGGCAATCTGCGTCAGGCCTTCGATTTGTTTGAGCAAAAAACACAGTTGATGCGTTTGCTTGATGTGTCTAGTCAGGCCGATGGTGTGCGCATTTTCATTGGCGGCGAAAGCCAGTTTGTGCCCATGCAAGAGTTGTCTGTGGTCAGTGCACCGTATGAGGTGGATGGCCATGTGGTGGGCACTTTGGGCGTCATTGGTCCTACACGCATGCCCTACGAGCGCATGATTCAAATTGTGGACATCACGTCCAAGATGGTGGGCAATGCTTTGAGTCAGTCGAAGTAATTCGGGTTCTTGCTGAGCTCGCTGTGTGAGGATAACAAATCGTCACCCACCCACCCCATCCTCACACAGCTGCGAACAGCAATGTGGGTACTCAGAAGTGGCGTGCGCATTGCAAGTTGGCGAAAACTTGATTGCAAGCAAATGTGTGTTGACTTGGACTTTTAAAAGACTATATTAGGTTCACTTTAAGGCGGACCATTATGCTTACCACTGCTCAAATAAAGCCGATTAGCTACCTCAAGGCCAACGCTGCCGAGGTGTTGCAGCAACTCACGGAGTGCCGTGAGCCAATGGTCATCACTCAAAATGGCGAAGCCAAGGCAGTGATTCAAGATGTAGCTTCTTATGAAAAGACGC
Source organism: uncultured Limnohabitans sp. (assembly GCA_937928195.1). Classification (GTDB taxonomy): domain Bacteria; phylum Pseudomonadota; class Gammaproteobacteria; order Burkholderiales; family Burkholderiaceae_C; genus Limnohabitans_A. The sequence continues at coordinate 1,396 of CALEYZ010000063.1, forward strand.
AGGAAACTTTGGCTCTGCTCAAAATCCTTGCTATGGGGCAAGCAGATGTCGATGCTGGGCGTGTTCACACCATGGATGAGGTGATGGACATGATCCGCGCTAAAAAGAAAAACAAGTGATGGTGAGTCGGTTTGCTAACTCACATCAAATTCGCATTTCAACAGCTGCAGCCAAAGACATTCTTGAAATTTATGACTACGTTGTTGAATTCGATTCAGAAGCCAATGCAGATCGGTTGATTGCAAAACTCGCAGGCACAACGGTGCCTTCACACAATCCAAATCCAATGCTGCGCGCACCTTGACGTGCACAGCTGCCCTTCAGGGTAATGCTGTCGCCATCCAACAAGAAAGTGCGTTGTTCGCCATTGGGCAGGCGAATGGCTTGCTTGCCGCCTTGGCTGAGCTCGAGCAAAGAGCCCGATTGCTCAATGCTGGGGCCCGACAAAGTGCCAGAACCAAATAAATCACCGGCTGACAAACTGCACCCATTCACGGTGTGGTGTGCCACCATTTGTGCCACGGTCCAGTAGGCGGCTTGCGCAAAGTTGGAGCGGCTGATGCACACAGGGGCTTCGCCGGCTTGGCGCATTTTGTCAGTTTGAATCAGTACTTCCAGATCGATGTCTAACGCGCCTTGTGCTCGGTTGCTGGCGCTGTCTAAATAAGGCAGCGGCTGGGGGTCGCCTTCGGGTCTTGCAAACGGCAAGCGGAAGGGGGCCAATGCTTCCAGGGTGACGATCCACGGTGACAAGGTGCTGGCGAAATTTTTGGACAGGAAGGGCCCCAAGGGCTGGTATTCCCATGCCTGAAAATCGCGCGCGCTCCAGTCGTTGAACAGGGTGATGCCAAACACGTGGTCTTCGGCTTCTTCAATGCCAATGGGCTGGCCTTGTGGGTTGGGGCGGCCCACCACAATGCCCAATTCCAATTCTAGGTCTAGCCTTTGCGAGGGGCTGAGTACGGGCGCATCGGCATCGGCGGCTTTGATTTGACCTGTGGGCCTGACAAAGCTTTTGCCACTGACTTGCAGCGTGGAGGCTCGGCCGTGGTACGCAATGGGCACCCACTTGTAGTTGGGTAAAAGCGGGTTGTCGGGTCGAAACAATTTGCCAACAGCGGTCGCGTGGTGAATGCCAACATAAAAGTCGGAGTAGTCACGCGTGTCGCAAGGCAAGCCCAATCGGACATCGCTCAGGGCGTGCAGATGCGGTCGCCATGCGGCTTCAAGCGCACTGCCTTGTGTCAGCCCTTCACTCAAGGCTTTGCGCAAGGCCACGCGCGCCGGCTTGTCCAACTGAAGCAACTGCTGCATGTCGCTGAAAGCGATCAGGCCTGTGGCATGCAAATCCAAAACGTGATCACCAATGGCCACACCGATGCGCCACGCAGAGTCTGCCTGCTGGTCTGCGGCCAATTGGAAGCGACCATAGGGCAGGTTCTGAATGGGGAAATCGGTGTCTGCTGTGTTGGCAGACGCCACCCAAGACTGCAGCTGCGGATTGTGGGTGGCATCGACAAGCGTCATCATGGGCAAAGGTGAGAAGTCTAGAAAAATAAAAGCTTATGAAGACTCGTGCATCCAGGCCGCATGCTTGGGTGCGCGCTTGGTTTTGCTCCACTCGTTCAACATGTCCCACTTCACATCGTCCAAGGTTTTGTACATCTCGGGCGTGCCAGTGTTGGTGGCCAATTCCAAGCGGTGACCGTTGGGATCAAAGAAGTAAATGCTTTGGAATATGGTGTGGTTGATAGGACCAATGACCTCGATGCCATTGCCTACCAGTTTTTCTTTGGCAGCTAGCAAGGCTTCCATGCTGTCCACTTCAAAAGCCATGTGCTGCACCCATGCAGGGGTGTTTTCATCGCGGCCCATGGCTGGAGAGTTGGGTAGTTCAAAGAAGGCCATGACGTTGCCGCCCCCTGCATCCAAGAAGATGTGCATGTAGGGGTCGGGTGCTTTGGTGGAGGGCACCAAGTCTTCGGCAATGGCCAAGACAAAGTTCATGTCCAAGTTTTTGGCATACCACTCGACAGTTTCTTTGGCATCTTTGCAGCGATAAGCCGCGTGGTGAATTCGACTGATTTTCATGACGGTTCCTTTAGGCGTCGATTTGGATGGCGCCGCGTCTAATTTGATCACGTTCCAAGGACTCAAACAATGCTTTGAAGTTGCCTTCGCCAAAGCCTTCATCGGCTTTGCGCTGGATGAATTCAAAAAACACGGGCCCCAACAAGGTTTGCGAGAAAATTTGCAACAACAAACGTTTTTCGCCATTGGCGGTAGAGCCGTCTAGCAAAATGCCGCGGGCTTGCAGTTCGGGCACGGGCTCGCCATGGCCTTTGAGCCGGTCTTCGAGCATCTCGTAGTAGATGTCGTTGGGCGCTGTCATCAGGGGAATGCCCGCCATTTGGAGAGAGTCAACGCTCTTCATCAGATCATCTGTGAGCAGCGCAATGTGCTGAATGCCTTCGCCGTTGAACTGCATCAAGAACTCTTCAATCTGGCCGCCGTTTTTGCCAGATTCTTCGTTCAGAGGAATGCGGATGAGGCCGTCAGGTGCCGTCATGGCACGGCTGGTGAGACCGGTGTGCGTACCCTTGATGTCAAAGTAACGGATTTCACGGAAGTTAAAAATCTTCTCGTAAAAGCCACCCCAAAACGCCATGCGACCCTTGTACACGTTGTGCGTGAGGTGGTCGATGATTTTGAAGCCGTGACCCACGGGGTGACGGTCGGCGCCTTCGATGAATTCAAAGTCGATGTCGTAGATGCTTTTGCCATCTTCGTAACGGTCGATCAGATACAAGGGGGCGCCGCCAATGCCTTTGATGGCAGGCAAACGCAACTCCATGGGGCCGGTGGGAATTTCAACGGGTTGCGCGCCCATCTCTAAAGCACGTGAATACGCTTTGTGCGAGTCGCGAACACGGAAAGCCAACGCGCATGCGCAAGGTCCGTGCTCGGCGGCAAAGTAGCCTGCCAAGCTTTTGGGCTCGCGGTTGACAATGAAATTGATGTCGCCTTGGCGGTACAGCACCACGTCTTTGGAGCGGTGTTTGGCCACCAAAGAGAAGCCCATTTTCTCGAACAAGGGTTCTAGAACACCAGGGACAGGGGACGCAAATTCGACGAACTCGAAACCACACAAACCCATTGGGTTGTCAAACAAATCAGCCATGAAGCTCTCCAGAAAAAATTAAAACGCTTGCAAAAAAATCAGCAGCTTTTTCTGGGGGGCGAGCAGATGCGCCCGCGTGTGCTGCGGGCGAGGTGAATACCGACGATGAGGATTTGAATGCTCATTAATCCAATTTGACGTTTGCTTTGGCCACCAGTTTCGCATATCTGTCTTGTTCTGTCTTCAAATATTGCGCAGCCACCTGCGGACTGGTGGGTGTGATGAAGTTGTCTTGCTTGGCCATGGCCGCTTTGACCGCGGGGTCATTGAAGGCCGTGGTGATGGCCTCATGCAAGCGTTTCACATGGGCTGCAGGCAATTTGGCAGGGCCAATGGCTGCAAACCAGCCGGCCACGTCGACCTCTGGGAAACCTTGCTCGGCAATGGTGGGCACATCGGGCAAAGAGGCTACACGTGACTTGTGCATCACCCCCATGGCGCGCAAAGCGCCGCTTTTGAGCTGGCCTTGTACAGCCGCCACGGCGGCCACACCCATTTCAACCTGGCCACTCATGAGGTCGGTGATCATGGGGCCCATGCCTTTGTAGGGAATGTGGCGCACGTCCACGCCCACGGCATCGACAAACATTTCGCCCGCCAAGTGGATGATGGTGCCGTTGCCCGACGAGGCGTAATTGAATTCACCAGGCTTGGCTTTGATCAGGGCGGCCAATTCTTTGGCATTCTTGGCGGGCACCTTGTTGGGGTTCACCACCAGCACAAATGGCGACCCACCCACCACACTGATAGGCGTGATGTCGTTCAAGCTGTCGTAGGGAATTTTTTTGTAGACGCTGGGATTGACCGCATGGTTGTTGGAAATGAATGCGATGGCGTTGCCATCTGCCGCAGCTTTGACCAAGGCGGCGGTGCCTGGAATGCCACCAGCGCCTGCAATGTTTTCTATCACCACGGGTTGGTCATTGAGGGCTTTGCTCAAAGCGCTTTGCACGGTGCGCACAATGGTGTCAACGCCAGAACCGGGCCCAACGGGCAAGATCACTTTGAGTGGGGCCGACTGTGCCCATGAGGCGGTGGGCAAGGCTACTCCAGAAGCAGTAGCGGCCAGCCAAGCCAAGGTGTTGCGGCGGTTCAAATGCGATGTCATGCGGGTCTCCTCTTGTTTCTCAATGCAGCCAAAATTTCTTGCGTGTGTTCGCCGACTTTGGCGATGGGGCGGCGCACACCCGGGCGTCGCCCGCCCATCATCAAAGGCAGCAGCACGGCTTGGGTGGTGGTGCCTTCGTCGGTGGTCATGGGCACCATGCCACCGCTTTGAATCAGGTGTTCGTCGTTCACCAGTTGGTCAGGGCGAACCACTTTGGCGTAAGGCAGGCCCGCGGCTTCCAGCTTGGCGCACAAATCGTCAATCTCAAATTGCACGAGGGTGTCGCCCAAACGTTTGAGCAGTTCGGGGCGCACCGCCACACGCTGTGCGTTGGTGGCCAAGGCGGGGTCGTTGGCCAAGTCGGCGCGATCAATGACCTTGCACAAGCTGATAAATTGTTTGTCGCTGACGGCACCAATGAACAACTGCTCGTTGTGGGCCACTTCAAACGTGTCGTACACACTCCATGCCGAAATGCGCGAGGGGAAGGGTGGCGGTACTTCGCCTGTCATTTGAAATTGCTGCATGTGCTGTGAGGCCAACAAGCAGCAGTTTTCAAACAAAGCACTTTGAATTTCTTGGCCTTTGCCGGTGCGATCACGTTCGCGCAAAGCGGCCAACACCCCAATGGCGCCAAACATGCCACCCATGATGTCGTTGACCGAAGTGCCTGCGCGCAAAGGTCGGCCTTTGGGGCCCGTCATGTAGGTGAGGCCCGCCATGTTTTGCACCACTTCGTCTAGTGCCAAGCGGTTCTCGTAAGGGCCTGGCAAAAAGCCTTTGTGCGACACATAAATGAGCTTGGGAAATGCTTGCGCCAACGCGGCGTAGCCCAAGCCCAGCTTGTCCATGAGTCCGGGGCGAAAGTTTTCCAACAGCACATCGCATTCACCGATCAGCTCTTTGGCTGTGGCCATGCCTTCGGGTGTTTGAATGTCTAGCACCACGCTTTTTTTGTTGCGGTTGAAGCTGCGAAAAAAACCAATGCCCAGACCTGGCAGCTTGCGTGTCTTGTCGCCGCCGGGCGGTTCAATTTTGATGAC
>CALEYZ010000064.1 GCA_937928195.1 uncultured Limnohabitans sp.
CGCGTGTGCCTTCGGGCAGTGCGAAGAAGGTGCTGTCGTCTGCCACGCGAATGTGGCAAGCGCTGGCCAATTCCAAACCGCCACCAACCACGGCCCCATGCAAGGCTGCAATGACGGGCACACGGCCCAATTGAACGGCATCCAAAGCCACGTGCCAGCTGCGGGAGTGGTGCACGCCTTGACCGGCGTCGCGCTCTTTCAACTCAGACAAATCCAAACCGGCGCAGAAATGATCACCTTCACCGTAAACCACCGCTGACTTGGCTTCTTCAGGGAGGTTTTGAAAGACGTCGCGCAAAGCTTCAATCAAGCCATCGTTGAGCGCATTGCGTTTGGTAGGGCGGCTCAAGCGCACCATGGCCACAGCCCCCTTCATCTCGAAGTGGATGCCGTTGGTTTCTGCACGTTGCAACAAAGGATGAAGATTTTGAGTCATGATGGCGGGTCCAAATCGGCCTTGCTGTTTGGCAAGGGGTTGTTAAAAAGGTTATTATCAATAACTATATTGTCTTGCCATGTGCAGGCAATAAACACAGGGTTTTCCCGTATTTTTGAAAGAATTTATGAACCACCAAGACCTGATTGCCATTGACATTCACACCCACGCCGAGGTGAGTTGCTGGAACCCGTTTGACAACTACGGCGAAGAATACGACCGTGCCGCTGACAAATTTTTTGGCAGCAACCGCCGCCCGACCATTGACGAAACCGTGGCGTACTACCGCGAGCGAAAAATTGGTTTGGTGATGTTCACGGTTGACAGCGAATCCCAGTTGGGCCGTCGCCGCATTCCCAATGAAGAAATTGCCAAGGCAGCGCGCGACAACAGCGACATGATGATTGCGTTTGCCAGCATCGATCCACACAAAGGCAAGATGGGTGCGCGCGAAGCTGAACGGCTCATCAAGGAAGAGGGCATCAAGGGCTTCAAGTTTCACCCGACGGTGCAGGGCTACCACCCCTACGACAAAATGGCTTGGCCCATTTACGAGGTGATCAACGAACACAAATTGCCCGCCATTTTTCACACCGGCCACAGCGGGATTGGTTCTGGCATGCGCTGCGGCGGTGGCTTGCGTTTGGCCTACAGCAACCCCATGCACCTGGACGACGTGGCCATCGATTTTCCTGACATGCAAATTGTGATGGCACACCCCAGCTTCCCATGGCAAGACGAAGCCCTGAGTGTGGCCACGCACAAGCCCAATGTCTGGATTGATTTGTCGGGCTGGAGCCCCAAGTACTTTCCGAAGCAACTGGTGCAGTACGCCAACACCTTGTTGAAAGACCGCATTCTGTTTGGCAGCGATTACCCCCTCATCACACCCGAGCGATGGATGAAGGATTTTGAAGTGGCTGGTTTCAAACCCGAGGTGATGCCCGGGATTTTGAAAGACAACGCCGTGCGATTGCTCGGCTTGAAATAAGTTATGTCAAAGTAAGGGAGGTTCTGACAGTGCCGGCCCTTGCGGCATGCGCTGTCAGGTTCAGCACTGTGCCTGCGGGCGCTTCCACAATCCATTCGTTCAAGGCCCGATCGCCTGTGATGGTTTTGTTTGGCAAAAACGCTTGCAGTGAATTGTTGGCGGCATGGCCTTCTAACTGTGGACCTTCCATGCGGGGCTTGCCCATGCGCAATTGCGCCCCAGCAGGCAACTCAATTTCAAACATGCAGGGTCGCGCTGCTTTTCGCTCCAGTGCACGCTTGGTGACATAGCTGGGCAAGTAGCCGGCATTGCCCACAGCCATCTGAACGCGCCACTGACCCTTGCCTAAGTTTTCTGCTTTGGCATGCAGCAATTCGAGTTTGGGCAAGGTGAGCGCAATTTGATTCAACCACGCAGGGAAACGCGCCGCTTCGCGCTCGCGCAAATGTGCCGGTGGATTGCGCCAATAGTTCATGCGGTCCCAACCGCCCAATTCCACGGCACCCAAGTCGGGGTGTTGGTACGGGTACCAATCCACGTGCGCCTTGCCGCCACAGACCTCATCGCTCCACTTGAGCAGCTTGATGTCGTCTTCAGGTGGATGGTCACGGTACCAGTGAATCCAGTCGTAATCGGTGATGCCGGCTTCTTTGTTGGGGGCCCAAATTTCGACCGTCCAAAACAAGGCGCCCAGATGTTCGTACACCCAGTCTTGGGTGCCCGTGATGACTTCTTTGGGGTGGTATTTGAAGTCATGAAAAATGCTGACCGCAGGGTAACCTGTGAGCTTGCTGCCGATGTCCGACATGCGCTTGATGATCCACAAATCTTCAGGCGTCATGTCGGTGTCGCTTTGCGTTCCCATGGGGCGCAAAATGACGCCCGAGTGAGTGTGGAAACTCACGGCCGCGCCGATGTTGGGGTGCTTGGCAATGAAGTCCACCATGGCATGCACTTCGGGTTCACTGGTGGGGTAAGGACCGGCACCCATTTGCTCGTGCTCCTGACGCCAGAAAGATGGGAAGTTGCGGTTCAAATCCAAACCTTCTACATCGCGGTTGGGTTTGATGTTGACGCCGTCATAGTGTTGCAAACTGCCTTCAGGCATGACGCGGTAATACTGGCCGCCAAACTCGCCGGGTAAACGCGGGGTGAGCAAGCGAGGCTCATCGGGGTTGATTTTCCAACCCCCGTGCGGATCGGGGATGCGCATCATCAAAATGCGACCGTCACCGTCCATGTCTTCAATGGTCAAGCCTTCGACGTGCGGCTCATCCCACGGATAGGGGCGAGTGGACGAGCGAATGTGGCGCGGTTTGTCGGCCAGGGCCAGCTCGGCGCCGTCTGGGTTCAAGCGGGGCACTAAATAAATCACACGCGTACTGAGCAACTCAGTGACTTGTGCATCGTTGCCATCTTTGCTGAGCAACTGGTGCAGCCAATACAGACAGGCGGTGCTGGCCGTCAATTCAGCTGCATGGATGTTGCCATCCACCCAGAAGGCGGGTTTGTCAATGTCGGCGCCCGTGCTTTTGCGCGTGATCACCAACACCCAGATGGGGCGGTTTTCGTGGCTGCGGCCCAGTTCGCGCAGCTCGACCAGGTCGGGTCGGGCGTTGGCAAAGTCTTGCAGCAGTTGCGTCAGTTCGGGGTGCTTGTAAAAGCGATCGAATTCGGGTGTGGGAAGCTTGGCAGAATGAGCGGTGCCGTGGGCAGCATTGGACATGTTGACGAACGTGAAAGCGTTGAACAAGGCCTCAGCATACCAAGCCTTGAGGGGCTTTTGAAAATTTGTGTGAGACTTTACAGAACGCTTGTGAGAATCACGCCCAGGGCGAACAAAGTCAGTGCCACCCAAGTTCGCACGGCCAACAAACTGATGATCGGCTTCACAGGAAATACATGTGTTTTTTCGATGGCAGCCCATTTGTGCATGAACTTGTCAGCTTGGTTGGCACGGGTGGCAAAACGCACAAAATCACGACGGCTGCGGTAGCGCACCATGGCCACGTAGTGCCATGCGTCTGCGCCTTCAGGCTTGACGAAATCCCCCGATTTGCGGGCCACAAAAACAATGATGTTGCCGTAGCGCAGCAAGTCGCCAATGATGGACTTGCCGTAGCGTTTGTCGGCTTCGCGAGGGTCGTCGCTGAAACCCGAGCCTTCAGGGTAGAGCGCCTTAGACCGGTAGCGCACCAAGTTTTGCATGACAAATTCTTTGCCATCGTCAGAGGCTAAAAGTTGCCGAACGTCTTCGACTTCGTCGTCGTTGTTGTGGGCTGGGTCGGCGTTTCGAAGTTTGTGCAAGGCCTCTTCAATTTCTGAGGCGGACATGGGCTGCCCGTCGCCGCCGTACCAAAGCCAAAAGGCCAGGTAAACCAGTGTCAAGCTCACAAAAATGGCAAGTTGCCAGTTGCTCATGCTGCGTCCATTCGCAAAGTTTTAAGCGCCTTGGCCCACCACCTTGAATTGGTCTTGGTTGTGTGCCAGCCAATCGCGCGACAAGCGGTCGTCTTGTTGGTTGGGGTGGAAGCTGGGTGATTTGTACGCTCGCCATTGCGCCACATTGCCGCGGAACAAGCCATCTTTGGACAGCAAGAGTTGGTAGCCGCTTTTCCAAGTGCGCAGTTTGAACAGTTGGCGGTCATGCCAAAGGTTGCGAACTGTTTGCCACAGCACATCTGACAAGAACTGCACTGTGATGAAGTGGAACAATTTGATGCGCCACTCTTCGCTGCCGCCCAAGGCTTTGTAGATGTCAAACGCGGTGCTGCGGTGCTCGGATTCTTCGGCGCTGTGCCAGAGCCACATGGTTTTGAGGCGCGCTTCGGTGCCATCGAACACCTCTGGGTGGCGCAGCATCCATTCGGCAAAGATGGCTGTGAAGTGTTCGGTGGCGGCAGTGGCGCCCACGTGCATTCGAATGTTCATGTCCGCGTTCTTCACAACCCGTGCAGCAGATCGCTTGGCAATGATGTTGGGAAACCCCATGGTCTCCAAATGCTCGTTGAACAAAGCATGGATGCGGCGATGGGTGGCCTCTTGGCCGATGAAGCCCTGAACTTCGCTTTTGAATGGGGCTTGCGCTGATTCGGGCAAGGTTTTGAGACCCGTTCGAACAGAGTCGATGAAGAACTGTTCACCAACCGGAAAGCTCATGGAGAGGGCGTTGAAAAATGCCGACTTGAACGCATCACCGCCGCACCAATTGGCGGGGAAGGGCGCGCTGAGGTCAATCAACAGTTTACGAACGAGCAATTGCGACATGGAAATTCCTGTAGAGGTGCTTGATTTTAAAGCATTGCAGTCATTTGACCATAAACCACAGACCCCATTGGGTATCAGGGAAATACCTAGCCAAATAGCCCTCTCTGCGACGGCCTGGCAGGTCAATTCTCAGCACAATGCCAGCATCCGCATGGATCATTGCATGTGTCTGCACATCTCTGCAGAACATCGTCAGAATTTGAATTGAAAGCACCCCATGAGCACCTCTTCCTTGATTCTGGACCACGTCTACGCCCATGAGAAAACCCGATCTGACCTTGTGTACATGACGCAGCCAATAGGGCAAGGTCAGGTGATTGACTACACCTGGCGAGAAACCCTGCGTCAGGCCCGTTCGATGGCCGCTTATTTGAAAGCCCACAACTTGGCGCCGGGTGCCAAAGTGGCCATCTTGTCCAAAAATTGCGCGCACTTCATCATGGCCGAGCTGGCCATCTGGTTGGCGGGCGGCACCACGGTGGCCATCTTCCCAACCGAAGCTGGCGAAACCATTCGCTATGTGTTGGACCACAGCGAGGCCAGCTTCTTGTTCGTTGGCAAGCTGGACACGTGGCCCTTGCAAGCGCCTTTTGTGCCTGCCCACATGCCATGCCTTGCGTTTCCCTTGGCGCCCGACAATGCTTTTACAAAATGGGACGACGTGGTGGCACAGACGCCACCCCTGCAAGGCGACATTGCGCGTGCGCCCACCGATTTGGCCATGATCATGTACACCTCGGGTTCCACCGGTCAACCCAAAGGCGTGATGCACAGCTTTGAGCGCATCTCGGCTGCCACCGAAGGCATTGTGAAAACCTTGAAAGAAACCCTGGGCGACAGAGATGACAACCGCATCTTGTCGTACCTGCCTTTGGCGCACGTGTTTGAACGCGCCTGGGTGGGCGCCAGTTCTTTGGTGCATGGCAAAACGCATGTGTACTTTGCAGAGGCGCTGGACACGTTTGTGCAAGACTTGAACCGGGCCAAACCGACCATGTTCATTTCGGTGCCTCGCCTGTGGTTGAAATTTCAACAAGGGGTGTTCAGCAAAATGCCGCCCGCCAAGCTCAATGTTTTGTTAAGCATTCCGTTCCTGGGTGGATTGGTGCGCAAGAAAATTTTGAAAGGCTTGGGTCTGGACCATGTGATTGTGGCGGGCAGTGGCTCGGCCCCCATCCCAGCAGAGCTCATTACGTGGTATCGAAAGTTGGGTTTGAACCTGATGGAAGGCTACGCCATGACGGAAGACTTTGCCTACTCGCACAACTCAACAGATGCCATCAATGCACCCGGGTGTGTGGGTGTGCCGCTTGAAGGCGTTCAGGCGCGCATCAGTCCTGAAGGTGAGATCTTGGTGAAGTCACCCGGTCAAATGGTGGGTTATTACAAACGTCCCGATCTGGACGCAGAAGCATTCACGCCCGATGGTTTTTTCAAAACGGGCGATCAAGGTCAGCAACGCGCCGATGGCTTGCTCAAAATCACAGGGCGCGTGAAAGAGCTTTTCAAAACGTCTAAAGGCAAGTACGTGGCGCCTGCGCCGATTGAAAACAAACTCAATGTGCACCCCCTGATTGAAATGAGCATTGTGTCGGGTGTGTCCCAGCCCTCGGCTTATGCCATGGTGGTGTTGGCGGAAGACATTCGGCCCAAGATGAACGATCCCGAAGTTCGTTCGCAGGTTGAGCAAGAATTGACGGTCTTGCTAGACCAAGTGAATTCTGAGTTGGCTGATTATGAAAAGCTGCGCATGCTGGTGATTGCCAATGAAGCTTGGTCAATTGAAAACGGGTACCTCACGCCCACCATGAAGATCAAACGGAGTCGGATTGAATCTTCGGTGGAAAGCCAAGTGGCATCGTGGTACGAGAAATCTGGCAGCGTGTTCTGGGCGTGAGCCTGTTGCAGCAACTAGATCAAACAACAGGCTAATGCCACAAGGAATTTCTATGAACCGCGTATTGGCCCACACAGGCGCAAAGTATCCCATCTTGCAAGCGCCCATGGGCTGGATTGCCAGAACCCCATTGGCTTCTGCTGTTTCTCGTGCTGGGGGTTTGGGCATCATTGAGACGTCTTCAGGCGAGACGGCCAACTGCCAGGCTGAAATTACCAAAATGCGCGAATTGAATTTGCCTTTTGGTGTCAACCTGCCCATCCGGTTTTTAAAAGACGATGCCATGCTCAAGTTTGTGTGTGCGTCGGGCGTCAAATTTGTCACTACCTCTGCAGGCAGTCCGGCCAAGTTCATTCAGCCGCTCAAAGATGCGGGCATCACGGTGTACCACGCTGTGCCCACGGTGGATGCCGCGCTCAAATGCGTTGAGGCTGGCATTGATGGCTTGGTGGTGGAAGGCTCGGAGGGCGGTGGCTTTAAAAATCCTGAAGACGTGTCCACCTTGGTCTTGCTACAAGCTATCCGCGCTAAAGTGGACGTGCCATTGATTGCGGCGGGGGGCATTTCAGACGGTCGCGGCATGGCGGCTGCTTTTGCTTTGGGCGCGGAGGCGGTTCAAATGGGCACGCGCTTTGTCAGCTGTGCAGAGAGCCCGGTTCACCAGAATTTCAAAGACGCCATTGTCAATGCCAAAGAAACCGGTACCTGGATGCTCAACACCAAAGGCACCCCTTGCATTCGTGCCTTGAAGTCAGACAGAACCGCTGTTGTCCACGCGCAAGGCGTGATGTCCTTTGATGACATGAAGGGCATCTTGAATGTCTATTTCCAAGGCGACATGGAAGCTGCGCCCGCATTGGCAGGCCAATCGGTGGGCTTGATCGATTCGGTCAAGACAGCCCAGCAAATCATTGACGAGACGGTGTCAGAGTTTTTCAAGATCAGTGCGCGGATGGGGCAATACGCGCAGTCACAGTCATTTTGAAGGGCATTTCTTTGCGTTCAAAGGACTGACGGCACGGTTGACGCTGTATAGAATGTGTTCCAAAACTGCATGGCTTTGTACTGTGCAGGCAATTCATTCATCACAGGAGTTACACGATGCAAAAACGTTTCCTTTTGAAAGCTGCCGTCTTGGCCGCGGTATTGGCCAGCACGGGCGTGATGGCGCAGGACAAATTCAAAATTGGTCTGATCTTGCCCATGACGGGGCCCTTTGCCTCCACCGGTAAACAAATCGAAGCGGCCGCCAAGCTGTACATGGCGCAAAACGGCGACATGGTGGCGGGCAAAAAAGTGGAGCTGATCGTCAAAGATGACACCAGTGCACCCGACGTCACCAAGCGCATTGCGCAAGAACTGGTGGTGAACGACAAGGTCAGCGTGTTGGCCGGTTTTGGCCTTACACCGTTGGCTTTGGCCACGGCCCCCATTGCGACGCAATCCAAAACACCTTTGGTGGTCATGGCGGCGGCCACGTCCAGCATCACAGAGGCATCGCCTTTCATCATTCGCACCAGCTTTACCTTGCCCCAAGCGGCCGTGGGCTTGGCCGATTGGGCGCCCAAGAACAACATCAAAAAAGTGGTGACCTTGGTCTCCGATTACGGCCCTGGCATCGATGCTGAAAAGTATTTCAAAGACCGTTTCACCTTCAATGGTGGCCAAGTGATTGACACCTTGCGCGTTCCCATGCGCAACCCCGACTTCGCGCCATTCCTGCAAAAAGTCCGCGATGCCAAACCCGACGCGGTGTATGTGTTTGTGCCCTCAGGTGCTGGCGCAGCGCTCATGAAGCAATTTGCCGAACGTGGCATGGACAAAGCGGGCATCCGTTTGATTGGCACCGGTGACGTGACCGATGACGATATTTTGAACGGCATGGGTGACGTGGCCATGGGCGTCATCACGTCGCACCATTACTCTGCATCGCACAACTCACCCATGAACAAAAAATTTGTAGAAGCCTTCAGCAAGGCCAATGCAGGTTTGCGTCCCAACTTCATGGCAGTCGGCGGCTATGACGGCATGCGCGTCATCTACGAGGCTGCAAAATCGACCAAGGGTGCTGGCGGTCAAGCTTTGCTCGATGCCATGAAAGGCCAAGTGTTTGAAAGCCCCCGCGGCCCGGTTTTCATTGATGCGCAAACCCGCGACGTGGTTCACAACATCTACATTCGCAAAGTGGAGCGTGTGGGTGGTCAGCTTTACAACCAAGAGTTTGAGACGATCAAAGACGTCAAAGACCCTGGCAAAACCCGTTAACCCAACTTAGCTTCATCAGCCCATTCCAATCGAATGGGCTGCTCTTTTCATGTTGACCATTCTGTTTGACGGCGTTGCCTACGGCATGCTTCTGTTTATTTTGGCCGTCGGTTTGGCGGTCACGATGGGCTTGATGAATTTCATCAATCTGGCGCATGGTGCGTTTGCCATGGCGGGCGGCTACTTGGCTGTTCTGTTGATGCAGCGCCTCGATGTCCCTTTTATGTGGTGTTTGCCATTGGCCTTTGCTACAACGGGCTTGCTCGGTGCCTTATTGGAGCGCACGCTGTACCGACGCATGTACGCCAAGCCCCACTTAGACCAAGTCTTGTTTTCCATTGGCCTGGCCTTCATGTCGGTGTCTGCCGTGGACTATTTCATGGGGTCGCAGCAGCAGATCATTCAACTGCCTGAATGGTTGCGCGGTCGAACCGAATTGTGGGATGGGGCCTTGGGCATGGGGCACTACCGCTTGTTCATCATTGCCATTTGTGCCGCACTCACAGTGGGTTTGCAATACGTCTTGGCCAAGACGCGATTTGGCAGCCAGTTGCGGGCCAGTGTGGACGATTCGCGTGTGGCCGCGGGCCTGGGCATCAACGTCAACTTGGTGTTTGCCGTGACCTTCGCCATGGGCTCTGGCTTGGCCGGCTTGGGCGGCGCCCTGGGCGCCGAGGTGCTGGGCTTGGACCCCACCTTTCCCTTGAAATTCATGGTGTATTTTTTGATCGTGGTAGCGGTGGGCGGCACGTCCTCCATCACCGGTCCTTTGTTGGCGGCTTTGTTGTTGGGCATTGCCGATGTCGCAGGTAAATATTACGTGCCCAAGTTGGGTGCTTTCATCGTCTACACCTTGATGCTGCTGATTTTGTTGTGGCGTCCGCAAGGCCTTTTTGTGCGTCAAGGAGGCAAGTGATGGGTTCGCGCAATGCAGGCATGCAAATGCAGTTGTTGAAAGCCTCGCGGTGGACGTGGCAAGAGGTACTTGTGTGGGCGTTGGTGTTTGCCGCGCCTTGGATGTTTCCGGGTCACGCGCTGATCGTGAATGAAGTGGCCATCGTGGCCTTGTTCGCGCTGTCCTTGGACCTGGTGCTGGGCTATGCCGGTGTGGTGTCTTTGGGCCATGCTGCGTTCTTGGGCTTTGGCGCTTACACCGCCGCACTTTTTGCCAAGCACATCATGCCCGACCCCTTTGTGGGACTGTTGGTGGGCATGGCTGCCGCAACTGCGCTGGGTGCGGTGTTTTCGCTCACCATTCTGCGAGGCACCGACCTGACCCGTTTGATGGTCACTCTGGGTTTGGCCCTCATCCTTTTGGAACTGGCCAACAAATTGGATTGGCTAACGGGAGGGTCTGATGGTTTGCAAGGTGTCGTGATGGGACCGGTGTTGGGGCGATTTGAATTTGACCTGATGGGACAAACGGCCGCCACTTATTCTTTGGCAGTGTTGTTTGTGTTGTTTGTCGCGGTGCGCCATTGGGTTCACTCGCCATTGGGTGCCACCGTCAAAGCCATTCGCGACAATCGTTTGCGTGCGTCCGCCATTGGCATCAACGTCAATGCCAAGATTGCCTTGGTCTACACCGTGGCTGCGGCATTGGCTGGCGCTGCAGGCGCACTGATGGCACAAACCACAGGCTTTGCCTCGCTCGATATTTTTGCGTTGGACCGTTCTGCCGATGTCATGCTGATGCTGGTGATTGGTGGTGTGGGTTGGTTGTACGGCGGCCTGCTGGGCGCTGTGGGATTCAAGCTCATGCACGATGTGATCTCGAGCATCACGCCGCAATACTGGACCTTCTGGATTGGTTTGTTCTTGGTGGTCTTGGTGTTGGTGGGACGTGACAAACTGTTGAAGCCTTGGAAGTGGTGGGCATGATGAACAAGAACACACCGACAACGACAACGGCAACAGTAACGGCAACGACAGTGACCTCCGGGAATGGCTTGCCTTGTGTGCTTGAAACGCGCAACTTGCTGAAAAAATTTGGCGGCATCACGGCCACAGACCATGTCAATTTGAAGCTTCGCCAAGGTGCACGGCATGCCTTGATTGGTCCGAATGGTGCTGGCAAAACCACCTTGATCAACTTGATGACCGGTGTATTGCCGGCCACCGCTGGTCAGATTTTTTTAGAAGGCCAAGAGATCTCGCACATGGCACCGCATTTGCGGGTCCGACAAGGCTTGGTCAGAACTTTTCAAATCAACCAGTTGTTTGACAGCATGACGCCTTTGGAAACTTTGGCCATGGTGATCAGCCAACAAAAAGGCTTGGGCGGTCGCGTTTGGCAAGCCCTGGGTGCAAAAGCCGATGTGGTCCATCGCGCTGAAGAATTGCTCGAGTTGTTTCACCTTCAAGCGGTTCACGATCAGGTGACATCGCAAATGCCATACGGCAAGCGCCGCTTGCTGGAGATGGCCATTGCTTTGGCCTGCGAGCCGCGCGTGCTCTTACTCGATGAACCTGTGGCCGGTGTGCCTGCAGGTGAACGCGAAGAATTACTGCGCACGGTGGCCCAATTGCCCAAAGATGTTTCGGTGCTCCTGATAGAACACGACATGGATTTGGTTTTTGATTTTGCCGAAACCATCACGGTGTTGGTCAATGGCGCGGTGCTGACCGAAGGCACACCCCAAGACATCGCAAATGACTCTCAAGTGAAAGCAGTTTATTTGGGCCACGGCGAGGAATTGCAAAATGTCTGAGTTGCTGAAGATTCGCGAATTGAGCGCAGGCTATGGGGAAGCTGTGGTTTTGCAAAACATCAGCTTCAGCTTGGCAGAAGGTGAAACGCTGGCATTGCTCGGTCGCAATGGCACTGGCAAAACCACCTTGCTTGACACCTTGGCAGGCGCCACGCACCAACACGCCGGCCAGATAGATTTTGCGGGCCATGCCTTGCACACCTTGCCATCACACCAACGTGCCGCTGCTGGCATTGGTTGGGTGCCGCAAGAGCGCAATATTTTCAAGTCCCTCACGGTGCATGAAAATTTAACGGCGGTGGCCAGAGTACCTCGCGATGGTCAATCCAGCCGACCTTGGACACCTGAACGTGTCTACGAGATGTTTCCACGGCTGGCAGAACGCAAGACCAATTTGGGCACGCAATTGTCAGGCGGTGAGCAACAAATGTTGGCTGTGGGCAGAGCCTTGGTGCTCAACCCGCGCTTGTTGTTGTTGGACGAACCGCTGGAGGGCTTGGCCCCCATCATTGTGGAAGAGTTGTTGCGCGCCATTGCCAGAATTACCCGTGAAGAGGGCTTGTCGGCCATCATTGTGGAGCAGCACCCGCAAGCCATTTTGGCCATCAGCCACAAGGCGGTTGTGCTGGACCATGGTGAAGTGGTTCACGCAGGCACAGCCCAAGAATTGCGCGAGCAACCTGACATGCTGAACACGCTGTTGGGTGTGACGCAAAAAACCTTTGAGTCAAAAGATTGAAAGAATAGGATTTGGCATGTTCTTGAAAAATACTTGGTATGTGGCCTGTCAGGCCCATGAGATCTCTGACAAACCTTTGGGCCGCAAAATTTGCAACGAGGCCATGGTGTTTTATAAAAATGCCGAAGGCAAGGTGTCGGCTGTGCAAGACTTTTGTCCGCACCGCGGCGCGCCATTGTCCTTAGGGCGTGTTTGCAATGGGCAGTTGGTGTGTGGCTACCACGGTTTGGTAATGGGCTGTGATGGGCACACCGTCAGCATGCCCGGCCATCAGGTTCGCAACTTTGAGCCCGTCAAAGCCTATGCTGTGATTGAGCGTTATGGTTTTGTCTGGGTCTGGCCTGGTGATCAGTCCAAAGTCGACCCCGCGCAAATGCCCACGTTCGAATGGTTTGACAATCCCAAGTGGGCTTACGGCGGTGGGCTGTACCACATCGCGTGCGATTACCGCCTGATGATTGACAACCTGATGGACCTGACACACGAAACGTATGTTCACAGCACCAGCATTGGTCAACAAGAAATTGACGAAACACCCAGCCGCACTGTGACCGAGGGTGATTGCGTCACCACCAGTCGCTTCATGGAAGGCATCAAAGCACCACCTTTTTGGAAGATGGCCATGCGTGCCAATGACCTGGACGATGAGGCCACCGTTGACCGTTGGCAAATTTGCAAATTCACACCGCCCAGCCACGTGCTGATTGAAGTGGGTGTGGCGCTGGCGGGCAAGGGTGGCTATCACGCGGCACCTGAAGACAAAGCCTACAGTGTGGTGGTGGATTTCATCACGCCAGAAACAGACACATCGATTCACTACTTCTGGGGCATGGTGCGCCAATTCAAACCCGAAGACAAAGCGCTCACCGCTCAAATTCAAGAAGGTCAGGGCAAAATTTTCAGTGAAGATTTGCAGATGTTGGAAATGCAGCAGAAGAACCTGCTGGCCTTCCCAGAGCGCAAGCTCAAAATTTTGTCGATCGATGCGGGCGGCGTCATGTCGCGTCGCGTGATCGATCGTTTGTTAGCCCTTGAACAGGCCGCATGACATGAACCGCAAAATCACCTCTTTCAAAACGACACTTTTAGCTTTGTGCCTTGCTTGCTGCACAGGCGCTTGGGCCCAACAGGCTTACCCCACCAAACCGCTCAAAATTGTGGTGCCCTTTGGCGCTGGCGGTGTGGCCGATTTGACGGCACGCACTGTGGCGCAAAAAATGAGCGAGAACATGGGGCAGAGCATCGTGATCGAAAACAAGCCTGGCGCTGGTGGCGTGGTGGCCACCGATGCCGTTGCCAAATCGGCTGCCGATGGTTACACCTTGCTCTTGATGTCCAATGCCACAGCGGTCAGTGCAGGCTTGTTCAAAAGCCTGCCCTACGACGCTGAAAAAGACCTCACACCTTTGTCTGTGCTGGGCACGTTTGACATCGCCATTGTGGTGCCGCAAGAGTCCAAATTTGCCAGCTTGGCCGATGTGCTCAACTATGCCAAGGCCAATCCAGGCAAGCTCAACATTGGTAGCATCAATGTGGGCAGCACGCAGCACTTGGCTGCTGAGCTTTTCAAATCCACCGCGGGCATCGATGCCCAAGTCGTGCCCTTCAATGGCACGCCCGCAGTGTTGACTGCGTTGCGCGGTGGGCAAATTGAAGTGGGTGTTGAAATCTTGGCGCCTGTGCTGCCGCAAATCAAAGGCCAAGCCTTGCGCGCTTTGGCTGTGACGGGTGACAAGCGCGCGGCAGCCTTGCCGCAAGTGCCAACGGCCAAAGAAGCCGGCGTCAAAACCTTGTACGCCGCTTCTTGGAATGCGCTTGCAGCGCCGGCCAAAACACCGCGCGACATTGTTCAGCGTTTGAACCAAGAAATTCAAGCCGCTTTGAACAATCCCGATGTGCGAAAAAAATTGCTCGACATGAACGTTGACCCGCATCCCAGTTCGCTGCAACAAGCCGCAGACTTGCTCAGCAGTGAAACCAAGCGTTGGGGTGACGTCATTCAGCGCGCAGGCATTGCCAAACAATAAGCCGCGCTCTTCACTCACCTCATTTCACACAGAAAAAATAGACATGCAATTCACAAAAATTGGCTTGATTGGATACGGTGAAGTGGGCAAAACATTTGCCCTGGGCCTGAAAGAAAAACCAGGCGTGACATCGGTGGCGGCTTGGGATTTGAAATTGGCCGCGCCAACACCGCTAGCCCTGCAGGCCGCAGAACAAGCGCATGCCGCGCAACATGGCATTGCAGCAATGGGCTCAATGGCAGACCTCTGCGCGCACAGTCAATTCATCATCTCTGCTGTTACAGCGTCCAACACCTTGTCGGTCGCGCAGCAAGCTGCGCAGCGTATTCAGCCTGGCACGGTGTATTTGGATTTGAACTCTGCATCGCCAGGCACCAAACAAGCCTGCGCTGCCCTGATTGATGCCGCAGGAGGCATCTATGTCGAGGCAGGCGTCATGACCTCGGTGCCACCTTACGGCATCAAGGTGCCGATGTTACTGGGCGGTGCGCAATCGAAAGCCTTGGCTGCATCGCTGCAAGCGTGGGGCCTGGACACCAAATCGGTGAGTGACAAATTGGGCGTGGCCAGCGCCATCAAAATGAGCCGCAGTGTCATGATCAAAGGCCTCGAAGCGCTGGTCATTGAAAGCTATGCTACTGCGCGTGCCTATGGCGTTGAAGACCATGTGCTGCCAACCTTGCAAGAAACGTTTCCGCAAATTGATTGGTCCTTGCAGGGGGCGTACTTTTTCAGCCGCGTGGTGCAGCACGGCAAACGCCGTGCAGAAGAAATGCGGGAAGCGGCCAACACCGTGAAAGAAGCGGGCTTTGAGCCCTTCATGGCTTTGGCCACGGCCGACAAACAGCAGTGGGTGGCAGACCAAGCCGCGCAGGGCGTGTTCCAGCAATTGCCCAAAGACGCTGTGTGGCAAGACTATGCCGACTGCTTGTTGGCGGCGCGAACCAAAGGTGTTTGATGTTTGACATCCTGGCCATCACGGCGCCCATCTACATTGCCATTGCGCTGGGGTATGGCCTCACCCGATGGGGCTTCT
>CALEYZ010000065.1 GCA_937928195.1 uncultured Limnohabitans sp.
ATCGAGCAAATTGAAAGTGTGCGCACCTTTGAGCACTTGCTCGTAAGCGGGCAAAGCCAACTGTGCACCAATCAAATGCTGCGCTTGTTTTTCGTAGGCAGAGAATGCGGTGAACAAGAACTCGGCATCGGAGTGTTCAAAGTTGTAGGTGGACTGCTCCACTTCGTTTTGGTGGTACACATCGCCATAGCTGAGGGTGTCGGTCCACTTCAAGTTGTAAACGTTGTCGACACCTTGCAGGTACATGGCCAAGCGCTCAAGGCCGTAGGTAATTTCGCCGGTGATGGGTTTGCAATCAATGCCGCCGACTTGCTGGAAATAGGTGAACTGCGTCACCTCCATGCCGTTGAGCCAAACTTCCCAGCCCAAACCCCAAGCGCCCAAGGTTGGGTTTTCCCAATCGTCTTCGACAAAACGGATGTCGTTCTTCTTGAGGTCAAAACCCAAAGCCTCCAGCGATCCCAAATACAAATCCAAAATATTGGAAGGGGCCGGCTTCAAGACCACTTGGTACTGGTAGTAGTGTTGCAAACGGTTGGGATTTTCGCCATAGCGACCATCCTTAGGACGGCGGCTTGGCTGAACGTAGGCTGCTTTCCATGGCTCAGGGCCAATCGCGCGCAAAAACGTGGCGGTATGAGAGGTGCCGGCACCCACTTCCATGTCATAGGGTTGCAACAACGCACACCCCTGAGCATCCCAGTAGGACTGCAATTTCAAAATGATTTGTTGGAAGGTCAACATGGCTGAAAAAAGTTAGGCCCCCGTACGTCGGTGGCAACCCTTGATTTTAAAGCGCCTGAGCCCCAGCGCGCCGAAAAAACGCCCCCAAAACCAGAACTATTGCACCGCAAAGCAACCAAAGCGGCAACAAACCCCATTGAGCGACCCAATGCGCGTAGGGCGTCAGACCAGTGCGCCCCTCAAACTCACCCACCAACGCACCCCGCGTGAAAACAGGCAAAGCCGCTTTGACTTCACCCTTGGCATCGATCAAGGCCGTCAATCCGGTGTTGGTTGCACGGATGACTGGGCGCTGAAACTCCAAGGCGCGCATCTTGGAAATGGCCGCATGTTGCGCAGGTGCCGTGGTGTCACCAAACCAAGCTAGATTGCTCATGTTCACCAGCACTGTCGGCGCCTGATCTTCCATGGCAAAGTAACGAGCCATCTCCTCGCCAAACAAATCTTCGTAGCAAATTTGCGGCAATAAACGCTGACCCTGCCAAGTCAAGACACTGGCACTTGATCTTTGTTGACCGAAATCGCCCAGAGGAATGTTCATGAGGCGGACAAACCATTGAAAAAATGGTGGCACAAATTCACCAAAGGGCACCAAGTGTTGTTTGTCGTATCGGTATTTGAGTGTTTCTTGACCCAATGCCAGCACAGAGTTGCTGTAACCCACATTGGCACCGCCCATTGGCAATCCGATCAAGGCCAATTGCGCGGGCACTTGTCGACCCGGCGTACGCTCGGAGGTTTCGTACTTGTTGCGCAGCGTTTGCCAATAGGCAGGCGAGAGTTGTTGCGGCAAAACTGGAATGGCGGTTTCTGGCGTCACAACCAAGGTCTCGGCGTTGGTCAGCAATTGTTCGCTGTACCAACTCAGCGCCATTTGCACACCTTGTCCTGGAATGAATTTCTCATCCTGCGGGATATTCCCTTGGAGCAAGCGAACCTTCATGGTGCCAGCAGGCTGCGTGAAGTGTTGCGGTATGCGCAACAACAACGCAGGGGCCACACCGCCCAAAACAAGACCCACCGCCAACAGGCGCACCCCAGCGCGCGTGCTTCCGGCCATCAGATCAGACAACAAGAGAGGCAATCCCATGGCCAACAGCGCTGCAACAGCACCAATGCCATACACACCCATCCAAGGCGCATAGACAGCGAGTGCACTGTTCCCATGCGCATAACCAGCGGCGCCCCAAGGAAAGCCCGTGAACCACTGCCCTCGCGCCAACTCGGCCATTGTCCAAAGAGCAGCAAACAACGCGGCACCCGCCATGTTCAAATTGAATTCGGACCTCATCCCAAAAGATGGCGTGTGGGTCACATAACGGCTGTCATATTTGCGCGCACGCAGATGCCCTTGCCGATACAGGCCCACCCAAAGGCCGCCAGCCAATGCAAAGTAAATT
This sequence comes from uncultured Limnohabitans sp., assembly GCA_937928195.1. Taxonomy (GTDB): domain Bacteria; phylum Pseudomonadota; class Gammaproteobacteria; order Burkholderiales; family Burkholderiaceae_C; genus Limnohabitans_A. The sequence goes on from CALEYZ010000065.1 coordinate 2,145, forward strand.
GACAAAGCCACCGCCAAAATCACAACGGCAACACAAGCCAGCCATGCAGGCAGGCCACCGAATTGATGCATCGACACGTACAGCCAGCCCCATGTTGAGGTCATGGCGGCCGTGGCAAACGCACCAGCGATCACCAGGCCCTGCAGCCAAGCATTCTTGCCAGTACGCTGCGTTCCGTCCTTCATTTCAGGGTCTTGCGATGCCGCCTTCAAAAGCAATGCACATAAAAAAGCCAAACTCAAGCACTGCAAGCTGCCAAAAGATTGCCCCGAAATACCCAAAGCATCGCCAAACGCGAAGGCCGGCCAAGCCATTGAAAAACCATGCAGGACACCGGCCAACAAGGATGCGCCGACTGTCCACATGATCATGGATGGATGCGTGTGCTGGGTGACACCTTGAACCATCGGACTGCACCACCACGCGTGTGCAAAACCACAAAATCCAAGCCTGACAAACTGAACTTTTCACCACGCTGAGGCACATGCCCCATTTCATGTGCAATCAAACCACCGATGGTGTCAAAGTCATGCGTTTCTTCGTCCACCACATCAGGATTGAGCTTCACGCCAAAGGCTTCCGAAACGCGCTCTAGAGAAGTATCACCACTGACACGGTAAGTTTGATCGGCCAAGCCAAAGATGTCTCCGGCCTCTTCTTCGATGTCAAATTCGTCTTCGATTTCGCCCACAATTTCTTCCAGCACATCCTCAATGGTGATAAGGCCTGCTGTGCGGCCAAATTCATCAATCACGATGGCCAGGTGCTGACGGTTGTCTCTGAACTGCCGTAGCAAATCGTTGAGTCCCTTGCTCTCGGGCACGAATACAGCAGGACGCAGTAATGCGCGAATATTCAGCTCTGGTGCTCGTTGCAACTTGAGTAAGTCTTTGGCCATCAAAATGCCAATGATGTTTTCGCGGTCGTCTTCGTAAACGGGAAAACGAGAGTGTGCGGTGTCAATGACTTGATGCAGCAACTCATCAAAGGGCGCATCAATCGACAACAACTCCATGCGAGGCGCAGCCACCATGGCATCACCTGCAGTCATGTCAGCCATTCGAATCACGCCTTCTAGCATGAAACGACTTTGTGCGTTGATGATGTCGTTGTCCTCAGCCTCAGCGAGCGTTTCGATCAACTCATCCTTGGAGTCAGGGCCAGGATGAATGAACTCCGCCAGCTTTTGCAAAAATGAGCGTTTGTCTTCGCGCTTTGCGTCGCGTTTCGAATCGTGTTTGTCATCACGTTCGTTCAAACGTGCAGCGTGAGGGTCGGACACAGTCAAATGGGCAGTGAGCCGTTGTTGCAGAACCTCTAGGATAGCGGAATTAAACGCCTGATTGGTGACGCGCTTCGCGCACACCTTGACGAACTTCTTGCAAGGTTTTCAAGAGCTGCAAGAACTGTTTGGCTCTGGCTTTGATCTGAAAATCCAAATCAGCCATGCCTTCTTCCAAAAATTCATGGACCTGACTGTCCAAATTGGCGGGTGGCAGGCTCAAATAGGCATCGCTTTCACTGCCATCACGCTCAACACGAGCACCGGCTTTTCGCGCAATTTTTAGCATGGGCGTGTTTTCACTCAATGCGTGAATGAACATCAAAGCCACCCCCTGGTTGCGCGCATGAATCACGGCGCGTTCGAACAATCGACCGCCTAAGCCGCGGCCTCGCATCTTCAAATCGACCGACACCCCAAACTCAGCGCAGGTAGCCCACTGAGGATCGACTGAAAAAGCCAAATGCGCCAACGAAACAACTTCAAGTCGGCGGTTGAATACGCCATAGATGTCATCGCGAACAAAGTCCAACTTTGACACGTAAGCCTCGATTTGCTCGTCTGTGGCTGGGTATCCAAAGCGCAAGTAGCGGTCTTGTGGGCCTAAGCTTTTCAAATGTGCCGTAATTTTGGGCCGATGTTTGGCGCTCAAGATGCGAATGGGAATCCAAAGCATCCATCGGCGCCACAGTGATTTGGTGAAAGCAGTGAGTTGAGACATAGGGTTTTCCCGCATTCTTGCATATCTTCGCAAATCTGTCTTGTGCCCTTGTCATTTGAGGGTTTGGTTGTCTTGTCGCATAGGGGACGAAATCAAGTTTCCCCAACTGCTTCGGGGGTAATGCCCCATGGTGATCTCTCTTCAGAATGACGACAATGTAAGAAATCCTAGGAGCAGTACATGGACAAGATTTGGCTTAAAAATTACCCCGCCAATGTCAAACACGACATCGATCCCAATGAATATGCCTCATTGACCGATTTGCTAACACGCGCATTTCAGCAACACGGCGACACCCCTTTCTCTGTGTGCATGGAGCGCTGGATGACCTATCGAGAACTCGATCAGCTCTCGCAAGCGCTGGCAGCCTGGTTTCAATCACAAGGCCTGCAACCCGGCGACCGTATTGCCCTGATGCTACCTAACATTCCACAATTTGCCGTCACGATGGCGGCCATCCTTCGGGCTGGTTACACATGCGTCAACGTCAACCCTCTTTACACAGCCCGCGAGCTAGAGCATCAGCTGAAAGATTCCGGCGCTAACGCCATTGTGATTTTGGAAAACTTCGCACACACTTTGGCGGAAGTGATTGAGCACACCCAAATCAAGCACACCGTATTGGCTTCGATGGGTGATTTGCTTGGTCCTGTTTATGGAAGATGGATCACATTTGCCGTTCGCCATTTGGCAAAAATGGTGCCCGAATTTGAACTCCCGCTTGACGATCAACACAAAGTGACATCATTCAAAGATGCCATTGCGGCGGGACGTCACCAAAGTTTCAAGGCTGTCCCTCAAACATTGGACGATATTGCTTTCTTGCAATACACAGGGGGCACTACAGGCTTGTCAAAAGGCGCAGTGCTGACACATCGCAACATCGTTGCCGCTATTTTGCAAGCCGAAACATGGTTTGCACCGGCCCTAGATCGTCTGCCTGATTTGCGCAAAGTCAATAGCATTGCTGCACTTCCGCTTTATCACATCTTCGCGCTGACCTTGTGTTTCTTGGCAATTCGGCAAGGATCTCACCTCACCTTGGTTCCCAACCCACGCGACTTTGCCAAGTTCATTGAAACTCTCAAAAAGCGCCCTTTCCACATGTTGCCAGGCGTGAACACTTTGTTCAACGCCTTGATGCAACACCCAATGTTCAAGACCATTGATTTTTCAAACCTGTGCTTAACGCAGGCTGGTGGCATGGCCGCCTCCGAGGGCACTGCGCGTGCATGGCAAGCAGCTACAGGGAGCGCCATGATTGAAGGCTGGGGCATGAGCGAAACATGCGCCATCGGAACCAACAACCCTGTTACGCGCACCTCGTTCAGTGGCACCATCGGACTCCCATTGCCCAGCATTGAATTGGCCATTAAGGACGACGAGGGCAAGAGCTTGCCACAAGGCGAGTCTGGTGAAATTTGCATTCGCGGCCCGAACGTTATGGTGGGCTATTACAAACAAGAGGAAGAAACACGCAAAGCCTTCACACAAGATGGCTACATGCGTACAGGCGACGTGGGTATCATGGACGAAGAGGGATACTTCAGAATTGTTGATCGCAAAAAAGACATGATCATTGTCAGCGGCTTCAATGTGTTCCCTTCAGAACTGGAAAATGTAATTTCCCTTTGCCCCGGTGTTATTGAATGTGCTGCCATCGGAATTCCAGACACCATGCAAGGCGAGGCCATCAAAGTGTTTGTCGTTCGCAGCGACAGCATGCTGACTGAAGATGCTGTAGCGCGTTACTGCCACGAAAATCTGACAGGCTACAAGCGACCCAAGTACATCGAGTTCCGCGATGAACTGCCCAAATCCAATGTTGGCAAAATTTTGCGTCGTGAATTGCGCACCAACACACACTGATCATTGACGTTCAAAGTCTCAGGTCCTTGAGGCCTGAGCGAGAGCTCACAAGACTTGATGCAAAACTTGCTCAACATCCCGGGACTTCAAGTCTTTGAACGAGGCTGGCTATCTGCCAACAACATTCTTCTGACTGATGCATTCTCTAGCACGCTCATTGACAGTGGGTATGTCACCCATCAAGATCAAACCTTGCTGTTACTTAAAAGTGCACTCGGTTCACGCCCTCTAGATCAATTAGTAAACACACACTTACATAGTGACCATTGTGGTGGCAATGCGTTACTTCAAAGTACCTACACCCACCTCAAAACATTAATACCACCTGGGGAGGCAACAGCAGTAGCAAATTGGGATGTCGATGCACTGAGTTATGAAGCAACTGGACAAGAATGCCCGCGATTTACATACTCAGATTTGCTTCAATCGGGTCAAAGTTTAGCAATGGCCAACTTACATTGGGAGATCATGTCTGCGCCCGGGCATGATCCCCATTCGATCATTTTATTTGAACCTGCCCACAGAATATTGATTTCCGCTGATGCACTGTGGGCCAATGGTTTTGGTGTTGTTTTTCCCGAAATGGAAGGCATTGCGGCATTTAACGAAGTGGCCGACACGCTTGATTTAATTGAATCACTGGACGCCCAATGGGTCATTCCTGGACACGGTGCTTTATTCAGCAACGTAGGCGCCGCACTGGCCTCAGCCAGGCAAAAACTAGATGGTTTTGTTCAAAACCCTGCCAAGCACGCCAAATATGGGGCCAAAGTATTGCTGAAATACAAGCTTCTTGAGCTCAACCAAGTGAACATAGACAAGTTCATTGAATGGGCGTCGAACGTTCGATACTTTAAAGTACTGCATCAGACATACAGCCCTGACATCAGCGTCCAAGAGTGGGTACGAGAAATGTTGAAAGACTTAGAAAGAAGCAAAGCGCTTGATTTTCAAGATCAATTGATCATTAACACTTAAGAATTTGCATAGGCAGTCGCAATGACTTGCGACAAGCAGAAAATCAAAATCCCAAAAAAAAACGCCCCTTCAAATGAAGGGGCGTTTCTCGCTATAAGAGCCTGACGATGTCCTACTTTCACACGGGAACCCGCACTATCATCGGCGCTGAATCGTTTCACTGTCCTGTTCGGGATGGGAAGGAGTGGTACCAATTCGCTATGGTCATCAGGCAAAACTTTTGTGCCATCTTGACCACCACGGTCAAGACAACAAATTCACAGAGTTCGAATTAGATCGGCTTTTCAGCCTTATTTTGAATGCGTCAAACTTGGCATAACAGCCTTGATCGTGAACCTGATTATTGCTAATCAAGCGATCAAAGTTATAGGGTCAAGCCGCACGAGCAATTAGTATCAGTTAGCTTAACGCAT
>CALEYZ010000066.1 GCA_937928195.1 uncultured Limnohabitans sp.
CCAGACCTGGCAGCTTGCGTGTCTTGTCGCCGCCGGGCGGTTCAATTTTGATGACCTCGGCGCCCAAGTCGGCCAAGATCATGCCGCAGGTGGGGCCCATCACCATGTGCGTGAATTCAAGAACGCGAACGCCTTCAAGCGGTAGACCAGTGGCTTCAGTGTGCATCGTGCAAGTTCCAAGAAATGAGGTTGAAGGGGCGGTGCTCAAATAGCGGGTTTGAAGTTTTTGGGCAAGCCTGCGCGCCACAAGGTGCCGTTGGTTTGCTCACCCACCAACCAGCCCGCCACTTGCTGGCGCAGGGCCAGCAGTTGCGGAATGTCGATGCCCGTTTTCACGCCGGAGGCTTCCAGCATGAAAGCCAAGTCTTCGGTGGAGGCATTGCCGCTGGCGCCGGGCGCATGGGGGCAGCCACCAATGCCGGCCAGCGAGGCGTCAAAACGCTTCACGCCCAAGCTGAGCGTGGCGTAAACGTTGGCCAACGCCAAGCCGCGTGTGTCATGAAAATGGCCGCAGCAAAATTTGTCGCCGGCAATGCGCAAGGCTTTTTCTACCAGCACGCTCACGCTGTGTGGATCGGCATAGCCCACGGTGTCGGCCAAGCTGACGCGGTCAGCACCCGCGTCTAGCAAGGCTTGCATCAAGCGCAACACTTCTTCGGGCTTCACCTCGCCTTGCAAGGTGCAACCAAAGGCCGTGCCCACACCGCCTTCGATCAGTGTTTTTTGACCTGAAGCGTCGCGTGCCGCACGAATGCGGGCCAGCTCTTGCACCACCTCGTCGGGGGTCTTGCGCAGGTTGGCCAAGCTGTGCGCATGGCTGGCGGAGAGTGGCAACACCATCAAGTCGGCTTGGCCTTCGAGGGCACGTTCAGCGCCTTTCAAGTTGGGCACCAGCACCGAGGCAAACAGGCCCGGCAGTGTTTTGGCAAAGGCCAGCAACTCACCGGTGTCGGCCAATTGCGGCATGAGTTTGGGGGGCACGAAGGAGCCCACCTCAATCTCGCGCTGGCCTGCCGCGTAGGCTTGGGTGATCCATTCGATTTTTTGCGCGGTGGGCAAAATGGTTTGGATGCTTTGCAAACCATCGCGAAGACCCACTTCACGAATGACAGCGGCGGCAGGCAGAGTGGTCATGGGGTGTTTCCAATCGAAAGTGAAAGCCAAGGGGGACAGGCATCTTGAAAGGCATCTGAGCCTGTCATGACGGAGAGTTTCATAAATTCCTGATGAAACATCAAGTGATCATTTTTCATGTTTAAATTCCATTTTGGAATTTAAAGAAGTCAAGCCACAAAGGAATCTCCATGCGCGATTTGGACCTGAAATCGCTGCGCCTGTTGGTCGCGGTGTGTGACCACGGCAGCATCAAAGCTGCGGCGGCACATGCGCACATTGAGCCCAGTGCCATTAGCAAACGCATCACGCAATTGGAAGACGTGCTGGGGCAAACTGTGCTGCTACGGGGGCGCCGCGGCATTGAGCTCACGGCGGTGGGCCACACCTTGATCGAGCACGCACGCACCTTGCTGCTCACCATGGACCGCATTGAAACCGACATGGCGGCCTACAAAAGCGGCGTGCAAGGGCAGGTGCGCTTGGCGGCCAGTTCGTCCGTGATCGCCGAATCGTTGCTCGACGATTTAACGCAGTTCATGAAAGCGCCTGCGCACGCCCACATCAAGGTCAATTTAGAAGAGCGCTTGTCGTCTGAGATTGTGGCCATGGTGCGCGGTGGTCAAGCGCCATTGGGCGTGTTGTGGGGCAACTTTGATTTATCGGGTCTTCAGTGCAAGACTTACCGACACGATCGCTTGGTGCTGGCGGTGCATCCGCAACATCCGTTGGCGCGCAAAAAATCTGTGCTGTTTGAAGACACGTTGGCGTTTGAACACGTGGGCTTGCCGCCTGCCACTGCGGTGCACACCATGCTACAAAAGACTGCTGCCAAAGTGGGCAAGCACGTTAACTACCGCGTCATTGTGTCCAACTTTGACGGTGCATTTCGGGTGGTGGGCGCCAACCTGGGCGTGAGTGTGGTGCCCAATGAAGTGGCCGCCATTCATGCCAAAGCGGGTGAGGTTAAAACAGTCAAGTTGTTGAATGACTGGGCGGCCCGGCAATTTGTGGTGTGCTTTCGCAGCGAGGCAGACCTCACGCCCGCAGCCAGCCAACTGTTGGCATTTTTAGAAAGCAAAGGCTCGAAGTTTTAAACCACCGGCACCTCTGTCCAATCGGTGGTGTAGTTGGGTGATCGTCTTTCTTGCCGCATTTGCCACCCTGTGTAGGCGCCTTGCGTGGACACCTTGACCGCACCACGACCAAAGCGTTGGTTCAGTGCGTCTAAGGTTTGCATGAGCGTGCCTTGCGCGGGCGCAGGCTCTTCGAGCAAGTCGCCTTGGTAGTGCGTGATGGGGCTGATGTCGCTCAAGACAATGCCGGCTTTTTTGTAGTGGTACTCAGGCTTGTACATGCGCTCACACAGCGCGTCCACCCATCTGAAAATGACCAGGCTGTCGTTGGTGGGGTAGGGCAGTGGTACGGCCAAGCTGGGCGAGTACTGCGGCAAGTCTTTTCTAAACCGGTTGGTGTGCAAGAACGCTTGAATGACGGCCGCTTGGCTGTTTTGTGCGCGCAGTTTGGCGCAGGCGTTGGCCACAAACGTCGACAGCGCATCTTTTAAAACAGGCAGCTCGGTCACCATGTTGCCAAACGATCTGCTGGAAATGATTTGTTGTTTGTCGGGTGTGATTTCTTGCAAATCGACACAGGGTATTTCTTGTAATTCGCGTTGGGTTTTTTCTATCACCACGCCAAAGTCGGCCCGCAAGGTGGGCATGTGTGCGATTTTTAAATCTTGCACCGTGTGAATGTTGTACTCGGCCAAACGCTTGGTGAGCTTGCGACCCACGCCCCACACTTCGTCCACAGGTAACTGCGTGAGCAGCTTTTCTTTTTGCACCTCGGTGAGTGCGTTGAAGTTGAACACACCTTGCGAGCGCGGATGTTTCTTGGCCACATGGTTGGCCAGCTTGGCCAATGTTTTGGTGGGCCCAATGCCCACACACACCGGAATGCCTGTCCACTGCATCACACGCTGGCGCATGGCGTAACTCACCTCGCGCAAGTTGGGTGTGCCGGTGAGGTCGACAAAACATTCGTCAATGGAATACACCTCCGAGCGCGGCGAATATTCGCTCAAAATTTGCATCACGCGGTTGGACAAGTCGGCGTACAAAGCGTAGTTGCTGCTGAGCGCAAACACACCGTGCTCGGCCACCAAAGCTTTGCACTCAAACCACGGTTGACCCATGCGCACCCCCAAAGCCTTGGCCTCATTGGAGCGCGACACCACGCAGCCATCGTTGTTGGACAGCACCACCACGGGCACGTTGCACAGGTCTGGGCGGAACAAGCGTTCGCAGCTGACGTAGAAGTTGTTGCAATCGACCAGGGCCAGTTGTTGAACGGACGTTGGTGTGGAAGCACTCATGACGATGCATTCAAAGTTGATGACGCCTCAATACAACTTGTGCAAGTTGTACGTCACCACGCCCCAAACGCTGAGCTCCTCGCCGCTCTTGACCAGAATGGGCGGATACAAATTATTTTCGGCCACCAGTTTGACCACGCCACCGCGCTTGTACAAACGCTTGACGGTGAACTCATTGTTGAGCACGGCCAACACAATGTTGTTGTGCTTGGCTTCAATCGAGCGATCGATGACGAGTGCATCGCCTTCGTAAATGCCTGCGCCCACCATGGAGTCGCCCTTCACTTTGAAAATGAACGTGGCCTCTTTGTTGCGAATGAGGTGGTCGTTCAGGTCAATGCGTTTTTGGGTGTGGTCGGCTGCGGGCGAGGGAAAGCCAGCGGGCACTTTCCAGGCGCACATGTTGAGCCACAGCTTGGGGGCTGCGGGGTTTATTGGCTGAGGTGTGATGAAAGCAGTTGTAGGCATGCTTTAAATATACTGTACAAAAATACAGTATAGTCAGCAAAATACCACTTCGCAAGTTGCCAGACCTACAATGGCAACTCGAGGTTTTACGAAGCCAATCCATTAATTTCAACGAAGAAAGGGCGCTAGATGAACAGAATCACTCTAGAACCAGGCAAGCGCGGTGGCAAGCCATGTATTCGTGGGTTGCGCATCACGGTTTATGACATCTTGTCGCAGTTGTCACAAGGGGCCTCGCAAGAAGAAATCCTCGAAGACTTTCCCGAGTTAGAACCAGAAGACATCTTGGCTGCACTCTCTTTTGCAGCCGATCGCGAGCGCAAAGTTTATTCAGTTGCAGTCTGATGAGGCTGTTGCTGGATGAGAACCTGTCTAGAAGACTGGTTCCTTTTTTGTTGACGGCTTATCCAGAATCAACTCAGGTTGTATTGGTGGGCCTTGAGGCCTCAGACGACGTCAAAGTTTGGGACTACGCGAAAGTCAATGACTTTGTCATCGTCACCCAAGATGCAGATTTTGAAGAACTGTCCTTAATTAAAGGACATCCGCCCAACGTCATTTGGATCAAAACAAGTCATCCAACACGTTCAACTATTTTGAAATTACTCTTGGAGAACCAGCCCCTGATTCACGAAGTTTTAATTCAACAAAATCAAGGCTGTATTCAAATTACCCATACACATGGCTGATGGTCGGTATTTAGGGAATGTGAGTGCCTAGTATGCCGAACAGTTATGTCCAGGCGTGTTTTGATTGAGGTTGTGTGTAAGATTAAATTTTTGCTCTCGCAAGAGCAAAAAGTACTTTTCTTCATGATTTTTAAATAAATTTGCTCTTTAAAGATCAAATTCTGGACTAAGTTACAACACGCATTTCACCGTCCAAAGACATCGACAGTCTTGGGAGAAAACGGTGGCTGCAGCAACTCGCCAGCTTCAGCTAAGCACTGCTGAGAGCTTGCTCATTGAAAAAATCGGCGCCATCATCCGTTCTAATAGCAAAGCTGCTTTGTCCATGACATCTAGCTGATCAAACACAAGGAGACCCTATGAGCGCTTATGTGATTTTTGACGTAGAAATTTTTGACTTAACTCGCTACCAAGAATTCATGGCGGGCGTCAAACCGGCCTTAGAAGCTGCGGGTGGCAAGTACTTGGCACGGGCCGGCGAGCACCGCGTTTACGAAGGTGACTGGGAGCCCCGCCGCATCGTCATTTTGGAATTCCCCGACATTGCCGCGTTTGAAAGCTTTTACAACGGGCCCATCTACCAGGGTCTTAAAAGCATTCGCGATGAGTGCAGCCGCGCTAGATTGGTAGCCGTTCAAGGTCTTTGAAATTGATCCCTGTTAATGAGCGCATGGCATCACTTACAATCCCAAACCTAGGGCCTATAGCTCAGTTGGTTAGAGCAGAGGACTCATATTTTTCAAATGTGCCTTACGCGTGGAAACTGTGTAAGGGATGGTGTCAAAGTCGGCGAAAGCTAAGTGCAGCAATGCATATGCCAACGCCGAGCCAAGCTTGGTGAGCAATCACCTTGAAGGTGTAGAGACTTGACGGCACCCACCTACGGCGCAAGCTATGGTGAAGGCAAAGTCCAGGGAGTAGTGAAAGCTACACAAACCGGAATCCTTTGGTCCCAGGTTCAAGTCCTGGTGGTGGGCTACCACCCAAGCTTACTTTGCTACTTCATCTCTAAGGGATTTCCTTAGAGGGTGTTGAGCGATATGCACCAATAATTAACCAATTGGTGATTTATCTAGCAATGACAGTCAAGCAAACAACATCCAAGACCGCGAAGACCCGAGATGCTGCGCGATCGCAAAAGTCAATCTTGTTGGCGGCGACGGATGAGTTTGCCAAGCACGGTTTTGCGGGTGCAAGGATCGATCAAATTGCGTTAAGCGCTGGAACCAACAAGCGGCTTATTTACTACTATTACAAAAGCAAAGATGACCTGTTCTTGGCCACGCTAGAGAACGCCTATGCGGACATTAGAGGGGCTGAGAGGGAACTTCATTTAGACCAGCTCGACCCATCAGAGGCTATCCGTCAATTGGTCTCTTTTACGTGGCATTACTACTTGGCGCATCCAGAATTTCTGTCGCTGCTTAACAGTGAAAATCAGCACGATGCCTTGCATTTAAAGCGTTCTGGCCGAATTCAAGAAATGAACTCGCCCTTGGTCGCCATGATTCAAGAGGTGCTAGAGCGAGGACGATTTGCAAAACTTTTTCGAAATGGCGTTGATCCTATTCAGCTCTACATTTCGATTGCTGCACTTTGCTATTTTTATCTGTCCAACAATCAAACCTTGTCCACTATTTTTGGTCAAAATTTAAAGTCACCCAAGGCGCTTGCACAAAGGCTTTCACACATGCAGGAGTTGGTCTTGGGCTATGTACTTCGTTGAAATAGACTTTTGGTGAATTAAGCCCCCGTGCTTTCCCTAAAGTCGATTGACAGGGGTGTCTAAGTTGAAAACAATTCACCGAACAGTTAACTATTCTCAGTAGTCATCAGGAAGGATCCGGAATGATTCGCAAAATTCTGCTCTCACCAGCAATCAGGCCCTTTATCTTGATTTTGCTGCTGTTGGTCTTGTGGGATTTGTCCATTCGATTCTTCAAAGTGCCCGCATACCTCATTCCACCACCAGGGCAAGTGGTCGATCAACTTGTGGCTGAGTGGGCGCGATTGCTGAAAGAAAGCTGGAAAACCACGCAAGCCACGCTGGGTGGGTTTGCGCTCACCATCATCATTGGCATACCGCTGGCCATGCTGATTGCGTACTCCAAACTGATTGAGTCTTACGTTTATCCCTTGCTGGTGTTTTCACAAAGCATTCCCAAAGTGGCGATTGCGCCTTTGTTCGTGGTCTGGTTTGGTTTTGGCATTGTTCCCAAAATCATCTCTGCATTTTTGTTGGGTTTCTTCCCGGTGGTGGTGTCCACTGTCATGGGATTTAAATCGGTGGAACCTGACATGTTGGATCTGGCAAGGTCTATGGGCGCCAGTCGTCTGCAGACTTTTTTCAAAATCAGTTTGCCTCAAGCCTTGCCCGCCATTTTCAGTGGCTTGAAAGTGTCAATTACCTTGGCAGTTGTGGGTGCTGTGGTGGGTGAGTTTGTGGGTTCGAACTCTGGCATTGGGTATGTGTTGCAAGTCGCTACCGGCAATTTTGATTTGCCATTGATGTTTGCAGCCTTGGTCGTACTCTCGTCCATCGGTGTCGTTTTGTTCATGGTGGTCGACTTGGTTGAGCGACTCATGATTCCTTGGCACCCTTCGCAAAATCAAATTCTGTAGTTTCGGTCGTTTAGCAATTCAATTTCAACAGGAGACATCGCTATGAAAAGACAATTTTTATCTATCGTTGCTGCAGCCGTCGCAGGTTTGGCGTTCACAGCTTTGCCGGCACAAGCGCAATCGAAAGCGCCTGAAAAAGTCACGCTCATGCTGAACTGGTATTTGTACAGTGAGCATGCGCCTTTCTTCTTGGGCAAAGAACGCGGCTTCTTCAGTGAAGAAGGCATCGATCTTGAAATTCAAGAGGGCCGTGGTTCGGCTGTAACGGCGCAAGCTGTTGCCGCTAAATCAGCGACTTTTGGCTACATCGATGTCACCACCATGATCAAAGCTGCTGCCAAAGGCGCACCCCTTAAATCGACAGGCGTGCTGTTCCAAGTCAGTCCCATGTCGGTCATGGGGTTCTCTGAGAAAAACATCCGCTCACCCAAAGACATCATTGGTAAGACAGTCGCAACAACGCCTGGCGATTCGATGTCCCAAATGTGGCCTTTGTTCCTCAAAATGAACAACATCCAAGCAGACCAAGTCAAAATTGTTTCGGGTGATGCGCAAACGAAGCTGAATGCCGTTATGAATGGTCAAGCAGATTTGCTGTTGGGCTACGTCATGGACCAAGCCATTAAGCTACAAGACGCCACAGGTAAGAGTGTCACGCCAATCAAGTTTGCAGATTCAGGCGTCAATCAAATCAGCTCAGGCATCATCGCCAACAAATCGTTCATTGCAGAAAATCCAGACCTGGTAAAGCGCTTCATGCGTGCAGCCACGCGGGCTGCTGAGGCAGCAGAAAAAAGCCCAGAAGCGGCTGTTGATGCCATGCTGAAAGCCAATCCTAAAGCGGGTGTTCGCGACACACTGATTGTGGGCATGAAGCAAAGTATTGCGCTTTATCACACCAAAGACACGGCCAACCAAAGACCCTTCCGAGTGGCCATGAAGAACGTGAATGACTCACTCGATTTGTTGGTTCAGTACGGCGGTATGGACCCTGCAACGCGAGGCAAAGCTGAAGACTATGTCACGTTGGAATTCTTGCCGAGCAATTAAGCAGTTTTGAAATTGCGCAACGACTTCTAGATCAAACTTATGACAGAACACACACTCATTCAAGCGAAAGAAGTGACAAAGGTTTATCAAACCAAAGATGGTTTGGTGGAATCTCTCAAGCCTTTGAGCTTTTCGATTCAGGCAGGTGAGTTTGTGTCTGTTGTAGGCCCATCTGGTTGTGGCAAAAGTACTTTGCTGAAGATGGTGGCGGGCTTGTTGCCCATTACGACAGGTGAATTGAGCATCGGGGGGAAACCTGTTAACGGTCCGCAAAAAGATGTTGGCATTGTTTTTCAGAGTGCCGTGTTGCTGGCCTGGCGAACTGTCTTTGAAAATATCATGTTGCAGGCCGAGATGAGGCACATGCCCAAGGAGGAGGCCACTGCAAAAGCAATGCAACTCATTGATATGGCGGGACTCAAAGGATTTGAGGGCAAATACCCCAGACAGCTGTCTGGTGGCATGCAGCAAAGAGCTTCCATTTGCAGAGCCTTGCTGCATGATCCCCCCTTGCTGTTGATGGATGAGCCATTTGGCGCATTGGATGCCATGACACGTGAAAAAATGAACCTCGAATTGCAGCGAATTTGGATGGCGTCAAAGAAAACAGTATTGCTGATCACGCACAGTATTCCAGAAGCAATCTTTTTGTCTGATCGCGTCATTGTCATGAGTGAACGACCTGGCACCATCGCTGCCATTTACGACATCAATCTGCCACGGGTCCGACATTTGGATGTCATGGGCACGCCAGAATTCGCAGCCTACGCTAAGCAAATTCGATCCCACTTCTTTTCACAAGGCACGCTTGATCATTGATCAAGCCCTATCGGTTGCCTGCGCATGATTAAGTTTCGAATTGAAGCGATCAGTTTCCATGAGCGCAGTGTGAACCTTAGATTGCCATTCCGTTTTGGCGTGGCAACCCTAACCGCGTGTCCGCAAGTTCACGTTTTGGTCAAGGTTCAATTTCCGAACGGTCAATTGGTGGAGGGGTGCTCGGCTGAAATGATGGTGCCCAAATGGTTTGATAAAAACCTAGCTTTGAGCAACGAAGACAATTTTGAGCAGCTTAGGTTTGCTTTGAAAACGGCACGAAGTGCCTACATGCAAGATAAAAAGAGCCAAACAGCTTGGCAGTATTTCATTTGTCATTACGATGACGTCATGTCAGTATGTGGCGCGCAAGGCATCAATCGTTTGACTGCCAGTTATGGGCCAGCTTTGATTGATCGCGCGCTGATCGATGCAGTTTGTCATTTTTCAGAATTGAGTTTTTATGACTGCATGAAGAAAAATGTACTTGGCATTGACTTTAAAGACCATCGCAAACTGCAAGACTTGACGACGTTTAATTTAGATCACTTTCTTTCTAAGTTGTCTCCCAAAAATAAGATTGCAGCGCGCCATACTGTGGGCCTGATTGACCCTCTTCTTCGCTCTGACTTAACGGATGATGCGCCGCAAGATGGACTGCCAGTGTGTTTGGCGGATGTCGTTCGTCACTACGGGCATACCCATTACAAATTAAAGTTGGGTGGCAACTTTGAGGCGGACATTGATCGACTTGAAAAAATCGCCAGTGTCATAGGTCATGATGCGCAAGCTATAACGTTGGACGGAAACGAGCAGTATCAAAACGCAGAAGCCTTTCAGCAATTTTTCGAAAAATTCAAAGCATTGCAATCGCTTCATTCGCTTTGTCAAAAAACTTTGTTTGTAGAGCAACCGATCCATCGCGATCAAACCTTGGACAGTGATGTTTCTGAAATTGCACAGCGCATCCCATTGCTGGTTGATGAGTCAGACAATGACTTAGACACCTTTCTAAGCGCTGCAAAACTTGGATACACCGGTATCTCCAGTAAGAGTTGTAAAGGCGTTTACAAATCAATCGTGAATGCTGCACGTTGCCAGCAAATGACGCAAGCTACTGGTGTCAAGTACTTTCAGTCTGGTGAAGACTTAACCATGCAGGCAGGTGTTGCAGTTCAGCAAGATTTGGCATTGGTGAATTTGCTTGGGCTCACGCATGTTGAACGCAATGGTCATCATTATGTGAATGGCATGGCGGCACTTACGCAGGAAGAGCAGCAAGCTTTTCTCAAGCAATTCCCCGCCCTGTATCAATCTTCCGACCATGTTGTAAGGCTACAAATACAAAAAGGTCAGATTGATTTGTCGCATCTTCATTGCCAAGGTTTCGCAACGGGGCAGCAAAAATCGCAAATTGAGTGGGCTGATATGCCTGTTGTTTATTGAGTATGGTTCTAAAGCCACTCTGAAAAAAGTATCAAGGAGAAAAAATGAGCACACAAAGATTAGGCATCATCATGCACGGCGTCACTGGCCGTATGGGCATGAACCAACATTTGATTCGTTCCATTGTGGCCATTCGCAATCAGGGTGGCGTTACATTGTCCAATGGCGACAAGGTCATGCCCGATCCAATTTTGATTGGGCGCAATGCAGAAAAAATTGAAGCACTGGCCAAAGCAAATGGCATCAGCCGCTTTGGTACTGACCTCGATAAGGCGCTGGCCAACAAAGACGACACAGTCTTCTTTGACGCAGGCACAACGCAAATGCGCCCCACCTTGTTGGCCAAAGCCATTCAAGCGGGCAAGCATGTCTATTGCGAGAAACCCATTGCCACCAATTTGAATGAAGCCGTTGAAATTGCACGACTCGCAGAAAAGTCAGGCGTCAAGCATGGCGCTGTGCAAGACAAGCTATTCTTACCGGGTCTTCGCAAGCTTGACATGCTCCGAAAGGCTGGCTTCTTCGGCAAGATGCTCAGTGTGCGCATTGAATTTGGTTACTGGGTGTTTGAAGGAGATTTGCAACCCATTCAACGTCCCAGCTGGAACTATCGCAAAGAAGACGGTGGGGGCATTATTTTGGACATGGTGTGCCACTGGCGTTATGTATTAGACAACTTGTTTGGTGAAGTTCAATCGGTTTCATGTTTGGGCGCTACGCACATTCCAACACGCTGGGATGAGGCCAACAAGCCTTATGAATGCACCGCCGATGATGCAGCCTATGCCACCTTTGAATTGAAAGGTCATCAAGGCGAACATGTGGTGGCGCAAGTGAACAGTTCGTGGACCACGCGTGTGAATCGTGAAGACTTGGTCACTTTCCATGTAGACGGCACGCATGGTTCGGCAGTTGCAGGGCTGCAGGCATGTAAGGCGCAAAGCCGCGTGAACACGCCTCGCCCTGTTTGGAACCCTGATGTCAAGCAAACCATGACCTTTACGGATCAATGGCAAGAGGTGCCAGATACGCAGTTCTATGACAATGGTTTCAAAATTCAGTGGGAACACTTTATTCGCCACATTGTGGAGAACGAGCCTTATCGTTGGACCTTGCCTGAAGGCGCCAAAGGCGTTCAGTTGGTGGAAGCGGCCCTGCAGTCTTGGCAAGAGCGCCGCTGGGTTGATGTGGCACCTTTGAAATTCTGAGGTGGTTTATGACGCAAGGTATCAAGCTACCCAACGAACAAGGGCAAGTTCAGAATTACGTGCTGCAAGGTACGTCACCAGTCAAGCCGCAGGCAGGATTGAAATTCAATCGAATCGCTTATTCAGCGGCACATGTGGTGGCCAATCCCTTGGCTGCACACGATCCCTGGCTTGATTGCGCTGTTGACTGGGACGCCACCATCGCCTACAGGCAACACCTGTGGTCATTGGGCATGGGTGTCGCTGAAGCCATGGACACTGCACAACGCGGCATGGGACTTGACTGGCCAACTTCACTTGAACTGATTGAACGTTCATTGGATGCGGCAAAGGATGTGCCGGGTGCCTTCTTGGCTTCAGGCTGCGGCACAGATCATCTGAATTTAGACAGCATCACCACAGTCGATGAAGTCATTGCCGGCTATGAGTTTCAAATGGCCGCCATTGAAAAGTTGGGTGGTAAATTGATTGTGATGGCAAGTCGCGCACTGGCGCGCGTTGCAAAATCGCCAGCCGATTACGAGCGTGTCTACGACCGAATTTTGAGCCAGGCCAAACAACCTGTTATCTTGCATTGGTTGGGCGATATGTTTGACCCTGCGTTAACAGGCTATTGGGGCAGCAAGGACACACAGAAAGCCATGGACACAGCGCTTGGCATCATTCAAGCGCATGCCAGCAAGGTAGACGGCATCAAGATTTCTTTGCTCGACAAAGACAAAGAAATTCAAATGCGCAGAAAGTTACCTGCCAACGTTCGCATGTACACCGGCGATGATTTCAACTATGCAGAGTTAATTGCCGGTGATGGTTATGGTGAACACATTGTTCATGGACAAAGTGACGCGTTGCTTGGCATTTTTGATGCCATTGCACCTGCAGCCAGTGCTGCGCTGGGAGAGCTGGCGAAAGGCAATTTAGAAAAGTTCCACGCCATTTTGGGACCCACCGTGCCTTTGTCGCGTCATATCTTCAAAGCCCCCACCAGGTTTTACAAAACTGGCGTGGTGTTCATGGCTTGGTTGAATGGCCATCAAAAACACTTCACCATGGTGGGCGGCCAGCAAAGCACACGTTCAGTGATCCATCTGGCCGAGTTGTTCAGGTTGGCCGATGCCGCCAATTTATTGGAGCACCCAGATTTGGCGCTGAGCAGAATGAAGAACATGCTGAGCATGCATGGCATTGAATGAATAATTTGAAGTTAAATGGAGACACCATGAAGCAATATTTCAAAACACCCCTCAAATTAATCTCAGTCAGTTTAATGATGGCACTGGGCGCCTCAAGTTCGTGGGCTCAAACTGCTGCCAATTACCCTGACAAGCCTGTCAAAGTGATCATTCCATTTCCACCGGGTGGCACTTTGGACAAAATCGGCCGCATGTTGGCACTCAAAGTAGGTGAGCAACTGGGGCAAAACTTTGTGGTCGAAAACAAGCCGGGTGGCAATGGCATCATTGGTGCTGATGTGGTGGCCAAGGCCAACCCAGATGGCTATACCTTGTTGTTCAATGCCAGCACCTTCGTCACCGCACCCATGACCATGAAGTCAGTGCCCTACAAAGTTCAAACAGATTTCACGCCAATCGGCTTGGTAGCCTCTGCCCCTTTGTCGATTGCAATCAGCAACAAATTGGGTGTGAGCGACATCAAGGGCTTGGTTGCTGCGCTCAAAGCCAATCCTGGCAAGATGAATTTTGCGGTGGGCTCCATTGGTTCAGCGGGACACTTGTGCACGGTCAAGCTTGAACAAGCGGCAGGCAGTCAAATTGCCATCGTGCCCTACAAAGGCACAGGCCCAGCCATGACTGATTTGGTGGGGGGTCAAATTGAAGGCTTCATTGACCCAGTGTTGGGCTCTGTGCAATTTCATCGCAACGGACAGCTCAAAGTGGCTGGCGTAACATCGACCAAACGTTTGCCCAATTTGCCCGATGTGGCCACCGTATCAGAAACCATTCCAGATTTTCAATGTGCAAGCTGGTATGGCCTGTGGGGCCCAGCCAAGTTGCCAGCCGACATGGTTCAAAAACTAAATGCGGCGGTGAACAAAGCCTTGTCGGGTGAAATGCGTGATCGTTTGATTGCCGATGGCATTGTGCCTGCAGGTGGCAGTGCCGCTGACTTTGCAAAATTCCAAGCAGACGATATTGCAGTGTCCGGCAAAATCATTGCAGACAAAAAAATCGCTGTTGAGTGACCTTCACCATGCCAGTTTTTCCTCAATCTTGCGCCATTGTGACGGGTACCAGTTCTGGTATTGGTCAAGCAATTGCCATGAAGCTGATCAGCGAAGGCTGGCATGTTCACGGTCTAGACATCGCGCCTTCGGTTATTAACAACCCTTTGTTCACGCCCAGACAGTTGGACCTCACGCAAGTGGATGCGCTACATGCTGTGCTGAACGACATTTTGAGTGCGCACTTGCCGCAGGTGCTGATTCATGCTGCAGGTGTTTTAAGGGTTGGCAGTCTGGGTGAGCTGGACGCTGAGAGCGGTCAATTGATGTGGCGTTTGCATGTAGAAGTGGCAACTCATTTGGCCAATCGAGTTCTGCCAATCATGCAAAAAGCCAAGCAAGGGCGAATGGTGTTGGTGGGCAGCCGCGTATCCTCTGGTATTGCAGGACGAAGCCAATATGCTGCAAGCAAAGCCGCGCTTGTTTCTTTGGCCAGAAGTTGGGCGGCTGAATGCATTTCACACGGTGTAACGGTCAACGTTGTGTCGCCAGCAGCTACCGATACAGCCATGCTCAAAGATCCTGCCCGTGCCAACACCACGCCTAAATTGCCCCCTATCGGTCGTCTCATTCAACCCGAGGAAGTGGCAGCGTTGGTGTCTTATTTGACACGGCCTGAAGCAGCGGCCATTACGGGACAAGACATTGCAATTTGCGGCGGCTCGTCGGTTCAGCGCTAATCGCCAACATGTCAAGCCACTAGAAATAAAGTCATGAGCACAACCACAGATTTTGTGCCCAACAAATGCATAGGCATGGTTGGCTTGGGTTTGGTCGGAACTGCCTTGGCCAAGCGCTTGAAAGCTGCAGGATTTGATTGCGTCGGATTTGACGTGCGACCTGAAGCCATGCGCGCATTTGAAACTGCAAATTTTCAGACGACGTCATCTGTGTCCAGCTTGCTTGCGCAAACAAACACCATGGTGTTGGCGGTGTTTGATACGGCAGGTGTTTTAGACGTCGTCAATCAAATTTTGCAGCAGCGTCGTGAACTAGGGCCGTCACAGCCAACAACACTGACCCTCATTGATTGCTCTACAGGTGACCCAGTGAAGTTGGCTGAGTTAGCGCAGCAATTGGTTTTGAACAATGTTCATTTCATAGAAGCGCCACTTTCGGGCTCGAGTGTGCAAATTGAAAACGGCGAAGCCACCTTGTTATTGGGTGGAGATGCTCAGCATATTGACAGTGTGTCTCGTGTTTTGAATGGTTTGGCCAATTTCAAAGTGCATGTGGGTGGCGCGGGCATGGCTGCCAAAGCCAAACTGGCCACCAACTTGGTGCTGGGCTTGAACAGGGCTGCCTTGGCGGAAGGCATGGTGTTTGCACAAACCCTTGGCATTCAACCTGCAACGTTTTTGCAATTGGTTTTGAACACGCCAGCTCGGTCGGAGGCTGCAGTTGTCAAAGGCGAGATGATGGTGAATGCGCAATTTGCGCCGCAGTCTCGCATTCGGCAGCATCTGAAAGATGTGCAATTGATGTTGGACATGGCGCAGAGCCATTCACAAAATTTACCGTTGTCTACAGCACATGCGCAATTGATGCGCAACGCCATAGCGCAGGGCGATGGCGAATTGGACAATGCGGCCATCATTCAACAAATTCGCCGCGAAAAGACAGATCCTCATTCCAAAACATAAATCTCAACCATGCGCGATTTTTCAAAAAACCATGACTGGCTTTCAATCAACACCGCAACGGTGCGAAAGAGCCTAGGGCAAGATTTACCCTTAACAGACATCATCGAAGCGTGTGTGCAGCGTGACATCAAGGCCATCTCGCCTTGGCGCGACCAAGTGGCTGCTGTTGGCTTGGCTGCAGTTTCGAAGTTGGTCAAAACACATGGTTTGAAACTGTCTGGCTATTGCCGTGGCGGCATGTTTCCCGCTACTACGCCGGCAGGTATTCAAGCGGCAGACGCCGACAATCGACAAGCAGTTGACGAAGCATGTGAGCTCAATGCAGCGTGTTTGGTCTTGGTGGTTGGCGGCTTGCCTGGCGCATTGGCCGGCCAAGCAGCGCATAAAAACTTAGCGCAGTCGCGTGACCAAGTGTTTGAAGGCATTGAAAAACTGCTGTCCTATGCCAAGTCTTGCAACATGCCCTTGGCCATTGAGCCTTTACATCCCATGTATGCGGCAGATAGAGCGTGCATCAATACACTGGAGCAAGCGCTGGATATTTGCGACCAGTTAGATCCCGGTCAAACGGGTGCATTGGGTGTTGCAGTGGACGTTTACCATGTGTGGTGGGACCCCAAATTGCAGCAACAAATTGAGCGTGCAGGTCATCAAAGACTGCTGGCTTTTCATGTGTGTGACTGGCTAACCCCCACCCGTGACCTGTTGAATGATCGCGGCATGATGGGTGATGGCGTGATTGACATTCCCAAAATTCGTGGCTGGGTGGAAGCCCAAGGCTTTCAAGGCTTTAGCGAGGTTGAGATCTTTTCGACTGAGAATTGGTGGCAACGTGACCATGCAGAAGTACTGGACACCTGCATTGCCAGACACAGAAGCGCTGTTTGATTACTTTACAATAGGTGCCCAAGGGCCTATAGCTCAGTTGGTTAGAGCAGAGGACTCATAATCCTTTGGTCCCAGGTTCAAGTCCTGGTGGGCCCACCATATTGAAAGCCACTGATTTTTTAAGTCAGTGGCTTTTTTGTTATTTCCGCTTGTGGTACCCCGTGTGTTTTTGAACCCATTCAATAAAGTTCATCACCTCTGGCCTGTGCATATGACGACTTGGAAACACCATGTGATGAGCCTCAACTTTCAAGCTCCATTCAGTTTTAAAAATAGGAACCAGTGTGCCCGCTTGAATCAGTCGATCAGCTATAAAGCTACTGTCAAAAGCAACGCCTAGACCTTGTACAGCAGCTTCTAACGCCATGAAGGTCCTTTCAAAGCGGTAGGCATATTGCGGCGGGATGTAGTCAATTTTTCTGCTGGCAAACCAATCATTCCATTGCAAGATGTTCACTGAGGAATTGATCAGTGGCAGGTTGATCAAGTCTTCGGGTTTTTTGATGTTGTGCTGTTTGATGAATTCTGGACTTGCCAGCGGTAGCAAACGCTCTTGATAAATGGGCACTACTTTCACACCTTCCCATACCGGCAATCCATATCGAATGTCCAAGTCCACCTGAGCGCTGTCAAAGTCGGAAGGCATGACTGAAGAAGACAAAGTGAGAGAAATATCCGGATATGTCTTTGCAAAATCCGTCAATCTAGGCATGAGCCACAGACTTGCAAAACTTGGGCTGCAATGGACGAACAAGGTGTTGTTCACACCTTTGCGGGCGTTGTCTGTTGCCACGCTGATGGTGTCTAGCGCACCCGACAAACGGCTTAAATATTCTTGGCCCGAGGTCGTGAGTTGAATCTGCCTGCCAGTTCGGTCAAACAATTTGATCTCAAGTAATTCTTCCAGTTTTGCAATTTGATGGCTGACAGCAGATGGCGTGAGATTCAACTCGATGGCTGCGAGTTTGAAACTTGAGCGACGTGCAGCACTTTCAAATGCCATCAAGCAACTGAGGGGAGGGATAGAAGATCGCATGGTGTGTCCCGAGAAGGAGGTGTTTTTGATTGGTGAATATTATTCATCTAAAGTTAAGAATTTGTCGCTTTACTTCATCATTCACTTTAACCAGAATTCGTCCCATTCGCAAGAAATGCGAGATTTTCTAAACAAAAGAATGGAGACAAACATGTTGCTGAAAGACAAAGTTGCATTGATCACGGGCGGCGCCGGTCCAAATGGTTTGGGCTTTGCGACTGCAAAGTTGATGGCTGAACACGGTGCCAAGGTTGTCATCATGGATTTGTCGCAAGCCGATCCAGTCAAGGCTGCGGCCACTCTGGGGCCAGACCACATGGGTGTGGTGGGCAACGTTGTAAAAAAACAGGAAGTCGACGATGCCGTTGCGCAGGTGATTGCACGATATGGCCGCATTGACATTCTGATGAACAACGCTGGCATCACCCAGCCGCGCAAAACTGTAGAGATTTCTGAAAGCGACTATGACGCCGTGTTGGATGTCAGTTTGCGCGGAACTTTGCTGGTGTCACAAGCTGTCATTCCAGTCATGCAAAAACAAAAGAGCGGCTCCATCATGTCGGTGTCATCCGTCTCTGCACAGCGTGGCGGTGGCATTTTAGGTGGACCTCACTACTCTGCAGCCAAAGCCGGCGTGTTGGGTTTGACACGTGCCATGGCTCGCGAACTGGGACCCGACAACATTCGTGTGAATGCCATTACGCCCGGCCTGATTGCTACTGACATTAGCAAAGGCAAGCTGTCAGAAGAGCAAAAAGATTCGATTCGTCAGCAAATTCCATTGAACCGTTTGGGCGCAGCTGCAGATGTAGCGGGTACTTGCGTGTTCTTGGCCAGTGACCTGTCTGCATATTGCACAGGGATCACGCTCGATGTGAACGGCGGCATGCTGATTCACTGATTTTATAAAAAGTAACAGGAGACAAACATGAAGAAAATTTCGAACTTCCGCCGTTCAGTGCTTGTAGCAACTTTGCTGTCCGCTACCGCATTAGCTGCATTCGCTCAATCTGCTGTCAAACTGACTTTAGGTCATGGCGCAGCCCCTGGCAATCCTCGACACGAAGCATCGGTTAAGTTTGCTGAAGTGGTCAAGGCCAAAACAAACGGCCGCATTGACATCCAAGTCGCTCATTCTGCACAGCTGGGTGATGATGCCGCCATGGTCACTGCTATTCGCACAGGCGCATTGGACATCACAGCCAATTCCCAAGGTGCAGTGGCCGCTGCAGTGCCAGAGTACGCAGCCTATGGCATGCCATTCATGTTCTCTACACCGGCTCAAGCGTTCAAGTTGTTGGACGGCCCTCTGGGCAAGGAACTGGCAGACAAATCAGCAGAAAAAGGCATGGTTGTGTTGGGTTACTGGGACAATGGCATTCGCCACATGACCAACAGCAAACGCCCCATTACAAAAGTTGAGGACATGAAGGGACTCAAAATGCGCACCCCACCAGACGCTGTTTTGGTGGACATCATGCAGGCGCTGAGTGCTGATCCACAGCAAATCAAATTTGCCGAGCTGTATGTTGCTTTGCAACAAGGTGTGGTGGATGGTCAAGAAAACCCATTGGTCAATATCCACGCTAGCAAGTTGTACGAGGTACAAAAGCATTTGGCTCTGACCAGCCATATGTTTCAGATGACCCCTTTGCTGATCAGCAAGCGCACATGGGATCGCTTGTCTGAAGCTGATCGCAAAGTGATGCAAGAAGCAGCGACAGAGGCAACAGCATTGCAACGCAAGTTGTCACAAGAGGCTGACGACAAGCTCTTGGCTGATCTGAAATCGAAGGGCGTCCAAGTGACCACTGTTGATAAAGCAGCCTTTGCCAAAGCCACCAGCAAAGTGGACGAAAAATGGCTGGCAACACCCATTGCTCCTTATCTGAAAAAAGTGATCGCTGCATCACGTTAATCGGATAGTCATTCATCAATCATTGCCAGCACGTCAGTACGTGCTGGCGGGAGCCTGTCGTGAAATCATTGATCCATCTGTTGAATGGTGTAGTGGGGTTCGCTTGTCGAACTGTGCTCTACATCACCCTGAGTGTGACGTTCTTCATCCTAAGTGCCAATGTGGCTTTGCGCTATGCGGCAGGGTCTAGCTTGGCCTGGGCTTCTGAGCTGCCTGAATTGCTCTTTCCTTGGATGATCATGTCCGGCGTTGTTTTGGCGGCCCAACATGGCTCCCACATTGCTGTTGTCATCGTGACGCAACGCATGGGTGCTGCGAGGCGGTGGGTGCTGTCTGCCGGCGCTTTGGCGGTGGCCTATCTTTATGCCTGGCTGGCTTGGATTGCAGTGCCTTTGATGGAAATTGCGGCAGATGAACGCACGCCCATCATGGGTGTGCCCGGCTCCGTCACCGTGGGTTGTTTGATGCTTGGGTTTGTGCTGCTGGCAATCGTGACCCTGTCTCAAATTCCTGGCATTTTGAGTGGTGAGAACGATAAAGACAACGATTCAGAAGAAGACAATTTCACAGGAGTAGGCGCATGACGACGTTGATCATTGGACTGTTTATTCTGGTTGCGCTGCTGTCCATTCCTATTGCGCACGCTTTGGTTTTGGCCTCGGTGTGTGGTCTTTGGATTGCTGGACGGGTGCCAGTTGATTTGGCTATTCAGCAGATGATTACTCAAACGCAAAGTTTTCCGCTGATTGCCATTCCATTCTTCATGATGACAGGTGCGCTCATGGTGAGCGGAAAACTGGGACAAAGTTTGGTCAATTTGCTGACCTTGATGATTGGCCGTGTGCATGGCGGTCCAGCCCAAGTGGGTGTATTGTCATCTACCATTTTTGGTGGCGTGTCGGGCTCCGCAGTGGCAGATGCCTCTGCCATTGGCTCCATGCTAATCCCGTGGCTTAAAAAATTGGGTTATCCAGCACCGTTTGCTGCTGGCACATTGGCAGCGGCGGCAACCATTGACATTTTGATTCCACCTTCCATTCCAATGATTGTTTATGCATTGGTCTCTGGTGCTTCTATTGGTGCTTTGTTTGTGGCGGGCATTCTGCCGGGCTTGCTGATGTGTGGCGGTTTCATGCTGGTTTGCTACGTGCAAGGTCGTCGACGCAATTTCCCGCGTGACACATCGCCCTTCGTTTGGCGTGAATTTGCCATTCAACTGCGCCAAGCAGGTCCCGCTTTGGCCATGCCGGTGCTGATCATTGTCTTTTTGCGGTTTGGCATTGCAACGCCAACAGAGGTGAGTGTGATGTCAACGCTCTACGCGCTGCTGGTGTCAGGTCTGGTGTACAGCGATTTATCGTGGGCCAAGCTCAAGCATGCTGCTGTTGAAGCCGGTGTGTCTACGGGTGTGGTGCTATTGATCATCATGGCTTCCAGCGTGATTGGTTGGATTGTGACTTACGAGCAAATTCCAGCAGAGTTCACCAAATTTGCCACCGAGACATTGAAGTCACCTTGGTTGATCATTTTGGCCATGAACTTGATCATGCTTGCGACAGGCATGTTCATTGATCTGCCTGCTGCAGTGTTGTTGTTAACGCCCATGTTTGTGCCGCTCGCATCTGCCGTTGGTATGGATTCAATTCAGCTGGGCATCATGATGATCGTCAATCTTTCGATTGGTTTGTATCACCCACCCATTGGTACCACCTTGTTCATTACCAGCACCATTGCAAAAGTACGCATTGGTGATGTGGTGGTTGAACTGATTCCTTTCTACCTCGTGGCCATCGGCTTGCTCTTGGGCTTTGCCTACTTGCCTTGGTTGACCATTTACTGATTGATGAGATTACAGAATGTCAAATTTAAAAGAGCTTCAAGAATGTGCATATCGAATTCGCCGCTATGCGCTCCGCATGGGTGAGGTGCAGGGCCAAGGATATATCGGACAGGCCCTTGGGTATGCCGATGTATTGGCCGTTGCATATGGCCATGCATTGAACATTCGCCCGAACGAGCCGGAGTGGGAAGGGCGTGATCGTTTCTTACTTTCGCACGGTCATTACGCCATCGCTTTTTATGCGGCGTTAATTGAAGCCGGTGTGATTCCAGAATCTGAACTTGAAACTTATGGCAGTGACGACAGCCGCTTGCCAATGTCAGGCATGGCCACATACACACCTGGCATGGAAATTTCAGGTGGTTCACTCGGTCAGGGCTTGCCCATTGCAGTTGGAATGGCTTTGGGCCTGCGACACAAAAACAATCCTGCGTTTGTCTACAACTCGATGTCCGACGGCGAGTTGGACGAAGGATCAACATGGGAGGCCGCCATGTCAGCTGCGCACCATGGTTTGTCTAATTTGATTTGCATTGTTGACATTAACAATCAGCAAGCAGATGGTCCCTCTAGCAAAATCCTTGGGTTCGAACCCTTGGCAGACAAATGGATTTCTTTTGGTTGGCATGTTGAGAGGGTTGATGGCAATGATTTGCCTGCTGTACTCAAAGCGTTCGATACCGCAAGAAACCTTCAAGAAGCAAAACCACGCGTCATTCTTTGCAACACCTTAATGGGCAAAGGTGTTCCATTTTTGGAAACACGTGAAAAAAATCACTTTATTCGAGTTGATGCACCTGAGTGGCAACAAGCCATTGCTGTGCTTGATCAATCCAAACCTTGAGGATGCTTGAGATGAATACCGCAACAGAAAAAAAGCCACGTCTGACAACGTCAGCCATGATTGCCTCGATCGCATCTGAGGGGCAGCGTGTAAAGGCTGCACCTTTTGGCAAAGCACTTGTGGAATACGCGGCAGACAAGCCTAATGTGGTAGGCCTAACTGCCGATTTGGCCAAGTACACGGATTTGCATTTGTTTGCTCAAGCTTATCCTGAGCGATTTTTTCAAATGGGCATGGCAGAGCAACTCCTGATGGCGGCGGCTGGTGGCATGGCAAAAGAGGGACTCACACCCTTTGCCACAACGTATGCCGTGTTTGGAACGCGGCGTGCTTATGACTTTATTCACCAAGTCATTGCTGAAGAAAATTTGAATGTCAAAATTTGCTGTGCACTGCCAGGTTTGACTACAGGTTATGGACCTAGCCATCAAGCTACTGAAGACTTGGCCATGATGCGCGCCATCCCAGGTTTGACCATTGTGGACCCCTGCGATGCCCTTGATTTAGAACAAGCTGTGCCGCAGATTGCCGAACACCAAGGACCCGTCTACATGCGTTTGCAACGCGGTAATGTGCCTCTGGTTTTGGATGAGTACAACTACAAGTTTGAATTGGGGAAGGCCAAAACTTTGCGCGATGGCAAAGATATTTTGATCATCTCCAGTGGCTTCATGACCATGCGCTCTTTGGAAGTGGCGCAGCAATTAGCGGCAGATAAAGTTGATGTGGCTGTGTTGCATGTGCCCACCATCAAACCTTTGGACACTGCCACCATCCTGAAAGAGGTCTCGCGTCCTGGTCGTTTGGTGGTGGTTGCTGAAAATCACTCGGTGATTGGTGGCTTGGGAGAAGCAGTCGCTAGCCTCTTAATGCTAGAAGGTGTGCATCCGCAGAAGTTCAAATTCATTGGGCTGCCAGATGCGTACTTGGATGCAGGTGCATTGCCCACCTTGCACGACAGGTATGGCATTTCTGCAGAGAAGATGGGTGCTAGGTTGAAGGCTTGGTTGATTTAATTGATGTGAGGTTTTGTACTTCCACATTTGCTTCCACACCTCTGTAGACCGCTATTAACCTATTGATTTGTAATGGATCTTATTTCTTAAGCCTGCTCATAATCCTTTGGGCCTAGGTTCAAATTCTGGTGGATTCACCATTTTGAAAGTCAGTGGACTTTATCGTGTTCCACATCTAAACATTTCAATGGAATAAAAAAAGAGGCTCCGAAAGGAGCCTCTTGCACACGGCGAGTTCAGTCGCTTAGAAGCGCATGCCTGCCACCACGCTCAAGTAGCTGCGGTCCACCAGCAAGTTGTAGTTGCCTCCGCTGAAGCGGTTGTACTGCACATCGGTGTAGTATTTTTTGTCCCATTCGGCGCGAAGGGCAGGGCGAACCACGGTACGGCCTTCAGAGAAGGTGCCGTCATATGAGTAACCTTTGACATCCTTGGCCACATAGAGTGAGGGGGTGAGTGTGGCGCCAGCCCATGCATTGGGATAGGAGGCGGATGCCAACAAACGCACGCCCCAGGCATTGCTGCTGGTGTAGCCGTCGGTTGTACATTGCTTGCCGCCCACTGCGTCCACACAGGCCGTCAGGGTGCCGCTGGCATTGATGTAGGACGCTGCACCGTAGGCTGTACCGCGGCCAAAACGAATCATGTCTTGGCTGGGCAAACCATTGATGTGGCTAAAGCCCACCTCGGCCAGCACCATCACACGTTCTGCATTGAGTGCTTGAGGGAACACTTTGCTCATGCCCAAGCTGCCAGTGGCCACGCTGAAGCGGTCGTAGGCGTCAAAAGTACCGCCCACGGGAATGCTGGTGATGCCTTTGCGCAGTGCCATCAAAGAAGCTGGGCTCCGGCCATAAAAGGCTGCCAACAAGTCTGACGCATTGAAAGAGATGGCTTGATTGGCGCGATAGGCCAACTCACCGTAGGTGGTCGTGGCCGGATCCAGTTTCTTGTTGAATGACAAGCCATACACGCGAACATTGTCGGGGTAGATCAAACCATAGTTGGTGTCGGCTGTGGAGACGGTGGTGGCGTTGACCGTCATGCGGTAGCTGGGCGTTACGCTGCTTGTATTGAGTGCGTAGAGTTTGACGTCAGCGTCCAATGCGTCTGCTTTAAAGGCATAAGACAAACCGAAATGCTTGGGGTTGCTAGGCTCAATGTCGGGGTTGCGATGCACGTAGTTGTTGTTGGCCAAATGGCCTTTTTCTGAGTTGCCACCGAAGGAGATCATGTTGCAACCTCCTGCGATGAACGAGGCGACATCGAAGTAAGTGCCGCAAGCAGGGTAGACGTTGCCGCGGTGTTCATAAGCCATGAATCCTTCGAGGCTCCATGCGTTGCCTGCAGCCAACTTGGCGCTCAGCATGCCCAAAGGCAATTTGCCTTCAAAGGGTTGGGCACCGGGACGGAACAAAGAGGGCAAGTCCACGGGGTTGATGACGGAACCAATGCCGCCGCCAATCAGTTGTGAGCCACCCCAGTTCAATACTTGACGGCCTAAACGGTAGTCCAAAGACTTGCCGCCGTCGACGGTGCTGTTGCCGTAGACATAGATGTCGCGCAATTCAGCGTTGTTGAACTTGGAGCTGCTGTCAAAACCTTTGTCACTCAATGGGATGTTGGGTGTGAAGGCATTGGGGAAATTGCCATACGCCACATTGTTCTCACCCAGCGCAAAATCTTTCCAGGCACTGGCACGCACAAACAAACCTACTTTGTCTTTTTTGAGGTCCAGGTCCACCGTACCTTTGAGGGCTGTGGAGATGGCATCACCTTTGTAAAAGTTCAGGTTAGGACCGCCGTTTTGACCCGCCAGTTTGCCCGCAGGGATGCCAGGCACATTGGGGCTGACCACCACCGAGTAAGCGTTGGGGCTGGGGTCTTCCATCCGGATTTGTGTGCCGAAGGTCAGTACGCCGTTGAGCTTGCCTTGCACGCCCTCTGCGGTCTGGAAGTCATAAGCTTGCGCGTGCAGGCAAGCTGCAGCCAAGGCGGTCAGTGTCCAAATATTGCGTGTGCGAACCATGTGTTGTCTCCGTTAGAAATTGAAGCCTTGATTTTTCTCAACATGTTGTTTGTTGATTTATCGAATTGCGACAGCGACTTATCAATTCATGACGAAAGTCTGCATGCTGGCGCTGAATTTGCAGGGCCTTAAAGTGCCGGCACTGACAATCGGTGAATCAAGTCCAATGCC
The DNA here is from genome assembly GCA_937928195.1 of uncultured Limnohabitans sp. GTDB lineage: Bacteria > Pseudomonadota > Gammaproteobacteria > Burkholderiales > Burkholderiaceae_C > Limnohabitans_A. The sequence goes on from CALEYZ010000066.1 coordinate 25,417, forward strand.
ATGGGCCAATCACCATAACCCGATGCAGGATTGAGGTGTCCTACTGCCCCCAAATCAAGGATTTCACTGTGCCAAGCGTGCGCCAATTGCTGGGCACTTTCTCGGGAGGCTAAAGGGTCGTTGCTGCTGGTGCAGACCAAGCTGCGAAACGGCAGTGGATGGCGTGGCACGGGTAACCAAGCACCGGCAGTCAATGCGGCAATCGATGGATAGCCGTCGGGCATTGGCGTCTCAAAGTCTGGGGGAGCGGCCAGCAAAGCGCCGCACACCTGGTCCAAGTGCTGGCTGCGCAAGGCCCAATGCGCCACCATGATGCAACCGCCACTGTGGGCCACGATCAGCACAGGGCCTTGCATGCCGGCAATGGCATCCTCAATGGCCACCACTCTTTTGGCGCAATCAAGGTCTTCACGGCCCATCGGGGGGACCACCTTGACGTTCGGAAGTTTTGCGGCCAGCAAGGTTTGCCAGTGGGCTTCTACATGGTCTCTCAAGCCAGGAACAATCAAAACAGCAGGGGCAAAGGCCATTGGGAAACTCCAAAATTTGAGGGGTCAATTGCAAAAAATAAGGGAAAACTATAGGTGGGCAGGGTTGGAACGGATTTGCCAATTCACGACTTCGAGTTAGCATTTCACGTCAAATTGAACAAGTGGATTCGAAGTGCTTCGGCCACGGCTCAGTGCACGGAGGTTTGGATGAACAAGTCAAAAGCGCAGCACCAAGTGATGCAGGTTCGCGCTGCGGCCCTGAGCCATTACGAAACGGTCGCCCGAAAATTGGGTGTCAACGTTCAACCTTTGCTGCGCAAAGTGGGCTTGACGCGTCAAATGTTGGTGTCACCCACTCAATTGATTCCGGTCAACAGCGCCGTGGGGCTATTGGAGCTGACGGCCCATGAAAGTGGTTGTGACACAGTAGGTTTGATGATGGCCGAGGCGCGTGTGCTGTCTGATTTTGGTCCGGTCAGTTTGCTCTTGATGCAACAGCACAGCATGCGCAGCGCATTGAACACCATCATGCAGTACCGCCATCTGCTCAATGAATCCTTGGGCATGCACATTGAAGATGCAGGCAAGTACACCCTGATTCGCGAAGAAATCATGACCGACCATGCGGGCGGTGCCATTCAATCGACCGACATGGCGGTGGGCGTGCTGATTCTTATTTTCAGGGCCATCTTGGGGCCCAACTGGCGACCCCATGCGGTGCACTTCACGCACTCAGCGCCGCAAGACCTTCAGATTTTGAAGCGGATTTTCAGATGCGGATTGCATTTTGACAGCGACTTCAACGGCCTGATGTGTCTCAGCTCAGACCTGGACGCTGTCAATGTGATGGCAGACCCTGCCATGGCCAGTTATGCGCAATCATTTTTAGAAGCCATTCCCAAGCCGGGGCAAAGTTCTTTTGTGTTGGACGTGCGGCGCTCGGTGTATTTGCTGCTGCCCATGGGCCGCGCCAATGTCGATCAAGTGGCTTCCGGTTTGGGTATGAATGTGCGCACCTTGCAACGTCGTCTTGAAGAAAGTCAGGTGAGTTTTTCAGATGTCTTGAACGATGTGCGCTGTGAGTTGGCACAGCGCTACATCAAGCACACCTCGCATGCGTTTGCGCGGGTGGCTGAGTTGCTGGGGTATTCCAACACCAGCTCCTTCAACCGTTGGTTCACCGCGCAATTTCAGTGCACGCCTTCACACATGCGTGCCTGATCGCATCACGCGGCTTTTTGCAAGAAGCCTTGGTTGCCGCCATTGCGGTTGGGTGAGAAGCCATTGGCTGCCAAGGTTTCTTCCACCGTGTCGTAGAACACACCAATCTGCAAAATCTCACGTGCTTCTTTGCCATTGGCCACATCGCGGCCCATTTCGTTTGACACGCGCACCAACTGTTTGATTTGCTCGACGGTGCTCATGCGGCCCGTGCGCTTTTGATTCCAAAGATTGTCTTCAATGCCACAGCGAACATGCAAGCCCATGGACATGCCCATCATGTTAATGGGCAACACATTGCGCATGCTGCTTTCCACTGTCAATTTGGCGCCATCTGGAATGGCACGCAAGAAATTGGCCATGTTGTAAATGTTGGGCGCATCCATGCCGCCGCTGATGGCCACCCAGTTCATCACCAGTGGACCTTTGTAGACGCCGCGGCGAATCAAGCGCTCAACGGTTTCATAGCTGTTGATGTTGTAAAACTGAAATGCACTCTGAATGCCTGCTGCACTGAGTCGGCGGATGTGCTCTTCAAACCAAGCAGGGTTGGAGGGCACGACCATTTCACTGAAAGCGCGGCGGCCATTGGGCGTGCCCAGCGAGGTTCCTGCAAAATCACGCTCGTCCATGTGCTCCAGCACATTCATTTGCGTGGTGTTGACGGTCACAGTGACCTGGTCAGGCTTGGGCGAAAGCTCGGCCAACATGTGGCGGGTGTCATCCGACAGCCACTTGGCGATGGCACCATCAGACTCTGGCGCAAACGAGATGGAACCTCCGACTTGAATCACCATGTCGGGCACTGCTTGGCGAACACCCGCAATCAGCTCGTTGAATTTGGACAGTCGTTTAGAACCCGAGCCATCGGCTTCACGCACATGCAAGTGCAAAACGGTTGCCCCAGCGTTGTAGCAATCGACCGCTTTTTGAATTTGGTCTTCCATGCTGACGGGAATGTCTTCTGGGTAATCGGAGGGAATCCACTCAGGGCCGTAGGGCGCTGCTGTGATGATGAGTTTGTCTTGGTTTTCAGGGAAAAGATGACCGTCGAGGAAATTCATAAATGCTCCAAACAAGGAATGTGAATGAGGGTTTTAAACAAGGGGTGTTCAGGGCATGAGCACAATCGCACCCGTCGATTTGCGTGACTCCAACAAGCGGTGCGCTTGGTCCGCTTCGGTGAGTGAAAACACATGGCTAGGTTCGCTCACAATGTGGCCTGCCAGTACGTTGTCAAACAATTCTTTGGCCATGTCGAGCATGTGCGCGCGAGGCTTGGCGTAATGAACCATGGCAGGGCGGGTGAGCCACAGAGACTTCACAGCCAGCATGCGCGAATCAATGTTGACTGGCCCAGAGCTGGTGCCGTTGCTGACCAGCGTACCGCGCGCTTGCAGACTGGCAAGCGAGGCTTGCAGAGTGTCTTTGCCGACAGAGTCAAAGACCACGGGAACACCTTGACCGTCCGTGATTTCCATCACGCGTTGGGCAATGTCTTCACGCGTGCTCACAATGGTGTGCGCGCAGCCATGGGCTTTGGCAATGGCCGCTTTCTCATCGCTGCTGACCACGCCAATCATGTTGACGCCCAAGGCGCGTGCCCATTGGCATGCAATCAAGCCCACACCGCCAGCCGCTGCGTGGTACAGAATGGTTTCACCGCCCTTGAGAGGGTAGACCTGACGGAACAAATATTGTGCTGTCATGCCCTTCATGATGAGTGTAGAGGCGGTGCTGTCCGAGATGCCATCGGGCAGTGGAATCAACACATCTGCAGGCATCACGCGCACATCGGCATAAGCGCCCAAGGGGCCGAGCAAGTAGCCTACGCGATCACCGACACGAATGTCGCTGACACCTTCACCCACAGCTTCCACAACGCCCACGGCATCGGATCCCAATCCGCTGGGGAAGCTGGGCACGGGGTATTGGCCTGTGCGGAAATACACATCAATGAAGTTGACGGCAATGTGGCTGTGTCTGACCCTGGCTTGACCGGGGCCTGGTGCACCCACTTCAACGGTTTCCAGTTTCAAGACTTCTGGTCCACCAATTTGGTGAAAGCGAATCACTCGACTCATAAATTTCCTCAATGAATTTCTAAAAATTTTCAGTAGGGAACGCTGCCGACAATGCCGGCGCGTTCCATTTTTCGGTGGCATGGTGGGTAGTCCATCACGGCGTAATGTTGCGTGGCGCGGTTGTCCCAAATGGCCACGCTGTAAGGCTGCCAGCGCCAACGCACTTGGTACTCTGGCACGTAGGCTTGGCTGATCAGGTATTGCATCAGGTCACCACCGACTTGGTTGTAGTCTTGACCGTAGCGAACATTTTGTTTGTTGTGGTAGTTCACAAAGTGCGTGGTAAAACCGTTCACAAACAACACCTTTTCTTGCGTCTCAGGGTGCGTGCGAATGACAGGATGTTCTGAGTCAGGGTATTGCGTGCGCATGGCCTGGCGTTTTTCTTCAGGCATGGCCGCTGCAAATGAAGAATGGAAACTGTGGTTAGCGCGCAGGCCTTGAATCTGGTCTTTGATGTGCTGTGGTAACTTTTCGTAGGCCAATGCCATGTTGGCCCAAATGGTGTCGCCGCCCACGGGAGGGCACTCAATGCAGCGCAGCACACATCCCAACGCCGGGGCAGGGCGCCAGGTGCCATCGGTGTGCCATGAGTTCTCATAGCGGTCGATGGGGCTGTCGGGGTTTTTGTAAATTTGCACCAATCCGGGTGCTTCTGGGTGACTGGGCACCATCGGATGCGTCTCCAATTCTCCCAAGCGTTGTGCGAAGGCCATGTGATCAAGGCGAGACAATTTGTCCAAAGTTTGATCACGCAAAAAAAGCACCTTGTGTTTCAGCAAGGCGGCATAAATCTCGTTGAACAAAGCGTCGTCTCGCACAGCGTCGCCTAAGCTGACATCGTGCAATTGCGCGCCAATGGCGCAGGTTAAAGGTTCAATGCGCATGAGGTGTCTCCGGTTGCATGGCTGGTTCTCAAAATGGTGCCACCACTTGCATTTGTTCGTTTGCCAATTCACGACTTTGATTTAGCATTTAACGACAGGGTGTCAATTGCGTGTGAGCTCCATCCGAGGTCAGGGAGAACCCGATGTGACATGGAAAGATAATTGACTGTCGTCAACGGATAAATGTCTCGCACAGACAATCTGAACAATCGCCACATCCGATTTCAGAACAACTCATCAGGAGACCACCGATGTTCAAGTTTTCACAAATTCGCAAATTTCAACGCCAAGCACTGACGGTCTTGGCAGGTGCATTGCTGTCACACGCTGCAATGGCGTGGACCGACAAGCCCGTTAAATTGTTGGTGCCTGCACCAGCAGGTGGCAACATCGATGTGATTGCCCGTTTGTTGGCCGACCAACTCTCTGCCGACATTGGACAACCCATGGTGGTTGAAAACAAACCTGGTGCTGGCGGTGCCATTGCCGTTCAAGCCATGCGTGCAGCACCGGCCGATGGCCAAACCTTGATGGTGACAGCCAGCAACGTGCTCACAGAAATTCCGCACGTGATGAAAACCGGCTTTGACCCCTTGAAAGACGTGCGCCCTGTGGGTTTTGTGGCGCGTGGTAATTTGGTCATGATTGCCGCACCCAATGTGCCTGCCAAAGATTTCAACAGTTTCATGGCGTATGCCAAGAAAAATCCAGGCAACCTCAGTTTTGCGTCCTATAGCACCGGCACAATTTCGCATTACGTGGGCATGATCCTGAATCAAAAAGCGGGATTGGATTTGCAACACGTGCCGTTCTTGGGTTCGCCGCCCGCCTTGGCACAAGTGATGGGTGGACAAATTCCCGTGATGTTCGATGGCTATGCCACCTCCCGTAATTTGATTTCCACCGGCAAAGTGCAAGCCTATGCCGTGGCCTCCAAAAGCAGATTGAGTCAATTGCCAGAGGTGCCAACCATGACCGAATTGGGCTACCCTGATTTGAATTTCTCCAATTGGATGGGCATCATCGCCTCGTCCAATGTGTCTCCTGACTTGGCTGAAAAAATTCACAAAGCCATTCGCACGGCCGCGATGAATCCCAAATTCAAAGAACGTGTGGTGGCCAATGGTTTCGAGCCTTCAGAAGATACCAATCTTGCCCAAATGGCGCAAACGGTCAAGCTCGACTTTGACCGCAATGCTGCCATCGTGAAACAGTTCAACATTCAAATCAACCAGTGAGTCGCTTGCTTGTTGCACAGGCTTGGCTGCACACAAAGAAAAACCGAGCACAGGTTCTGTGGCCAGGCGTCAGCTTGTCCGCTGTAGTGGCCACAGCTGCGCTCTTTTTGTCAGAACACTACCAAGCACCTGTGATGCTGTTTGCCTTGCTGTTGGGCATGGCGCTGAATTTTTTATCGAAAGAGACAAGGTCTCAGCCAGGCATTGAGTTTGTTGCCAAAGAAATTCTGCGTTGGGGCGTTGCTTTACTGGGCCTCAAAATCACGGCAGACCAAGTGCAAACCTTGGGCTGGCAGCCCGTGTTGATGGTGGTCTTGGCGGTCACCTGCACCATCGTGCTGGGCATTGTGATGGCCAAATGGATGGGTTTTAAAACCTTCTTTGGTTTCTTGTCCGGCGGCTCTGTGGCCATCTGTGGTGCTTCTGCTGCGTTGGCCATTGCCACCGCATTTCCACATCATCCACAAAAAGATCGGGCCACTTTGTTTGTGGTCATCAGTGTCAGCACGCTGTCGACCATTGCCATGGTGGGCTATCCCATTTTGGTGGGTTGGTTGGGCTTGGACCCCGTTCAGGCTGGCGTGTTCTTGGGCGGCACTATCCACGATGTGGCGCAAGTGGTGGGCGCAGGCTACAGCATGGGCCAGCAAACTGGCGATACCGCCACTGTGGTCAAACTCATGCGCGTGGCCATGTTGGTTCCGGTGATCTTGGTGGCCGCTTGGTTAACCCGCAGCACCCCCGTTGCGCAAGACGGTGGGGTGCAAGCTTTCCAAACTCCTCAGCGGCCGCCTTTATTGCCTTGGTTTGCCGTCTTGTTTGTGGTACTGATGGCGGTGAACAGTGTGTGGCCTTTGCCAGAAATTGTGGTGAACACCGGTCATTCACTGTCGCGTGTTTTTTTGGTGGGGGCCATGGCCGCCATTGGGATGAAAACACATTTAAAAGACATCGTCAGTGTGGGTTGGAAGCCCGTGGCATTGATGGTCTTTGAAACGGTCTTCTTGGCCTGTTTTTTCATTGTTTTGCTGAACAGTGGCGTCCAACGTTAAGTGACATTTTTTGAGTCTGATGTCACCAAATATTGCTGCAGAAATTCCGAAAGTTTGATCACTGATCTTTTGGGGTCACGTTCGGGTGTTAACAGTCCCAGTGGTTCTAATTGATCCTCTTGTGGAAAGTGCAGTGCCTTCAATTCACCGCGATCAATCAGGTGTTTGACCACACTCAATGGTATTTGGCACAGCAAGTTGCGTTCGCGCAGCAAAGACGCAATGGGTGTGAGTACCCGCGTAATCAACGGGAATGTTTTCAATTCATGCAAATTTGTTTCCATTTGCTGGTCAAACAGTTCGCGGGCTGCGGAGCCTGTTGGCATCAAAAGCCATTCGCTGCGCGCCAAGGTTTTGCGGTCTATCTTTTTAAGTTTCAGAAGCGGGTGCTGAGGTCTGCAAACAATGACCAACCGGTCTGAAATCAGAGGTGTGAATTGCCAAGCTTCCGGCATCTCTGGAGGGCGTCGGCATACCACCATGTCAACCGCTGATCGGGCGATCGCCATTAATTGGTCATTGCCCTCCATCTCGTTCAAGATCACTTGAATGCCGGGTGCACCCTTCTGCAGATGGCCTAGCACCCCCACCAAAATGCCATTGATTGCGGCTGCCGATGCGGCCAGTCTGACTGTTTCTTGGTCTTCCTCTTGATGGACAGCCAAGACTTCGGCACCTTGTGCCAGACCCTGAAAAAGTTGTCTTGCCACAGGCAACAAGTCTTCGCAGACAGGTGTTGGACGAACACCTTTGGCGTGCCGTTCAAAAAGGGGAGTCTCTAGCAATTGCTCCAAATAGGCCAATGTTTGTGTCACAGCCGACTGCGTCATGCCCATGGCATCTGCCGCGCGTTTGAGGCTGCCGAGTTCGGCCAACTTCAGCAATACCTGAACATGGCGAAACTTGCCTCGGCTGAGCAAGCGTTGTAATAGAACGGAGGCTGTTGGCTTCATGGTATTAGAAAGTCTAATGCCAAACGGGCCTATTTAATTGGACATGCGCATTCTCATGGCCACAATGTCTCAAACATAGTTCCGGAGACAACGATGACATTTCAGGTACCTGTTCAATCAGATGCGCGCATGCGTCGGCGGTTCATGGCGGGCCTTGCCAGTGCGCTTTTGCCGCTTCATGTTTTGGCCCAGTCCGTGCCTTACCCAACGCGACCGGTGCAACTCATCGTGGCGGCACCTCCGGGCGGCTCGTCGGATGTGCTGGCCAGACAAGTTGCAGAACAACTGAGCAAGGACTTGGGTCAGCCAGTGGTCATCGACAACCGACCTGGCGCTGGCGGCACACTGGCAGCTGAGGCCATGCTGCGTGCGGCTCCCGATGGCCATACGCTCATGATGTCTTGGATAGGAAATGCTACGGCACCTGCTTTGCTGCCCAAAGTGAGCTTTGACATTACCAAAGATTTTGCACACATTACCCAAATGTTGGCAGGTTCAAACATATTGGTTGTGAACCCATCTACAGGTTTCAAAAGTTTGGCCGATGTGTTGCAGCATGCGAAAAAATACCCTGGCAAGCTCAGCTATGCAAGTTCCGGTAATGGCAGCTCTGGGCATTTGTCCATGGAGTTACTGAAGCAACGAGCAGGTGTGTCCATTCTTCACATCCCTTATCGCGGTGGCGCACCCGCCATGAATGATTTGCTCAGCGGACAAGTTGACCTGATGTTCATCAATCAGGATGCTGTCATTCCGCATCAGCAAAGCGGGCGATTGGTTCCATTGGCTATTACCAGCGCGCAACGCAATCCAATGTTTCCTCAACTGCCCACAGTGGCAGAGTCCGGATTCCCTGGCTTTGAAGCCACTGCGTGGGCAGGTATCAGTGCGCCAAAGAACACACCCGCAGCCATCATTGAAAAATTGCACGCTGCGACCGTGAAGGCTGTTGCAGGCCCCTTGCGTGCAAAGCAGGAAGCCACAGGTGCTCAAATTGTTGGATCAAATCCCGTTCAATTTACACAGTTTGTCAAAGACGAAACGACCAAGTGGAGTCAAGTGATTCGCACGGCCAATATCAAGGCAGATTAATGACGACACATTCTTTTGAAACGCATGGCATCGGTGATTTCGCCTTGCACAGTGGCAAAGTTTTACGCGACGTGCAAGTCGCGTATGTCAGCCATGGCCACCTCAATGCCGATGGCAGCAATGCGATTTTGGTGACTCATGGCTATACCAGTGGCCCATCGATGTTGTCACTGAATCACCATACCGCAGAGGGCTCGTGGGCTAATTTATTAGGGCCAGGTCGTCCATTGGACACAGACCGATACTTTATTGTGTGTACCAATATGTTGGGCTCGTCATTTGGAACAACAGGTCCTCAATCTATCAATCCTGAAACGGGCATGCCTTGGGGACCAGAATTCCCCGATATCAACATGGCCGATATTGTTGGGGTGCAACATCAGTTTTTGAAAAGTATGGGTGTGAATCACCTGCGCGCAGTGGTGGGGCCCTCCTATGGCGGATGGCAAGCCTTGCAATGGGCCATTGCCTATCCTCACATGGTCGATGCAGCGGGCGTCATTGTTTCTGGTTTGAAGCATCCAGATGGACTGAGTGCGCAGTCGCAATTGGACAAACTCAAATCAAGTCCGGAATGGCGAGATGGTTTGTATCCGCAATTTGGCGGCATGCCCGAAACTTTGTTTGAAATTCGCATGCAAACCATGCGAAATTACGGGCTAGAAAGACTCTACGAAGATCGCGAGCCCGACGCTTTAAAGCGCCAAGAAATGCTGGCAAAGCCTTGTCGCGATTGGGCCTCAAAGTTTGATCCCTATACCCTTGTGGCATTGGCAGGTGCTGCTGAGTCTTTCAACGTGGAGGCTCGAATGAATGAGCTGCAAGCGCGCTTGTTGTTGATGGTGTGTACCACCGATGCAATTTTCCCGCCAAATCCTAAAACCACTGCACTTGTGAATTCCCTGAAGGTTCCACATCGGTATGTGGAAATTGACAGTCCATACGGTCATATGGCTTCTGGCATTGAATGGCGTCAATTAGAGCCACAGTTGAGGTGGCTGATCAATGGCGATGAAAAAACACAACAAACACAGTAGGACATCTTATGAAGAACATACTTGGTCGTGCACTGACAGCCTTTGTAGTTGCAGGGACGATGATGGGGCAAGCTGCAGCGCAAACAGATTGGCCGAACCGGCCGGTCAGAATCATTGTGCCAACGCCACCCGGCGGTGCTTATGACCGCACAATTCGACCCATCGCACAAGAGCTTTCGCAATTGCTGAAACAACCTGTGGTGATTGACAACCGTCCAGGTGCGGGCAACATCGTGGGCGCTTTGGCCGGCGCTCGTTCAGCACCAGATGGCTACACCATCACCATGACCGGCATGGTCAACACCATGGCTTCCAGTTTGTATGACAACGTGCCCTTTGATATTGTGAGTGACTTTTCTCACATCGTGAGTTTGGGTGAAGGCGCACAGTGGTTGGTTGTTCGTGCCGATTCAGGCATTAACAGTTTGGCCGAATTACTTGATCGAGCCAAAAGAGAACCCGGCAAGTTGAACTATGCAACTTCGGGTGCTGGCAGTACAGGTCACCTACTGATGGAGTTGCTGCAAAGAGCGACCCAGACGCAGTTAACGCATGTGCCCTACAAAGGGGGTGCACCCGCATTGCAAGACGTTTTAGGTGGTGTGCTGCCCATTACTGTGCTGCCACCTTCAGGCGCAGACATTCATGTGAAATCGGGCAAGCTTAAAGTTCTGGCGGTTTCAAGTGACAAACGCACAAAAACACACCCAGAGGTGCCCACATTTGCTGAACTGGGCTACAAATCGCTTACTGTGACATCATGGATTGGTTTGTCTGCTCCCAAAGGCACGCCGCCCGCTATTGTGAAAAAGCTCCATGCCGAAGTGATGAATGCACTGAGCAAACCTGCTCTGATGGCGCAATTAGAAGCTGAAGGCATGATCCCCATGTTTTTGAGTCCTGAGTCCTATACACAATTGGTCAAGAGCGATACTGAACGGTGGACCAGCTTGATCAAAGCATTGAACTTGAAAGCGAACTGACCATGCCATTTATTTCTTCGAATGGTCGTCACATTTACTATGAACGTCATGGCCAGGGTCCTGCAGTGGTTTTCTTGCACGGTGCAGGCTCCAATGGTGCAACTTGGTGGCAGCAACTGCCAGTGTTCAAGGCTCATTTCACCTGCATTTTGATGGACATTCGTTGCTTTGGCCGTTCTGTTGCCCCCGCCGCAGAATTTACGCTGCCCAATTTCGTCAATGACTTACTGGCTGTTTTAGACCATGAAAAAATTGATCAAGCCAGCATTGTGGGGCAGTCATTGGGCGGCATGATTGGACTGAAATCTGCATTGCAGCATCCGAGGCGTATCAAATCTTTTGTGGCGTGTGACACCTCCATGGCCCTTGATCACCCAAGGCAGGTCCAAATCATCCATGACCGATTACGTGCTGTCGCCGGTATGGCCATTGAGCAGCGCTCCTTAGGACAATGGTTTTTGAAAAATAAGCCTGCGCATGCTGCTTTGTATGCGCAAATTAATCATTTCAACCCCAGTGCACACAGCATTCCAGAAAACGAATGGAAGGCTGCGATGAACAACTTGAACACTGGCGAAGCCCTGACTCCCATGGCGCAGTTGAAAGACGTTGCCTGCCCCGTTTTGTTGTTGGTCGGGAGAGAAGACCCCATTGTGCCGATTGACATCATGCAAGAGGTACAGCGGCTCATTCCAAATTCTGAGCTCACGGTTGTGGACAATGCGGCGCACTCAGCTTACTTTGAGCAACCAGATGTTTTCAACGAAAGAGTGCTTGCGTTTTTGTTGAGATGAAAATCTGTCTGGGTTGAGATTTGTGCCACGCTTTTTCGCAATGTCGCGTTGTAATGCATCAAATTTTTTCAGCGTCAACGCTTGACCCAAACTTATTGCTTTAAGTTTTTCGTAGCTTCGCTGACCGTCAGATGGGAAAACGAAGCGCCGTTTTTATCCATGAACGAACGCACAAAGACTGGATCGTGCTTTGAATAATCCCTGAAAGCCCAACCAATTGCTTTGCGAATAAAAAACTCAGATTCACCTGAAAGCTGCATCGCGTAGTGTGACAGTCTGTCTGTGTGCTGCCTCCACCCCAGTTGATGGATCATGGCTGATCGCCGTACCCAAAAATCTGAATTCAACAGCCATTCATCCATGACATTTTGACTGTCTCGGTTTTGAAGCTTATCGTTCAACTCGATGTCACCAATGGCTCTACTGAGACTGTCTACGGTTTCCCACTATGAATCTGTTTGAAGCAGTTTTTGAATAGCGGGTAAATCTTCTAGAGTGAATGCGTTTGCATTTTTGATGAGCAAGTCGCAGGCGACATACCGAAATTCACGTTCTGGTTTTTGCCAAAGTTGATTGGCAATTTGCAATAGCAGTTTGGCGTCCTGGGGGAGTTTGGGTAAATCTTTATAGATAGATCGGCGCGTTGGTGTTTGAATGCCTAGGAATTCAAATTGGTTGCGCAGATAGGCTTTCATTTGCAATGCTAGCTGCGAGTTTGCATGTGCAACTAATTTGACAGTGATTAGTGCGAGGTATTGCTGACAATGCATGCGAACGCCCAGTAGATGACTGCATTATCTAAATTGCGAATACACCTTTTGCAAAGATTCCATGAGCACAGCCAGTTGCTTGTCGGTTAACTGGCTGGCGGCTTCACGCTCTAAATCGACAATGATTTTTTCAACTTTCTTCAGAAGTTTTTTGCCTTCAGGACTAAGGCTGAGCATGACAGCGCGCTTGTCAGACGCTGGATTCACCCTTTGTATCAAGTCTCTTTTAGAAAACCGCTTCAAGATTTTCGCCAAATTCGGCGGGAGCAGTGCTAACACACTGCACAGTTGACTGGGGGTGATGTTGGGGTTGCGACCAATGAGGCAAAGCACGGAAAAGTCGACTGGCGTCAACGCGTATTCAGCCACGCGCTCATCAAAGCGCTCAAAAATCATGAGAGTGGCCCGGCGCGTGTTGTAGCCCAGTAAACCCTTCAGAAATGAAGTGTCGACATAATCTACAGGAACTTCAGATTGGTTGATTTTTCGCATGGCGCGATTTTGGCACAGAGAATCTCTCAAAAAAGAAGCCCGACGAATCGGGCTTCTTTTGAACTCAATGGAAGTTCTTCTTACTGACAACTAAAGCTACTGGCGCTTTCAATGTCACCCGAGCCGTTGTATTTGGCAACTTTCGGATAAGCGCACAAAGGGCGGGAGCGAGCTGCAGACCAAGTGCTAGGCACTTCAGTGTTCACCACATTAGAGCCAGCACCGCGTGCATTGGCCGTTACAGTGTCTGGCGCGCTAGTGCCACCCTCAACCCAGCTAACCAGTTTGGAGAGCATGTCGAATTGGTCAGTTGCGGGACCGCCAGAGCAATGGTTCATGCCTGGCACCATGAAGTAACGTGCAAACTTGCCAGCCGTACCGCCCGTGGCTGTCTGTAATGCGTCATACCATTTGGTCGTGTCAGCTGCAGAGAAGATGGGGTCGGCTGCACCATGGTAGACCATCAATTTCGCACCGCGGTCACGCAACTTGGACAATTCGGTTTCGTTGGGGGGTGTCATGTAAGACCAAGGTGATTCTGTGTAGGTTGCGTTGGTTGCAAAGATTTTGGCGTAATCGGTGTCCATGTTGAAACCCAAGCCGTACTTCAAACCCGTGGTGCTCAAAAAGGCGCCGAGTGAAGACGGAGGCGTTGTGAAAATGAACGCTGTTGCACCTGGATCGAGTTGTGTCGACGCAGTGTAGTGCCAGTAAGAATGGTTGCTGCCGGCAACACCTGGATCATAGTAAAAGTTGGAATAGGTTGATTCGCCTTTGCTATTTTTCGCACCCGCAAAAATATTGCTGACCACCGTTTTTTGAGCAGAGGTTAAGCATGTGCCATCGCGCGCACCGGTACAAGTGGGAACGTCTGTGGCAAGGTTGAACGTGGTTTGGCAAGCCTTGATATCAGACACAATGCCATCTTTGACACCGTCTAAAGCGTCGCATTTGGCGGTGATGCTGTTGCCAATCAATTTGAATTCGTCTGGCGTGACAGCTGTGGTGATGTCGGGTTGACCTGCGTCAGCACCAGTTGCAATGGTGCTGCTTGCAATACTGGCGTATTGCTGAACTTTCCACAGCTGTGCAGTGGCCGCTTTGGGTAAGTGAAAGCCTGGTGCGCCTGCCAAAATGCCATCGTATTGATCGGCGTAGCGAGTGGCGGCCACCATGGCATGACGGCCGCCATTGGAGCAGCCGCCGAAATAGGAACGATCGGGCGCTTTGCCATACGCCACTTTGATCAGATCTTTGGCCATGGGGGTTAGGCTGCCCACCGCTTGATAGCCATAGTCCAAACGTGCTTGTGGATCCAGGCCCCACCATGGTGGGCCAGAGTGGCCTGCATCAGAGCTCAAGACAGCGAAGCCCATTTTGAGGGCATTGGTGGTGGGGGCGCCCCCACTGTTGGGGCCTGTTGCGGTGACCACGCTGCCATCGATGCCGCCATTGGCTTGATAGAAGTATCGGCCATTCCAATCGGTAGGCAAACGCATTTCAAAACCGATGGCGTAGGCTTTGCCGTCTACGGTGCTGACACGCTCATTCATCTTGCCCTTTACCAGGCAGTGTTCTGGTATGTTGGTCACACCCGTTACTGAAAGTGCCCCAGCGGCGACCAGCTCGGTCGACGTGATGCTGGTATTGGCCAGTTTGATTTTTCCGACCAAGTCGGTACAAGACTGAAGCTTCGCGGGTGTTGCGGCTGACAGCACGACTTCGCTCGATCCGCCGCAGCCGGCTATCAACAGCGCAAGGCCGCTGACAACCGTCAAGCTGTTAAGCCTTTGTAATCTCGACATACCATCTCCTTTGGGTTAAGTAATTTCCTATGGACATTAATTTAGTTTCCATTGGAAACTAAATACATCAGGAAAAACCCTTGGGAAGAAGTCGTCTTAAACTTGATACGTACTTACCACTTAATGGGTGTGCCTCGCATCCACCGCCACCAGCCAATCATTCGCCAATAAGCATCGCGTTGCCGATAACCGATAGGCTCAATGAGGCCAATCACACCCAGTCTGAGGATTTGCCGAAGTGATTGAAAGCTGTCGATGTAATGGTCATTGGTGGCAATGGCGTACCAAGAGTAGAAGCCACTCAAGGCAAAGATGAGCAAGCCGTAAATGATGAACGAGGGATAAGACAGCAGGCCGGCCAAAACACAGGTCCAAAGAGAGATCAAACCCAGCAGTTCTACAACTGGTGCAAAAGCTTCAATGAACACAATGTGAGGAAAAGCGAACCAACCAATCAAGGGACTCTTGTGAGTGAACATCAACTGTTTGTGCCAGCTGAGGCTTTGCAAGGCGCCCCACATCCAGCGAATGCGTTGGCGTTTTAAGTCAGTTTTGGTTTTAGGAACGCGGGTCCAGCAAATGACATCGGGAATGGTCCAGATTTTGTAGGGAATATTGTTCTTCAAATGGTACTCATGGAGTGTCAGAATAATTTCTAAATCTTCACAAGAAGCTTCGGTTTTGTAACCGCCCACTTTCATCACTGCCGATTTGTCAAAGATGGTGAGTGCGCCGCCAATGATGAGAAGTCCATCCAAATAAGACCAACCTGTTCGCCATGCCGTGAAGGAGCGCAGATATTCGATGATTTGGACGCCGATGAAAACAGACTGTGGTGATTTCTTTCTTTGAATTTCTCCATGTCGCACCACAATTTCGTTGCTAGGCGCAATGGCGCCACCCAAGGCGATCAGGGTGGGTTCATTGATGAACTTGATGACCAGTTTTCGAAGCGCCTCTGGTGTGATGATGGAGTCGCTGTCGATGCAGCACAAGTATTTGCCCTGGCTGTATTGAATGCCAACGTTCAAACTGTCTGCTTTGCCTGTGTGTGGCTTTTGAATAACACGAAGTTGAGGGTATGTCTTTGATTGATAAAAGCCAGTGGGCTTTGTCAGACTCAGTGGTTGGCCATCGGGCAGTTCGATGGGTTCAAGCTCAAAGTGTTGTTTGAGATGGGTGAGTGTCTGATCGTCTGAGCCGTCATCGATGACTAGAATTTCGCAATGAGGGTAGTCCGAGCAAAGTGATGCGTGCACACTTTGTACGATGCCATCCAGTTCGTTAAAGACGGGAATCAGGATGCTGACTTTGGGGGCTTTGAATTTCTCGAATGGCACTTTTTCATGCGTGATGGCACGGTAGCCAAGGTGGTGCATGTGCTTTCTTAAAAGTGCTGTCACAACGATGTAGCTGAGCAATGCCAACAACAAATGGGCATGAAAAAAATACTCCATGCCGCGAACGGTGGATGAGATGATCGAGGTGTAGTCCATCACTTAAGCCTCCAGGTATGTCGCAAGTGATGCGGGAATGGGGGTTGGGAGGCCGTCTTGAAGTGCTTTGGACACTTGCTGCGTTGGTATTTCGGCAATGGCCGAGAGTGCCTGGGTGGTAGAGAGTGCACCCAGTTCATAAGACGCCAGGATGGTGGGTAAAGCGTTCACTGTTTTCAAACGAGCCAGCGCAATGCAGGCATAGGGGGCAACACCATTTGTTCTGGCAAATTTTTCAGCTTCTACTGCGAAATCTTCAAAGCCTGATAAACCAATTGCTTCGAGTGCGATGCAGCGTTCTGCCAAGCCTTCTTCATACAGGCAATGTGGTATGCATTGCACCATGCGGGTTTGCTTTGCAATCTCGGTGTAGCGATTGCGCTGGTCTGGTGGCGTATTCTCTAGCAACCGCATCCATCCATTGGCAATGTCCTTTTTATACAAATCAATCAGCAAATTGATTTGCGCCAGGCTTGAAGAAAGGCCTTTAGATTCAAGCTCATCTGGCTTGGATTGAGCGATGGCTTGATTCAACAAAGTCACGAATTTGCGTTCAATCAGCAGGCTTTGAAGCCGTCGTCGGTGCTTCAGCACTATCCTTGCCATCAGGTAAATGATGCCTACAGCCAACAAACTGGTCAGTGTGAGTGCATAAAGGAGGAGGGGATCAGAAAGCCATGTGAGTTCCAAAATGACGCCTTATAAAGTTCTAAAAATCATAATTGATTAAGTGGCGTTAAATGAGATGTGTGATCACAACTAGAATCAAACATGATCTTTGTTAAACATATTCCCGTTTGGGTCTTCTTTATCCTGGCCGCACTGCTGTGGTTGGGCCTGTCGGCTCGCAAAGATCGTTGGGTGCGATGGCGTGTGCCCATCATCGTTCCCATTGCCATGACCTTCATGGCAGTGTCATCGTTGGTGACGCAATATCTGAAGACTGATTCATTGCTACCTGCCGTGCTGTCTTGGCTGGGAGTGTGTGGTCTGACAGCATGGCGACTGTCTCAGCACCCGCTGCCGGATACTGTTCTTTACGACGCAGAGTCGGCAAAGTTCCAATTGCCTGGCAGCCATGTACCGTTGGCGATGTACATGGGAATTTTTGCCTTCAAGTTCATGGTGGGCTTCATGTCAGGCATGCAGATGTCCATCGTGAATGAGCTGACATTCGTGTGGGTCATCAGCGGTATTTACGGACTCTTTTCCGGCGTGTTTTTAGCAACAGCCTGGCGCCTTTTCAAGCTGCGGATGAAGGCACTCAAAGTGGAATAGCCGTGCTGTTTTTCACTTCTTCCATCACCGCATAAGTGCGCGTTTCGCGCACGCCCGGCAATTGCCACAACACACTGCCGGCAAATTCACGGTAGCTGTTCATGTCGGCTGTGCGAGTTTTCAGCAGGTAGTCGAAGCCACCCGCCACCATGTGACACTCCATGATTTCATCGCGCACTTGAACAGCCGCTTTGAATTGCTCGAACACATTCGGGCTGGTGCGGTCTAGCAGTACTTCCACAAAGACCAACATGCCCGCGCCCAATTTGAGGGGGTTGAGCCGGGCTTCGTAGCCCAAAATGAAGCCGTCTTTGGTCAGGCGTTGAACGCGAGCCAGCACGGCTGTGGGCGACAGCGACACCTGTTCTGCCAACTTGAGGTTGCTGATGCGGCCGTCTTTTTGCATGACGTCCAAAATGCGACGGTCAATGCGGTCAATGTCTTGTAAAGCGGTGTTCATGCTGAATATTATGCAGTTATTTAAATAATTTATAGATAAATATTCTGCTTTAAATCAGGATCATGGCGTCTGATGGGGCAGGCAATGGGCCTTGCCCATGGAGACCCACATGACCCCTCGTTCACCTTTGCGTCAGGCCATTTCGCAGGCCACCCGTTTGCCTGAGGCCGAGGCCATGGCGCCCCTTTTGGCACAGGCTTGCCTCAGTCGCAATGCAGCCGACAAGGCCGATGCTTTGGCCCGGCAGTTGATTCAAGGCATGCGAGAGGGGCCAGGCCCTACGGGGCGTGCAGGCCGGGTGCAGAGTTTGATGCAGGAATATGCCTTGTCGAGTGAAGAGGGCGTGGCCCTGATGTGCTTGGCCGAAGCGCTGTTGCGCATCCCGGATGCTGCAACGCGAGATGCACTGATCCGCGACAAGATCGGCGGTGGGAATTGGCAACAGCACATCGGTCAAAGCAGTGCCCTGTTTGTGAATGCGGCGTCTTGGGGCTTGGTGCTCACGGGCAAATTGGTGGCCACGCACAACGAGGGGCAGCTGCTGGGCGCACTCACACGCTTGATCGGCAAACAAGGCGAGCCTTTGATACGGGGTGGCATGCAGTTGGCCATGCAGATGTTGGGCGAGCAGTTTGTGACTGGCGAAACCATTCACGAAGCCTTGGTGCGGGCCAAAGACATGGAAGCGCGAGGCTTTCGCTATTCCTACGACATGCTGGGCGAGGCTGCGTTGACGGCGGCCGATGCGCAGCGCTATTTCCAATCGTATGAAGATGCCATTCATGCCATGGGTCAGGCTGCAAAGGGGCAAGGCGTGTACCAAGGTGCAGGCATTTCGATCAAGTTGTCGGCACTGCATCCTCGCTACAGCCGAGCGCAGCAGGAGCGCGTGATGGCCGAGTTGCTTCCCCGTGTCTTGCAATTGACGTTGTTGGCCAAGCAATACAACATTGGCTTGAACATTGACGCTGAAGAGTGTGATCGCTTAGAAATTTCTTTGGACCTGTTAGAGGCCTTGTGCTTCGCGCCAGAACTTGCAGGTTGGCACGGCATTGGCTTTGTGATTCAGGCCTATCAAAAGCGCTGCCCTGGCGTGGTGGATTTTTTGGTCGATTTGGCCACGCGCTCAGGCCATCGGTTGATGGTCCGTTTGGTCAAGGGGGCTTATTGGGACACCGAAATCAAACGCGCGCAGATGGAGGGGCAAAGCGATTACCCCGTCTACACGCGCAAACATCACACCGACGTGTCTTACTTGGCATGCGCCCGCAAGTTGTTGGGTGCTGTGGCTGTGGTGTATCCGCAATTTGCGACCCACAATGCACAAACCGTGGCCAGCATTGTGAGCATGGCCGAAGAGGTCTGCGGTGCTTATGAAACAGGTCAGTACGAGTTTCAATGTTTGCATGGCATGGGTGAACCTTTGTATTTGCAAGTGGTGGGATCGCAGCGGCTGGACCGACCCTGCCGAATTTATGCCCCGGTGGGCACCCATGAAACCCTGCTGGCTTATTTGGTGCGCCGTCTGCTAGAAAACGGCGCCAACAGTTCATTTGTGAATCGCATGGCCGATGCCTCCGTGCCGTTGGACGACTTGGTTCGAGACCCTGTGATGTTGACAACGCACGAGGCCACAGCGCAGAACTTGGCCGCGGGTCAGCCTCATCCCAAAATTCCATTGCCTTTGCACTTGTATCGTGCTGAGGGTGCTTGTGGTGCTCATGGCGTTGGGCGATTGAATGCCAAAGGCTGGGACCTGAGCCATGAACCCACGCTGGCGTGGTTTCAGGAAGGGATGTCACACACTGCAGCGCCTTTGAGGGTGCAGCCACTGATCATTGGCGTCGCTGAAGGTGCCGAGCTTCGCGAGATGGTGAACCCGGCGAACACAGAACAGGTTCTGGGCCATGTGCAATATGCCAGTGCGCAAGACATTGAGCATGCATTGCAAGCGGCCGATGCCTTTGCGCCAACGTGGTCACAAACATCGCCATCTGACCGTGCCGATGCATTAGAACAAGCCGCGGTGTTGCTCGAACAAGACGCATTGCCTTGCATGCGCTTGTTGGTTTTGGAAGCTGGCAAAACATGGGCGCATGCAGTGGCCGAACATCGTGAGTCGGTTGATTTTTTGCGCTACTACGCCATGCAAGTGCGACGTGATTTCAACAATGCCACACACCAAGCTTTAGGACCCGTGGTGTGCATCAGTCCTTGGAATTTCCCCTTGGCCATTTTCATGGGGCAGGTTGCTGCAGCCTTGGCGGCAGGCAATACGGTGCTGGCCAAACCCGCAGAGCAGACGACCGGCATTGCAGCGCTGGCGGTGCAGTTGCTGTGGCAAGCTGGCGTTCCGAAGGCGGCGCTGCAACTGCTGCCAGGACTGGGCCAGACTGTGGGCCATGCACTGGTTCAGGACGCACGCGTGCAAGGCGTCTTGTTCACAGGTTCAACAGAAACTGCCAAGGTTTTGCAACTCACTTTGTCCAAACGCTTGAATCGCCATGGGCAGGTGGTGCCTTTGATTGCAGAGACGGGTGGGCAAAACTGCATGGTGGTGGACTCGTCGGCTTTGTTAGAACAAGTGGTAGTAGACGCTGTGGCCTCTGCCTTTGAAGCCGCAGGTCAGCGCTGCTCTGCATTGCGCATCTTGTGTGTGCAAGATGAAGTGGCCGACAGGGCTTTGCGCATGCTCCAAGGTGCCATGGCTGAAATGCAGATGGGCAATCCGGCTTTGCTGGAGACCGACATCGGCCCCGTCATCGATGCCAGAGCCCGCGACGGCATTGAAGCCCACGTAGAAAAGCTGCAAGTCCTGGGTCGACGCATACACCGCATTCAGCATGCCAACGCACAGGCACCAACAGGCACGTATGTGGTGCCCACGTTGATCGAGATTGAAAATCTGCAAGATGTGCAACGTGAAGTGTTTGGCCCTGTGTTGCATGTGTTGCGGTATGCACGTCATGCGCTTCCAAGCTTGCTGCAGCAGATCAATGACACGGGCTATGGGCTGACCTTGGGTGTGCATTCACGCATCGATGAAACGATTGCGTTGGTCACGCAGGGCACGCATGCTGGCAACACCTATGTCAATCGGAACATGGTGGGGGCCGTGGTGGGTGTTCAGCCTTTTGGCGGTGAAGGCCTGTCGGGTACAGGTCCCAAAGCAGGCGGGCCTTTGTATTTGCTGCGCCTGCTGGCAGTGTGCCCTGAGGATGCTGCTTTGTGCAGCATTCAAGCGGTGGGGGGTGGCACTTTGGCACCTGTGCCAGAGGCATTGCAAGCCTTGCACCAATGGGCGTTGTCGGAAAACCGCATGGCCTTGGCACATCAGTGTGCGCGTTTGTCAGCCTGCAATCCAGCAGGACTGGAAGCCGCGCTGACAGGACCTACGGGCGAGCGCAATGTGTACCAAGTCAAGGCCCGGTCGCATGTTGCTTGCCGTGTGGGGTCACAAGCCAGTTGGCAAGATGATGTGCTGTCGCAGTTGGCGGCGGTGCTGGCAGTGGGCTCTCGGGCTGTGCTGAACATCGGCATGCAAACTTGGATGGCAACGCTGCCGACGGCCGTCCAAAATGAGGTCATCTTTGACGGTGAAGTTGATGTCTGTGGTTCTAAGGCGCTACATGGCACGCAAGCCGTATTGATGCACGGTTCCAACGACGAGGTGTTGTCGATGACGAGTGAGTTGGCGCAAGCACCAGGACCGTTGGTGACGGTGTCTGCTTTTCAGCCAGGGACGCTGTGCATCCCCTTGGCTCGTTTGGTTCAAGAGCGCAGCATCAGCACGAACACTGCCGCTGCAGGGGGCAATGCCAGTTTGATGACCTTGTAAGTGCATGTCCGCTGCTTGACAGCGCCTGATGGCCTGCTGAACTAAGATGCTATGAAGTTTATTGGCTTCAACGTTCAAACAGGCTATCTCACTATGACAACAGAACTCGCAACTTGGTTGGCCGATGAAGCCATCGTGAAAGCCAACATGGCATCTGGCCCCGGTGAAGGGATTGCCAGTCGCGATCAAATTGCAGGATTGACTGGCTTGGAAATGATGCAATCACTGTTGAATGGAAAATTGCCTTCGGTGCCGATTGCAAATACGCTGGACTTTTGCTTGATTCACTTGGATGACGGGAAGACCATTTTTCAAGGTACACCCAAGTCCGCACACCTGAACCCTTTGGGCACCATCCATGGGGGTTGGATTTCGACCTTGCTTGACTCTGCCTTGGGTTGTGCTGTGCACACCAAAATGCCCGTTGGGCGTGCCTACACCACGGCTGAGTTGAGCGTCAACATGGTGCGTGCCTTAACGCCAAAAGTAGAACGTGTCCGTGCGATTGCGGAGGTGCTGCACTGCGGAAGACAGCTCGCAACAGCCCATGCCAAACTGGTCGGACCCGATGGCACTTTGTATGCGCACGCCACCACCACATGTCTGGTATTTGAAATGAAGTAAGCAAGTTTTACCCTGCCGAATTGAATTTGGAGAACTGAGCCATGAGCATTATTTTGAAACAGCCTGTCACAGGCCCAGCCGCCTGGACGGGCAAGGCCATTCAAAACGACACCACCTGGATTGAGCATCTCCAAGCGGCTGACATCCAAGCGCTGGACCAAGCCTTGGCCGCACTCAAAGCCAAAGGTCTTGCCTTCCCCAACTTCCGGCAGGAAGACTTCCCGATCGGCTCGGCACTGGTGACTCGACTGGCAGCGCTTTCTGAAGAGTTAGAAAACGGTCGAGGCTTTTCGCTCTGGCGCGGCCTGCCTGTGCATCGCTACAGCGAAGAAGAATTGAAGGCGGTGTATTACGGCATTGGCTTGCACCTGGGCATGCCCGTGTGTCAAAACCCCCGTGGTGATTTGCTGGGTGAAGTTGCCGCCGTTGGCGACCCCAAAGACATCCGCACCCGGGTGTACCAAACCAATTTGTATTTGCCTTACCACTCTGATCCATCGGATGTGGTGGGCTTGCTGTGTGTGCGCAAAGCCAAACAGGGAGGCGTTAGCAGTTTGGTCAGCGTGGCGCGCATCTACAACGAAATTTTAGAAAAGCATCCTGAGTACTTGGGCTTGTTCTACCGAATGTTTTACTTCGAGCATTTGTGTGAACCCGAGCCCAGCCTGTCGCCTATCTTCAGTTATCACAAAGGCAAACTGAGTTGCCGTTATTTGCGCCAGTATTTGGAGCTGGGCTGTGACATCAAAGGTGTGCCCTTGTCCAAGGTAGAAATGGAAGCACTGGATTGTTTTGACCGCATCATGCACTCACCAGAAATTCGCGTGGACATGTTGATGGAGCCTGGCGATCTTCAGTTTGCCAACAACTATGCCGTGCTGCATTCACGCACCGAGTTTGAGGACCATGACGATGTGGCCGTGCGCCGTCGCATGCTGCGCTTGTGGTTGAAGATGCCCAATGCGCGAGAACTGGCGCCAGAGTTTCCGGGGCGCAATGGGTTTCCATTACCGACGGATTTTTGAATTTCTTTCCGCAATAATGTGCCGATTGCACTTCTGAAGTCTTCAGGAGAGTCTGAAACACATTGAGGATTGTCATGAACGCCCCTGTTGAACCTATAAAATTTGCCTTCTCTCAAAACATCTTGCCAGCCATCCAAGACATGGCCAAAGAGATGGTGGAGGTGCGTCACCAAATTCATGCCCACCCCGAACTGGCATTTGAAGAACACGCCACCAGCGACATGGTGGCGGCTCGCCTGAAAGAGTGGGGCTATGAAGTGCACCGAGGCTTGGCCGGCACTGGCGTGGTGGGCACCCTCAAGCGGGGTACCGGCAAGATGCGTTTGGGCATTCGCGCCGACATGGACGCGCTCCCAATTCAAGAGACCACAGGTTTGCCTTATTCCAGTCAATTGCCCGGAAAAATGCACGCTTGTGGCCACGATGGCCACACCGCCATTTTGTTGGCTGCCGCACGCAGCATTGCGCAAGACCCGCAATTTGATGGCACTTTGAATTTGATTTTCCAGCCCGCCGAAGAAGGTTTGGGCGGCGGTCGTGTGATGGTTGAGCAAGGCTTGTTCAAACTGTTTCCATGCGATGCCATCTTCGCATTGCACAACATGCCTGGCATGCCTGAAGGGCAGTTTGGTTTTCGGGCGGGCGCCTTCATGCCATCGTCTGACACTGTGAACATCACAGTCCGAGGCAAAGGTGGCCATGGTTCTGCGCCGCATTTGTCAGCCGATCCTGTGGTGGCCGCAGCTCACATCGTGGTGGCCTTGCAAACGGTGGTCTCTCGCAATGTGGACCCACGTGAAATGGCTGTCATTTCTGTGGGTGCCATTCATGGCGGTGAAGCTGCCAACGTCATTCCTCAAAATGTCACCATGCGCTTGACGGTGCGCGCTTTCAATCCGGAAATTCGCGTCATGCTCAAACAGCGCATTACCGATTTGGTTCAATCGCAAGCGCAGACCATGGGCGTGCAGGCCGATGTGGATTACGACTGGCGCTATCCCTCACTCATCAACGACGAAGCCAGCACGGCCTTTGCCAAGCAAGTGGCCTTGGACTGGTTGGGTGACAAGGGTGTCATGCCCAACTTGGCACCCTTAACAGGCAGCGAAGACTTTTCCTTCATGCTGCAAGAGTGCCCAGGCTGCTACCTCATTGTGGGCAATGGCCAAGGTGAACATCACCACACAGGTGGTTGCATGGTGCACAACCCAGGCTATGACTTCAATGACGCCATCTTGCCGATTGCTGCCAGCTATTGGGTGAAATTGGTGAGCGCTTATTTGAAGGCTTAAATCAAAAGATGGATAGCCCAAAAAAATGGCCACTCGGTTGAGTGGCCATTGGATGAGTCTAATTTGAAGACTCAGTTCACTTGCCTCACTTGGCTTTGCGTGCCTTGTCAACGGCTGCGTACATCTCGCCAACAATCGGACCCAGCTCCGCGGTGTATTTCTCAATCACAGGCTTGGAGCGCTCGCGTAATTTGTCGATTTCTGCGGGAGACAGTTCAAACACCGTCATGCCTTTTTTCTTGATCTCTGCCAATGTTTTGGCGGCTTCGTCACGCGCCACTTTGCGCTGGTAAATGGCGGTTTCTTGGGCGCTTTCACGCATCAGTTTTTGCTCAACGGGTGTCAACTTGTCCCAGAATTTTTTGCTCACAATCACCGCTTGCGGTGTGTACATGTGGTTGGTGATGGTGAGGTACTTTGACACTTCTTCGTACTTGCCATCCAAGATGTTCAGCAATGGATTGGTCATGCCATCAATCGCACCTTGCTCCAAGGCTGTGTAGGTTTCAGTGAAGGGCATTGGCACGGGGGACGCGCCCAATGACTTCATGAAGTCCACGTAGATGGGCGTTGGGATGACGCGCATTTTGATGCCTTTGAAATCATCCGCCTTGGCGATGGGTTTTTTGCCTGTGTGAACTTGGCGGTAGCCAAGGTCCCAATACGCCAAACCAATCAGACCCTTTTCTTGCAACTTGTCCAGCAATTTCTGACCCACAGCACTGTCAGACACTGCATCTGCTTCGCGCGTGTTGTTGAACAAAAATGGGAAGTCGAAAATGGCCATTTCTTTTGCAACACCGGCCAACAAGCTGGCATTCATCACCGTCATTTCAACGGTGCCACCTTGCATGGCCGAGACGGTTTGCAAATCTGGACCCAAGGCGCCACCAGGGAAGGCTTGAACTTTGAACTTGCCGCCGGTTTTCTTGGCCATCAATTCAGCAAACTTTTCAACACCCAAAACTTGGGGGTGACCTTTGTTGCTGGCAGAGGGGAATTTGACGGTACGAGCTTCAAATTCTTGAGCAGATGTCATACCTGCAAATCCCAGTGTGGCGGCAAGAACCGTGAGTGACAAGGTGCGGCGCAAAGCGTTCATGTGGTGTCTCCAATGTGGTTTGAACTGGGGTGAACTTTAGTGATCTCCCAAGATGCTGGCAATGGCCATCATGCTTGAATTGACCGAATAGCGGATAAACTTGTCCGAAAGGCGGATAAAACTATGGTTTCTACCAATGCTTCAGCGCTGGTCTCTAAATCAGCGGCCAGTGATTTTCCCATTGACTCACGCGACTTGATCTCCGGGGTCGGGCGCGTGTTGTCTGTGATCGAAGCCTTCAACGACGAGTATGGGCGCATGTCCGTGACGCAGGTGGCCGAGCGCACAGGCATTCCGCGCACAGCGGCCAGACGTTATTTGCTCAATCTGTGTCATTTTGGGTATGCCGATACCGACGGCAAGTACTACTGGTTGACGCCGCGTGTGCTGCGATTGGGTCAGAGTTATTTGGATGGCGCGCGCTTGCCGCGTTTGGTTCAACCCTTCATTCAAAGGCTGGCGATGTCTTTGGGTGAAACCGTCAATGTGTCTGTGCTCGATGGCCATGAATTGGTTTATGTGGCGCGCAGCAACAGTCCACGTGTGGTGTCCATTGGTTTTTATGCGGGTGCGCGTGTGCCCGCCCACGTGGTCGGACCAGGCCCGGCAATTTTGTCGACACTCAGCGATGCGCAACTGAAGGTGTGGATTGATTCGCACGAGTTCACCACCTTCAACGCGAACGCCGTCCTCACGCCCAAAAAGTTTGAGCGCTTGGTTTTGGCAGCTCGAAAAAACAGTTATTGCATTTCGGTTGGCAATCTAGACCAAGGACTTTGTGGCGTGGCCGTGCCACTGAGGGATCGACACGGTGAATGCAAAGCGGCCTTGAGCATGACGCTTCAATCGTCGATTTGGAGTGAAGAAGCAATCATTGAGAAATTGCTGCCGTCGATTGTTGAGACGGCGCAAGTACTGCGGTCGGTGATTTGATCCAACAGATGAGGATTTCAAGGATGCCAAGTAGAAATCACCTTAGGCGTCTCTTGCGACGCCGATCCAGCCAGTGCATACGACAACTGGTTGGCCGCATTCATCACAGTCTTTGCGTGGACTTGCAGCTTGCTTTTACTCAAGCGTGCTGTCGGACCAGAAATGCACATCGAGCCCAACAGTCGCCAGTTCAATCCAAACACTGGCGCTGCCACGCTGGAAACCTCTGGATCTCTTTCCCCCATGGACATGTGATAACCCCGACGACGAATCGTTTCGTATTCGTCACCACCGATGCCAGAGAACGCCAAGATCACTTTCCCCGGGGCGCCTAAGTTCAATGGCAATCGCATGCCAATGCGCACGTGGTGGCGAACCGATTGCGGACCTTCGATGCGAGAAATGCATGAGCGAACATCGCCTTCTCGCACATAAAACGATGCGCTCTCTTTGGTTTCAGCAGACAGCTGGCGCAGTGTGGGCTCCACCACGTCGTTGATGTCAAAACCGGCTTGGTAGCGTGCACCTAGCCAACCCGCAGCTGCACCCAAGCGCCACGTGCCTTCCTCCTTTTGCACCATGTAGCCTGACAGGGCCAGCGTGCGCGCCAGTCGCAAAACGGTGGTGTTGTGTAGGCCTGTTCGTCGGCTGAGTTCGGCCAGCGACAGGTGTTGGTCGCCAATTTCAAAGACCTCCAGAATTTGCAAAGCTCGTTTCACAGCGATCACGCCGCCGTCGCTTTGGGGTTCATCTGCCGTGGGTGTCGCGTTGGGTTTTCGTGCCATGAAACATCTTTCACTGTGTGAAACACCATTGTATTGAATGAAAGATGAATGAACAATCCGTCTCAAACAATTCTTCCCTTTTGGAGACAAACATGACTCACTCAGTGCAGGCGCGTCGCTTCGTGACGCAGGGTACGTTGGCAACTCTTTTGCTCGGTACCACACTGACATTCAACGCTCTGGCGCAAAACTGGCCGGCCAAGCCCATTCGTGTGGTGGTGCCCTTTCCGGCAGGTGGTGGCACTGATTTGATTGCACGTGAAGTGGGCAACAAAGTGGTCACCAACACCAAATGGACGTTCATTTACGACAACAAGCCTGGCTCTGGCGGCAACATTGGCGTGGATGCCATTGCCAAGGCCGCGCCCGATGGTTTGAATTTGGTCATTGGCCAAACCAGCAACTTGGCCATCAATCCCAGCCTCTACAGCAAGCTGCCCTATGACCCTTCAAAAGACCTGACGCCCATCGTCAACATCGGCAGTTCACCCGTGGTCTTTGTGGTGGCAACCAATTCGCCGTACAAAACATTTGGCGAATTGTTGGCCGCCGCAAAAGCCCAGCCCGATGCCATCAATTACGCAAGCTCCGGCAGCGGTACGGTGGCGCATTTGGCCACTGAGCTGATGCAGAAAGAAGCGGGCGTTCGCATGACGCACATTCCCTACAAAGGCGCGGCCCAGGGCTTGACCGATGTGATCGGTGGCAATGTGCAGGTGTACGTCTCTTCTGTGCCCACCCTGATTGGCCATATCAAGAGCGGCAAGCTCAGAGCATTGGCTGTGACATCTGCCAAACGGACAGACGATTTGCCCAATGTCCCCACGGTGGCCGAGTCTGGTTTGAAGGGTTTTGAGGCAACCACTTGGTTTGGATTGCTAGGCCCTGCCAAGCTGCCGACAGAGGTGGTTTCAGCCGTGAATGCAGAAGTGAACAAAGCCTTGCGCGCAGAAGACTTGCGCAAAAAACTGGGTGACCAAGGCTTGGACATCACAGGTGGAACGCCTGAGCAATTTGCCAAGCTGATGCGGGATGACCTCGTCAAATGGGGCAAGGTTGTCAAAGAATCTGGCGCCCGCGCTGACTGATTAATTTTTTTACTGGGAATATTGATGAGCCAAGATATTGTTAAAAATTTTGAACGTGTGTCTGCCGACTTGGTGCAAAAAGCATCTGTCCATCAAGCGGCAATTTTTGCCGATGTGGCGGGCCGACGTGGTGTGATGCACGGCCGCATCAGTGCGCTGCGTCCTCACATGAAAGTGGCCGGCCCTGCACTGACGGTGGAAGTTCGCCCCGGCGACAACCTCATGATCCATGCCGCCATTGCCATGGCCAAGCCTGGCGATGTGTTGGTGATTGATGGCAAGGCAGATCAAACTGCCGCGTTGATGGGCACCATCATGATGACGGCCTGCAAACAATTGGGCATTGCTGGTGTGATTGTGGATGCTGCAGTGCGTGACAGTCTGGAAATTGAAGAGATGGATTTCCCAGTATTTTCTGTGGGCACCAATCCCAATGGCCCCACCAAAAACATCGGTGGCCGCATTGGTCATCCCATTTCTTGTGGTGGCGTGTCTGTCAATCCCGGCGACTTTGTGCTGGCCGATGCCGATGGCATTGTGGTGGTTGAGCGCGAAAAGTTGCCTGGCTTGTTGCCCTTGGCTGACAAAAAAGTGGTGGACGAGGCCAAACGCATTGCGCAAATCAAGGAAGGCAATACCAGCGCGTCTTGGTTGCTGTCATCTCTGGTGGCAGCGGGTGTGTTGAAAGAAGGCGAAACGCTGTGAGTACACGTCCCGTTGTCATCGTGACAGGTGCAGATTTGGCATCGCAAGCTTTGGCGTTGCTGACTGATTTTGAAATTGTCTATGCAGGCAAAACCCCGCAGACGTCAGACATGGTCGCTTTGTGCCAGCGTCACAATCCTGTGGCCATCATTGTTCGTTACGGCAGTGTGGGGGCTGAAGTGATGGACGCGGCTCCTGCTTTGCGAGTCATCTCAAAGCACGGCAGTGGCACCGACACCATCGACAAAGAAGCCGCCAAAGCGCGCGGCATTGAAGTCTGCGCTGCAGTGGGTGCCAATGCCGCTGCTGTGGCAGAACAAGCCATGGCTTTGCTGATGGCCTGTGCCAAATCTGTTGTGCATTTGAACGATCGCATGCACGCGGGATTTTGGGACAAAGCAACGCACAAAAGTGTTGAACTGCATGGCCGCACTATCGGCCTGGTCGGTTTGGGTGCCATTGGCCAACGCTTTGCCAAAATGTGCGATGCCATGGGCATGAAAGTTTTAGGTGTTGACCCCTTCGCCAAAAACTTGCCCGATTACATCCAAGCCGTTGACTTTGAAACTCTGTGGCGAGAGTCCGATGCCATCTCATTGCATTGCCCGCTCACGCCAGAAAACCGGCAATTGATCAATGCCCAAACTTTGGCCGCTTGCAAGCCTGGTGTGATGCTGGTCAACACAGCACGCGGTGGCTTGGTGGATGAACCCGCCTTGTTGGCGGCGGTACAAAGTGGCCATGTGTTTGCCGCAGGTCTAGACAGCTTCGCTGTAGAGCCGATGACAGCACCTCACATCTTTCATGGTGTGCCACAAATCTTTTTAAGCCCTCACATTGGCGGTGTCACCAGCGATGCCTACATCAACATGGGTGTAGGCGCAGCCAAAAATGTGCTCGCAGTGTTGGGCAAAGCTTCTCAAGCGGTTTCTGCATAAGGTACTTGCCACCATGACGCAACGCTGGAAGAACGCACCGCCTGGCAGCCACTGGGGAGAGTTTGGACCCGACGATCGTCTGGGGCGAATGAACTTGGTTACACCAGACAAGGTGCGTCAAGGCATTGCAGAGGTCAGGGAAGGACTGACATTTTGTTTGTCCTTGCCCTTGGATGTGCCTGGTGGCCGGTCCTTGAATGCGCGGCGCATGCCCCCGCGTTTGTACGGAACTTTGCGAGATGGTGTCAGCGCGGGCGTTCAGGGCTATTGCTGGTCATACGCCACAGAAGACCCCAACTTGACCGACGTCGTGTGCGACGAAGTCATGCTGATGAACACGCAATATTCAACGCAGTGGGACAGCCTGGCCCACATGGGCAGCCGCTTTGATGCCGATGGTGATGGCGAGGCTGAAGCTGTTTTCTACAACGGCTTTAGAGCAGGCGTTGAGATTCACCCCGGTTCGACCGATTCAAGCGCTGCAGACGATTGGGCACGCTATCCAGACCCAGATGCAAACGCCTTGGGTGTTGCCAATTTGGCGGCACATGGCGTTCAGGGGCGGGGTGTATTGATTGATTTAGAAAAACACTTGGGTCGCAAAAAAAATGCTGTGGGCTATGACGCATTGATGCGCATTTTGGATGCAGACAAGGTCCAGATTGAAGCCGGTGACATGGTGTGCTTGCACACTGGTTTTGCAGACACCCTGCTGAACATGCGCAAGCAACCCGACCTACAGCACCTGCATGAAACGGGCAGTGGTCTGGATGGCGAAGATCCACAGCTGCTGAATTGGATTACAGATACACGTCTGGCTTGCTTGGTGGCCGACAACCCAGCCGTGGAGTTGGTGCAAGCTGTGTCACTCACCAAGCCCGCTGGTATGAAACGGCCGCGCTTGCCATTGCACGAACATTGCCTGTTCAAAAACGGTATCCACTTGGGTGAGTTGTGGTTGCTCACGCCGCTGGCGCATTGGCTTCGCACGCAGAACCGTTCTCGCTTTTTACTCACGGCGCCGCCCTTGCGTTTGCCGGGGGCTGCGGGTTCTCCCGTCACGCCCATTGCCACAGTTTGATTCATTGAAAACAAAGGAAGACAACATGAACCGCCGATTGATGAACACCCTTCTCTGCGCTGCAGGTTTGGCCATGACACTGAGCACACCCGCAGCCATGGCCGCTTGGCCCGATGGCAAGCCTGTCAGTATCGTGGTGCCGTATGCACCAGGCGGTACTGCTGATGCGTTGGCAAGGCTAATTGCACAACACCTAGGCACTAAGTTGTCGACCTCCGTCGTGGTGGTGAACAAAGCAGGTGCAAGCGGCATCATTGGCGCGCAAGCTGTGGCCCAAGCCTCACCCGATGGCTTCACGGTTTTGTACGACGCAACACCTTTGTCGATCAATCCGCATTTGCAGAAACTGCCCTTTGATGCAGAGAAAGATTTGCTGCCTGTGACGCAAGTGGGCGTAACGCCAATGTTATTGACGGTGACCAAAAGCTCACCTTATCTAAGCGCACAAGACTTGATGAAGGCGGCCAAGCAAGCACCCGGCAAATTGACATTTGGTTCTGGTGGCCAAGGCACTGTTCAGTACATGGCACCGGAATTGATGAATCAAGCGGCAGGTGTCAGTATGTTGCACATCCCATACAAAAGTGGTGGTTTGGCTTTGACAGCCGCCCTGGCGGGTGAGGTTGACATGGGCTTTGGTAATTTGCCAGCAGTCAGTGGCCATGTGAAGAGTGGCTTGCTGCGTGCCCTCGCCATTACTTCAGCACAACGCAATCCGGCTTACCCTGATGTGCCAACAGTTGCAGAGGTGATTGGCAAACCCTATGAATCTTATGAATG
The DNA here is from genome assembly GCA_937928195.1 of uncultured Limnohabitans sp. Taxonomy (GTDB): domain Bacteria; phylum Pseudomonadota; class Gammaproteobacteria; order Burkholderiales; family Burkholderiaceae_C; genus Limnohabitans_A. The sequence continues at coordinate 57,741 of CALEYZ010000066.1, forward strand.
GAACGGCATCTTTTTGCCCAAGGGTACTTCGCCAGAAATTGTGAATCGTCTGCAGACTGCGGTGAAAGAAGTTTTGGCAACACCAGAGGTTAAAGCCAAATTTGACAGCTTGGGTTCACGCATCATTGCTTCTACGCCAGATGAATTCCGAAAGTACTTGGTGAATGAGTCCAATCGCTGGGCCGCCACGGTGAAGGCTGCGGGCATTAAAAAAGAATGAGAGAGAAAGATTGCGATGAGTCATTTGTTACATCTCGGTGACATTGTTTTAAAGTCAGGCGTGGTCTTGCCATCTGTTCAGGTGGCATACAGTACGCAGGGGAAGCTTGCACCTGATGGTCGTAATGCAATTCTTGTCACTCATGGTTTTACAAGTGCCCACACAATGATCGAACCTGATCATCATGTGGCAGAAGGCTCCTGGGTGCCCATCATTGGACCCGGCAAGCCCTTGGATACCAATCGTTGGTTTGTTGTCTGCAGCAACATGCTGGGCTCGGCCGCTGGCACGACTGGCCCAAGAGATTTGAATCCAGCAACTGGGAAGCCTTGGGGACCTGATTTCCCAGACATCCTCCTGGAAGACATTGTGGAGGTTCAATACCGTTTGATGTTGGCATTGGGTGTGAAGCACATTCGCGCCGTGATGGGGCCATCGTATGGCGGCTGGCAATCACTCCAGTGGGCCATAGATCATCCCAATATGGTCGATGCGATTGGCGTCATCGCCTCTGATTTTCAGCACCCTGTTGGGCAAAGCAAAGCTTCTCAGATTGAACGTTTATCGCAAAGTCCACAATGGCATGGTGGATGGTATTACGACCAAGGTGGCATGTACGAAACCTTGTTGCAGTTGCGTTTGCAAACTTTGCAGTCTTATGGCTTGGAGACCTTGTACGAGGAAAAATATCCAGACCCCGTCAAACGCAAAGAAGCCATGGAGGCGCCATCTCGTGCTTGGGCTAAAAACTTCGATGCGAACAGCATGGTGGTACTGTCTGGAGCAGCAGAAAACTTCAATGTGTCAAACCGATTGAACGAAATCAAGGCTCGCACCCTGATGGTTCAGTGCACAACAGACAAAGTTTTTCCTGCCAACCAAGAAACACAAAGAAAACTGCAAAACATTTCTGCATCCACCAAGTATGTTGAATTAGACAGTCCGTATGGCCACATGGCGTCGGGTGTTGACATTGCCAAGTGGCAAAACGAAATTCCTTGGTTGCTGCAAGCAGACGTTTGATGGCATTTATCTTAATTTTGGAGTGCGAATGACCATTCAATCTAAGTCTCGAAAAGCTGTCACGGTCTTGTCATTGGCTTTGGCCGCTTGCGCTAGTCCGGTTCTTTACCCAAGCATACCGAGCGCAAAGAACATTCAGGCACAGATGGCGCAAGTTAATCAAATCGCTGGGAATGATTTGAAGCAGCTTGTTCGCTTGTGTAATCCTCAACCTTCTGAGCGTGCTAAGCCAAGCGTTGAAATGGATGAGCAAATTCGAAAAATGATCGCACGTCCAGCGCCACCGCCAATGCGGATTTTTGACGATCTTTATTACGTAGGTGGAGACTGGGCGAGTGCCTGGATTTTGAAAACGACAGACGGACTGGTACTGATCGATGCATTGAATAACGAAGATGAAGCGAAGCGCCTGATCGAAGGTGGCATGGCGAAGCTAGGACTAGATCCTAAAAATATTCGTTACCTCATCGTGACGCATGGCCATGGCGATCACTATGGTGGTGCCGAATACCTGATTCGAAAATATGGGATGAGAGTTGTGGCCAGTCAAATTGACTGGCACATGATGCACGATCATTTGGAATTTGATTCCAAAGTTTGGGGGCCGCCACCTCAAAAGGATATTTCAGTTAAGGATGGTGATCGAATCAACCTAGGGAAGTCCTCCGTGGTGATGCATCTCACGCCGGGCCATTCTGAAGGAACTTTGTCGCCCGTTTTTTCTGTTCATGACGGAATCAAGGCGCATCGTGTCATGCTTTGGGGCGGGACCAGTTTTAATTTTGGAAAAGATCTTCACAGGCTAGAAAGTTATTCAGACTCCACTGAAAAGATGCGAACGATAGCGCAAAAGGAGCGGGTTGATGTTTTGATTTCGAATCACGCCAGCTTCGATAATTCGATTGTCAAAATGAAAATGTTGTCGGCCAATCCAAGCATAGAAAACCCATTTGTGATGGGGACTGACGCTGTTGATCGTGCACTTAAAGTGATGGGCTTGTGCGCTCGAACACAACATGAGCGGTTCCGCTTGTAAGTCAGATTTACAAACATCTAGATGGGCCGCTCGATTTCAATGAAATTTTCCAACGCTATGCCAAAAATTGCTGCACTGATTGCCTTGATATGCTGCTGCCATCAAGCATTTTCTCAAACTGCAACCTGGCCTACCAAGCCTATCCGAATAGTTGTTGGGTTTTCTGCAGGCGGGCCCACTGACATTGTGGCTCGCGCTTTTGCAGAGCAAGCCAGTCGTACTTTGGGTCAGCCTGTGGTGGTTGAAAACAAGCCTGGAGCCAATACCATTTTGGCCGCCGAGGCGGTGGCTGCCGCGCCTGCGGATGGGTACACTTTGCTTATGGCTGCTACCAATCACACCATGATTCCTGCACTCTACAGTGCGAGGGTGAAATTTGATGCTGTGAAATCATTTGCGCCGGTTTGTACCTTGGCAGTCAGCCCCACCATTTTGGTGACGGGCACCTCCATGAATGTGAAAAACTTGTCTGGCTTTATGCAGCAAGTTCGTGAGGCACCCGGAAAGCGCACCTACGGTACTGCTGGTTTAGGCAGCTCAGGTCATTTTGCAAGCGAGCAATTTCTGAGGATGGTCGGTTTGAGCATGAACCACATTCCTTACAAGGGTGCTGCGCAAGTGGTGACCGATGTCATGGGCGGACAGGTTGACAGTTCGTTTGCTACCTTGGGTTCCGTCTTGCCGCAAGTGCAATCGGGCAAGCTGACAGCACTGGCTGTGGCTTCTGCCAAGCGATCAACTTTGTTGCCCAATGTGCCCACATTTGCAGAGGCGGGTGTCAAGGGATATTCGGCGGATGCTTGGTATGGCTTGTTGGCACCTGCGGGCACGCCCGTTGCTGCGCTGCAAGCATTGGAAAAAATCTCCGCACAATTTGCAGAGCAAGCCAGCAGCATTGCCAAACTGCAGGGTTTAGGGATGGAGCCACAACACCTGTGTCGTGATGCTTTTGGTGGCATGCTGGAGGCAGATACCAAAGCCTACGTTAAACTGGCCAACGAACTCAATCTGAAATTGGATTAACTTGCTTTTAGTTCAGACCCCCACGATTCGCACGCTTCAACTCTTCAGCGCCATGCCTGAGAAATTCAGGCAGACGGGCGTGCGCAGTGAATGGGCCGATGTGAATCAGGGCGGGCGATTGGCCGATTCATTTTTGGAAGGTCCGGTGTTTGACACGAAGGGCAACCTCTACGTCACCGACATTCCTTTTGGCCGTGTGTTTCGAATTGATCCAAAGGGCGAGTGGGACTTGGTGGCCCAATGGGATGGTGAGCCCAATGGCATGAAGTTTCTCAGCGACACCGAGTTGCTGGTCACCGATTACAAAAACGGTTTGATGCGCCTGAACATCCAAACGGGGCAAGTCAAAGCTTTCCTTGAGCGCCGCAACAGCGAAAGCTTCAAAGGTGTGAATGATTTGGTGCTGGACGCCCGGGGCAATGTGTACTTCACAGACCAAGGGCAAACCGGCATGCACGACCCCTCTGGGCGGGTCTACAGATTGTCGCCCGATGGCAAGTTAGACCTGTTGCTGAACAATGTGCCCAGCCCTAATGGCATCGTGTTGTCACCCGATGAGCGGTTTTTGTTTGTCGCTGCAACGCGCGGCAATTCTGTGTGGCGCATGCCTTTGTTGAGCGATGGCAGCGTGTCTAAAGTAGGGCAGTTTTTCACATCCTATGGACCGAGTGGTCCTGACGGTTTGGCCATGGATGAAAGTGGCCGACTGCTGGTGGCCAATCCTGGACTGGCTTATGTGTGGGTGTTATCGCACTGGGCGGAGCCTGAAGAAATTCTGACGGGGCCCAAAGGCGCGTCGCTCACCAACATGGCATTTGGTGGCAAAGACCGGAAAACCTTGTATTGCACAGACTCGACGAATGGCAATATTTTGATGGCCAAGATGTCCGTCTCAGGGTGTTTGTTGCACAGTAAAAATTGAATTTTTGTCATGTGCTAGAAGCGCCATGCATCCGACGCAGATCAAGGCGAGTACTGCAAAAATGGCTCGAGCTTGTCGTGTTTTCCCGTGCTTCAATGCATAAGAGCCCAGCACGATGTAACAGGGCAGCAGCATCAGTTTGAGACTCAGCCATTTTTCATTCAATGGGTTGTGATTCATCAATACCCACAAACTTACACCAGCCAACAACAGCAGAGTGTCAATGAACACACTGATTTTGCGCGTGAACATTTTATTTGGCCATGCTTGCATCATGCCAACGCCTGCACTTCGTGCGATAAACAATGCCACGCTGGCACTGACCAGATACCGATGTAATGTCAACAGTTCAATGTAATGCATATCAAAATTTCAAACATTCACCGCGATTTGATTCAATCAACCAGGAAGGCCATCGAGACGAGGGCGGACCAGTAAAGGCGTATATCGCCAGAGAAACAGGCCAAATGCAAGACTCCAAAGCCCAGATGAAAAAATGGCGCTTTCGATCAGCAATGCTGGCCACAGCAAGGGCACGATGACACGGATGCAAGCTGCGATTGCAACCGCAGTGAACGCGCATTGTTCGGCCCAAGTTGCGTGAATCGGGTGGCCTGTGTGACCAAGCGCTGTACGAGTCATCATGCCCAGGGTGATCATGCCAACTAAACCCACGGTCAATGCATGAATGCTAGGCCCTGTTGCAATCCAACCCGCAGAAGCCATTGCTTTCAGAACTAAGTGAAACAGCAGCCAAAAATAAGCAGCGTGTAGAACCCACACCATGGCATTGCGCCTTGATTTCCAAGGTTGCCATAGTATCCAACGCCAGGCATGTGCGATGAATGTCAGACTTATCCAAGGCATTGTGATAAGTGAATTAAGTGAATATCCATCGATTAAAAAAAGACCGACAGTGCTGCTAATCACCAATTTTTCAACGAAGGCCTTGCGTGTGGCGTTGATGCCGGCGATACCGTTATTTGAGAACATCGGTACCACGCGTCCCATCATGATGGTAACGATCAGCAACACAATGTCTAAGGCCAAAGGGACGCCGATCGATTTCGGCCATTGCAGCCATCCCAATTCATTTAAATGAAAAGCGACACTGGTCATGCCCATCATGATCAACAGAAGCACAAAAAAATAGTTGCGATGGTTGCGGCCGGCCTGCAGTGATTGCCACAAACCCCATGCTGCCATCCAAGCCACTGACAAATTGAGCAAGAGACTCAGGGGTAACCATGGCGTGAACGCAGCCCCTCTGGCCAAAAGCCACAGCAATGCCAGCAACTGCAACTTGCGTCCAGTCGGCGTTGGATGTCCCGACCAGTTTCGACCCGCAGTGAATAGAAATCCAATGATGACGGGCAAGATAAAGCCAAAAATCATTTCATGCGCATGCCAAGAAGGGGAACGTATCAAGGCTTTGCTGAAGCGGCCAGATAACTGCAAGACCCAAATTGGAATGGACAACGCAGCCCAGAGGGCAGCTAGCAAATAGAAAGGTCGAAATCCAAGATTCCAAAGAGCCCAAGCAGGTTTCTTTTGTGGCTGTGGTTCGGCGATGTGGATGAAGATTTCGGCCATGAATTGCTTTCTGAAATGTGGCATTGAACATAATATTCATTTGAAATGAATCTTATTTGATGGAAATCAAATGAACAAAGTTGTAATTCAGTATGGTGGAGCATCTGACATTAAAGCGAGGTTCGAAAATGAGTAAAGGCTTCACCAGTCAAATGGCTCGAAATATTTTTTACGGTGGCACCGTGTTTTTCATATTGCTATTTGCCGCGATTATTTTCCACACAGAAAGTCGTATTCCGTCACGTTCTAATGCGGCAGAACTGAGCCCTTCAGTGATTCGAGGCAAACACCTCTGGGAAACTCGCAATTGCATCGGTTGTCACACCTTATTGGGTGAGGGCGCGTACTTCGCACCTGAGCTGGGCAATGTGTACCAGCGCAGAGGGCCAGATTTCATCAAAGTGTGGATCAAATCTCAACCCACGCATGCCCCCGGCCGCCGCCAAATGCCGCAGTTCAATTTCACAGACGAACAAATGGACGACATGGTGGAGTTTCTCAAATGGACCAACGGCATCAATACTGAAAAATGGCCTCCCAATATTGAGGGTTGAGTGCCAGTACAAATGACATATCGAGGAAACAACATGCAAACCGCTCTACTTAAATACCCATCGCAAGGGGTCGCCAAGCTGTACTTCATCGCAGCCTTGGCTTTGTTCACAGGTCAGATTTTGTTTGGTATCACGTTGGGCCTTCAGTACGTGATAGGAGATTTATTCTTTCCTTACATCCCTTTTAACATTGCAAGGATGGTTCACACCAACTTGCTCATCGTTTGGCTCTTGTTCGGCTTCATGGGCGCAGCGTATTACATAGTTCCAGAAGAAAGTGAGAACGAACTCTACAGTCCGCTATTTGCCAAAATTTTATTTTGGATTTTCCTAACGGCTGGCGCATTAACCATCTTAGGTTACCTGTTTGTGCCTTATGCAAAACTGGCTGAGCTAACTGGAAATGATTTACTCGCCACCATGGGGCGAGAGTTCCTTGAGCAACCACTGCCTACCAAATTGGGCATTGTGGTTGTGGCCCTTGGATTTTTGTTCAATATCAGCATGACCGTGCTGCGTGGGCGTAAAACAGCCATCACGATGGTCCTGCTGATGGGTCTTTGGGGCTTGGCTCTGATGTTTTTGTTTAGTTTTGTGAATCCATCGAATTTGGTTCGCGACAAAATGTATTGGTGGTTTGTGGTGCACCTGTGGGTAGAAGGTACCTGGGAATTGATTTTGGGTGCCTTGCTCGCATTTGTGCTGGTGAAAACTACTGGCGTAGATCGTGAAATCATTGACAAATGGTTGTACGCCATCATCACATTGGCCCTTGTCACTGGCATTTTGGGTACAGGCCACCATTTCTATTTCATTGGATTGCCCGGCTATTGGCAGTGGATTGGTAGTGTTTTCTCTGCACTCGAACCGATCCCCTTCTTTGCCATGACCCTGTTTGCATTCAACATGGTTCAACGACGTCGCCGTGATCATCCGAATCAGGCGGCTGTGCTGTGGACGGTCGGCACCGCTGTGATTGGTTTCTTGGGAGCAGGTCTGTGGGGATTTATTCATACGCTTAGCCCCGTCAATTACTACACACACGGAACACAAGTTACTGCTGCACATGGTCATTTGGCGTTTTATGGCGCGTATGTCTTGGTCGTGATTGCCGTGATCAGCTATGCCATGCCCATCATGCGCGGACGGGAAGCCAATTCACTCAAAGCACAGTCCTTGGAGATGTGGAGTTTTTGGGTCATGTCAATCAGCATGGGCGTAATGGTCTTGGCTTTAAGTGCTGCTGGTACTCTGCAAGTTTGGCTGCAACGCATGCCCACAGAAGGTGCCATGTCCTTCATGAACACACAGGACCAGTTGCGATTTTTTTACTGGATTCGGATTTCAGGAGGTGTTGGATTCCTGATTGGATTGCTGATGTACCTCAGTAGTTTTTTCGTGAGTTCGACTGATAAAGAAAGTCAGCACGCATGACCATTCCATACTATGCTGAACAGGAGCGTGAGTGTTCTCTGTTCGAGCATTGCTTTAGACAAAACCTGCCTTTGCTGATCAAAGGACCAACAGGTTGTGGCAAGACAAGGTTCATTCAGCACATGGCTGCCAAATTGAATCGCCCCTTGGTCACAGTTTCGTGTCATGATGATTTGACAGCCTCTGATTTGGTGGGTCGACACCTGATTGGTGATGGTGATACCTACTGGTCAGATGGTCCCATGACACGTGCCGTTCGAGAAGGCGCTATCTTGTATTTGGACGAAATCGTGGAGGCTCGAAAGGACACCACGGTAGTACTGCACCCTTTGGCAGACGATCGACGCGTGTTGCCCATTGAAAGGACGGGTGAGTTGCTCAGGGCTCCCCCTGAATTTATGCTTGTGGTGTCCTACAACCCTGGCTATCAAAATTTACTCAAAGGCTTGAAGCCTAGTACGAGACAACGCTTCACAGCTTTAACCTTGGGGTATCCAGTGGCCAGTGTTGAGGCCGATATTGTGCAGAGAGAAGGCGGTGTTTCCGACAAGATGTCGCATCGGTTGGTGAAATTGGCGCAGGCATTGCGCCAACTGACAGAACATGATTTGGAAGAAACAGTCAGCACACGTTTGTTGGTGATGACCGCTCGTTTGGTTGCAGCTGGAATGCCCATGTCATTGGCATGTCAATCTGCCATTGTGAATGCACTGACGGATGATGCCATCACCATGATTGCTTTGAACGACTTGGTCAATGCTGTATTGGGTGATGAAAACTGAAGAGTCTGTACCTGCTGTGATGGTGGCCGCCAATGCACATCGCATGAGGCAATGGCTGTCTTTGACAATGCAACAAAAGCGCAGAGTATTGCAAAGTGCTTTTTTTGCATTGTTTTTAACAGCACCAGCACTCAATGTCTTTCGGTTTGATTTAAATGAAACACAGTTGTGGGTGTTGGGTCAGCGCTGGTCACTGGGCATTGACGGTTTCATACGAGGCAATGCCACTGCAACCCAAACGGCTTTGCACATCATCGTATGGGGAATTGTGCCTTTGCTAACGGGTGTGGTAATTTTTTTGAGTGTTGCTTATCGCTACGGCCGCTTGTATTGCGGATGGCTTTGCCCGCACTTTTCTGCAGTCGAAATTTTGAATGACTTGTTGCACCGTGCTTGCGGCAAATTAAGTATTTGGGATGCATCTGCGACAATCCAAAAAGATCAAACACCCAAAGTCATTTGGTGGCCAGTTTTTGTGGTCACCAGTTGTATGTTTGCATTTTTATGGTCAATCACTTTGTTGACATATTTATTGCCTCCTTCCGAAATTTGGGGTAATTTTCTGCACGCTCAATTGACACTCAACCAGACGCGATTTTTGGTTGTAGGTACGGTCGTATTGACATTGGAATTTACCTTGGCTCGCCATTTGTTTTGTCGATTTGGGTGTGCGGTAGGCTTGTTTCAAAGTTTGGTTTGGATGGCGAACGACAAAGGATTGGTCATGGCTTTTGATCGCCAACGAGCCAAAGAATGTAAAACATGCGATGCACCTCTTGGCAGTGCGTGCGATCGTGTGTGTCCGATGCGTTTGTCCCCCAGAAATATCAAACGAATGATGTTCTCGTGTGTCCAATGCGGCAAATGCACATCGGCCTGTGATGCTTCGCAAGCCATCCAAAAGCGAACAGCCTCTTTGACGTGGGTGACTGGACTTGATGCGGTGCGCGAAAATTTGCGCCAAAAGGTGCATTGATGGAAGCGTGGGTTGGGCAATGGTGGCACCGTGTTGTCAATCGATTGGCCGACACGCGTGAGTTGACGGCTGAAGTCAAATTGCAAGAAATGGAATTGACCTTGCGATTGATGTTTCATGCGGGTGGAGGTGATCATGCGGTCCGCATTGCGCCTTCTTCCAGTGTCAGGCATCAGGGACCTAGGCAATGGTTGCAAAAACTGGCAGGAACCGGGCAACAACTGGCGTTGCCGCGCATTGACCCAGAGGTGTTGGCGCTGCCAAGCACTCTTGCAGTGTTTCCAAGCAAAGAACTGAATCGTAATTTATACCTCTGGCTTGCTGCGATGGGATCTGTGTTTGTGGCTACTGGTGATTGGTTGTTTGACAATCAAGTTGCCACCCACCGTGCATTAGAAAAGTTTCCTGGCTTAAGGTCTCGCTATAAGCAGTTGCTGGCAACTCATTTGGAAATGAGACCACAAGTTGCCGGCCTAAAAGGGAATGCGTCAACACTTGAAACGCATGTTCGAACGGCATTGAGCATGCCTTTCGCACCTCACCGAGCTAATGTGGGGCAATTGCAAGTTGCACCTGTGTGGCTTTGGTTAGGCGAATCGGAGTCGGTCATTGATCGTGTTGCATTGGCGCGAGGGTGCGACATTCCACAGGGGCGCATCCAAAAGCTGATTGAAAGTACGCAACGTCGACAAGCTCGGACCGAATTGGAGGATAAACCACATGCCCCACGTTTGCTATCAGCTAAAACAGAATCGATTCAAACATGGTCTGAATTCTTCAAGATGAACAATGCAGACAGCAATGAAAATGACGAAGACGATGCACAAGCAGTTGCCAATGATCTGGATGTATTAAGTCTGACAGAAGGACAAAAAACCACGACTGCAAGCATCAAATTTGATCTGGATTTGCCCAGTGCGTCTGCAGACGATGTTTCATTGGGAGAGGGTGCACCAACGCCTGAATGGGATTGGCGTCGTGGGAAGCTGATGCCTGAACGTTGCAGCATTCAATATTTTCTGCCAATTGAAATGGATTCATTTGAAGTTCCACCCAGTCTGCGTGCAACTGCAAAACGTGTAAGACGGCGAATGGAAATGTTAAGAGTCGCTCCTCAGTGGCAATCGCAACAAATTGAAGGTGATGAATTGGATGTTGATGCTTGGGTGCGTTTCAGTGGCGATGCTTCGAATCACACTGCAAGAAGTTGTTTACCTCCCATTTACAAACGCCAAGCTCGGTTGGGTCGAAGCTTGGCAACACTGCTGTTAGCAGATTTGTCGCTTTCTACAGATGCCTATGCGTTGAACAACGCCCGCGTCATCGATGTCATACGAGATGCCTTATTTGTCTTTGGCGAGGCAATTGCGGGCATGGGAGATGCCTTTGAAATGAGAGGTTTCAGTTCTGTGCGTCGTGATAACGTAAGGATTCATGCGTTAAAAACATTTGAAGAGCCTTGGGGAGACAAAGTGGTGCGACGCATTGGGGCGATTCGACCTGGATATTACACGCGCATGGGTGCAGCGATCAGGGACGCAACAAGGCAATTGCGTCAACGATCTGAGCGACAAAAGTTATTGCTTATTTTGACGGACGGTAAACCCAATGACATTGATTATTATGAAGGACGCTACGGACTAGAGGATACAAGACACGCTGTACAAGAAGCGCGCACAGAAGGTCTTGTACCTTTTTGTGTCACCATTGATCGGGATGCCAATGACTACATGCCGATGTTGTTTGGGGCACAAGGGTTTGCGCTGGTCAAAAATCCTCAAGACCTGGTGGCAAGGCTCACACAAGCTTGGATTCAACTGGCGCAATGATGCTCGATTAGAAAGCTTGCGACAATGTCAATCGTACAAATCGACCTGGTTGAGTAAACGCATCCAGCACTGCTGAGTTAGCAGCAACACCCTGAACATCCGCCCATTTCCAGTACTTTTCTTGAGTCAAGTTGTAGATCGCTGCAGTGATGCGAAGTTGTTGTTGCATTTGCCATTGTGCTGACACATTGAATGTGGTGCTGGCAGGGATGCTGAATTGAATCAAACCATTTTTGAGCAAAGAAGCACTGTCGATGTCTTGTGGCCGTTTTGCTGAAAAATGATGTGCATCAATTTTAAGATTCCAGTCATTTTTTGAAAACTGCATTCCTAACATCAAATGAGCCGGGTCAATGGAATTCAGCGGCAGTTGATTGCTGGTGTTTCGTCCTTTGGCTTGCCCATACGCAAATGGCAGTCGCAATCGTCCACCGGCGATCGTACCTAAGTCACTGGCACCTTTGATTTCGAAGCCATCTATGCGAGCGTGGTCAATGTTGACGGTTTGAAAACGAAGTGGGTCTGATATCAGTCCCGTTCCTCCAAGTGCCTTCAAATCTTGAATGAGTTGCTTGAATGAACCCGAAAAAAATGCGGCTTCCCAATTCAATTCTGATGATCGATGGCGAAAACCTATCTCTAAATTTCGACTTCGTTCAGGTTGAAGATGTGGATTGGCCACAATTTCAACGTAGTTGGGATTGCCAGGAATGGGAGACAGTTCAAAATAGCCATTAACTTGATTGGCGTTGGGAGCCTTAAATCCTTCCGCATATTGCGCAAAGATGCTCAACTGTTCAGTGGCATTCCATTTCACGCCCAATTTGGGAGATACGGCGGAATCTGACAACGACTGTCCAGCTTGTTTGGCTGGTGGATAAAACAGCGCTTGCGAAGTGACATCTAAAGCAAACCGATCTAGTCGGACACCTGGCGTGATGCTCCAAGCATCAGATAACCATTCCGTTTGAGCAAACACCGCGTGACCCGTTTCACGTGTATCAGGGAAACGTTTGAGTGGAAAAACTTCTGGTGGGAGCGGTGCGACACCTGTATATAAATTGCTTATGTTGGCTGTGCTTGTATCTATGCCGTAAATATACTTTTGCGTCCAATCGGTTGACAGTCGGATAATTTTTTCGGCTTGCAAGCCAACTTGTTGTGATGATTCGTTGTAGCTGACATCACGAATGCGATCTGTTGATTTGTTCAGATCGGTTGCGCCGTGCTGCAGCGACGATGCGTTGTGCATGCCGATGTGAACATTTAACTGATCAGCCCACGATTTCATGAGTTTAAATTGGCTTGCCAGTGTGATGCGATTTCTGTTCATGTTGGCATTGGCAGTTTCATCCAAGACAGCATTGTTGATTTGGCTGCTAGATCCGGTGTAAGGCAATTTGCTGATACTAGACAGTAAGTGCACATCACTTTCGCGATCCACGTGGACCATGCTCAAGCTATGTTGTTGATCGTTGCTGGGTTTGTAGACTAATTTGACCAAAGCTGAGCGGTCTTGGTTGAGTTGCGGATTGGGCGTGGTCCGATCAATATTCGCTACATCGTTAGTCCCTTTGTTTTGAAGAGCGCCGCTGTTGGCTGAAGCCATGTGAAGTAGCCACGAAAGTTCGGTGGACCACTGACTGGCCAGCGTGCCGCTGATGGCTGTTCTTTGATTGTCTTCACTCCATCCAAGCGAGACTTGTCCTTTGGGTGCCGAATTGGTAGCTAACCCCTGTTTCAAAAAAGTATCGGGGGATCGCGTCACGAAATTGACAAGTCCGCCCATGCCATCCGATCCATACAGCGCTGATGCAGGTCCACGCACAATTTCTATGCGTTCAATCATGTCGATAGACACGTAATCACGCCCAAATGCGTTGCCCGCATACACGTAGCTATGTGGTATGCGTATGCCATCTTCCAGCATCAGAACTCGATTGCTACCCATGCCCCGAATGTTGAACCCTGTATTTCCTTCGCGACCGGTATTGTTGGATGGGCCAGTGAGTGCAAATCGTGCCGGAGCGTGGCGAACAGATAAATTTGTTTGATTTTCTTGCGTGTCACGTATGTCCTGGATTTGTTGTCGGTCCAAGTTATGTCGATTGAGTACATCCACAGTCAATGCCAAATCGTCTGTGTATTGCTCGGAGCGAGTAGCACTGACAATGACATCAGGTAGCGCTGTTGTCGAGTTGTGTTGCGCGTCTGCTGAACCAGGTGTGAGATTAAAAAGACATGCGACTGCAATAAAAACTGCGTGATTTTTAGATTGTTCTTGCATTTTTTTCCATTCATTTCATGTAAATGACGAGTGCTTGAATTGAATTTAAAAGTTCAAACTGAATGAATCTTTGATGCTTGTCAAGGAAAATTAAAACTGAAAAACTCAGAATTTATTCAACCTGCTGGTTAGCTTGCCGAGGTCAGCAGCAGGTGAGCTCGAATCAAGAGTCTTCCTCATGAACTCGGCATTAAAAGGAGTTTTTAATGAACATGCCTAAATTGGCTTACCTCTCCGCAATTGTCATCGCATCATTGGCCTTGAATGCCATTGCGCAAGATAAGAAAGGAGTTTCGCAGTCTGAGATGAATTACCAAGCCGGTGGATCACCGCTTGCCAATGAAGTGATGTACCAAAGCACAAACCCCAAAGCACCACAGATGACGCAAGCTGAATTCGAAACGGGTCGCAAAATATATTTTGAACGTTGTGCAGGCTGTCACGGCGTATTGCGCAAGGGTGCAACCGGAAAAGCGCTGACACCTGATTTGACAATTGGAAAGGGAACTGATTATTTGAAAGTGTTCATTGAGTATGGGTCACCTGCTGGCATGCCCAATTGGGGAACATCTGGTGAATTAAATAAAACCGAAGTCGACATCATGGCTCGGTACATTCAGCAAGATGCGCCCACGCCGCCTGAGTTTGGGATGGCTGACATGAAAAAAACTTGGAAAGTCTTGATTCCACCAGAGAAGCGACCCACCAAGAAAATGAACAACTACAACATTACCAATATTTTCTCGACCACTTTGCGTGATGCAGGTCAGGTAGCGTTGATAGATGGCGATACGAAAAAAATCATCAATATTTTGAATACTGGCTATGCCGTTCATATCTCACGCATGTCTGCATCAGGCCGTTATTTGTTTGTGATTGGTCGAGATGCCAAAATTAACATGGTTGATTTGTGGATGGAAAAACCCGATACCGTGGCGGAAATTCGCATTGGTTTAGAAGCACGGTCCGTTGAGACATCCAAGTTCAAGGGCTACGAAGACAAGTTGGCCGTTGCCGGTGCTTACTGGCCACCACAGTACACCATCATGAATGGTGATACTCTGGAGCCACTGAAAATTGTCTCAACACGGGGCAATGTAGTGGGGACGCAGGAGTATCACCCAGAGCCACGGGTCGCTTCGATTGTTGGATCGCATTTCAAGCCTGAATTTGTGATCAATGTGAAAGAAACTGGTAAAACCTTGCTGGTTGATTATTCAAATTTGCAGGCTTTGAAAACCACAGAAATTGAAAGTGCACCTTTCTTGCACGATGGTGGCTTGGTGGCCTCAAAACGTTATTTCATGGTGGCTGCGAATAACAGCAACAAAGTCGCAGCCATTGACCTGAAGGACGGCAAGTTGGCTGGATTAACAGAAGTTGGAAAGATTCCACATCCAGGCCGTGGTGCAAACTTCACGCACCCTAAATTTGGACCTGTATGGGCAACGGCTCACTTGGGTGATGAAAGCATTTCTTTAATTGGAACCGACCCGCAAAAACACTCTAAATATGCTTGGAAGGTGGTTGACACTCTGAAAGGTCCCGGAGGCGGTGCGCTTTTCATCAAGAGTCACCCAAAATCTAATCACCTTTATTCTGACACACCATTAAATCCAGACCCTAAATTGTCGCAATCTGTGGTGGTTTTCGATATCACTGATTTGTCAAAAGCTTATGTAACTCTGCCAATCGGTGAGTGGGCTGGTATCAAGGACGATGGTGCCAAGCGCGTGGTCCAGCCTGAGTTCAATAAGTCAGGCGATGAGGTGTGGTTTGCGGTTTGGTCTGCTAAAAATAAAGAAAGTGCTTTAGTCGTTGTGGATGACAAAACTTTGAAGCTGAAAGCTGTTATCAAAGATCCTCGATTGATCACACCGACAGGTCACTTTAATGTCCACAATACGCAATACGATGTTTATTGAGCTTGGATGACGACGTGGCCCTGGCCATGTCGTCAAGCAATTTAAAGGAAATCAAAATGAAAAATCAAGCAATTATTACTGCTGCCGTATGGGTTGCTGCGTCTATGGCTTTCAATGTACAAGCCAATACGCCTGATGAGTCTTTCAATAAAGCAGGATGTGCTGCATGTCATGCGAAAGATAAAAAGATATTAGGGCCATCTTTCAAAGACATCGCAGCCAAGTACAAAGGACAGGGCGACGTTGTTTCGAAATTGTCAGACAAAGTTCGAAAAGGCGGTTCAGGTGTGTTCGGGCCGATTCCTATGCCGGCCAATGGCCCCGAGAAGATCAACGATACTGACTTGAAAGCCTTGGTTGAATTCATTGTGAAAACACCTTAATTTGAGGTGTCCACTTGAGGGCCTCTGACTGGAAATGTCAGGGGCTTTTTTATTCAAACAGGATTGTTAGCTCTTTTGATGTTGTTCAGAGCCAGTTGATTAGTAGGCAATAAGTCCGCGATGGTCAAATTATCAAGAGTCTCCAAATATCGATTGGTGGCTGTTTGCAATGCTGACTTGAGCTTGCATCTGCTATTGAGTTTGCAAGTGTTGCTGGTGTTATCAAAACATTCCACCATGTTGAAGTCGGACTCGGTATGGCGAACTACTTCACCTACAACGATTTGATTTGCGGGTTTCAAAAGGCGAATGCCGCCGCCGCGGCCTCGGATGGTTTCAAGTAAGCCAATGGCAGCAAGCTCCATGACAATTTTCATCAAATGGCTGCGAGAAATTTCGTGTTTTTCAGCAATCTCGCTGATGGTGGCTGCTTTTTCGCGTTTGTGTGTAGCCGCACAATAAATTAACACTCGCAAAGTGTAATCAGTCCATTGAGTGAGGCGCATTGTATTGGTTCAGTAGTTATCTGAAATAATAACGTTTTCACAGATTTTATTTTGATCGAATGCAATTGTTCATTGGCAGATGCTTTTGCGTTGATGTGGATCAAGCAAACCGATTGAACATGGTGATGTTGCTTTCCCTTTAAGATCCATGCATGTCCAATGAAACAATCGTGAAATTAAAAGCTTTTGAGTTGCGAGTCTTGGGAAAGGCAATGCCTGATCAATGTACCTGCACACTAAAAATCTGCCAAGGCTGGGAAAGCGTTCCTGACGCTCGCTGGCCCGCTGACCAAATGCAAGCTGCAGGCACGCTCAGGCAAGAACTGCCCGAAGGCCAAATGGAATTGACCTTCGAAGAATTCCACCCCAACGGCACGCGCTACGATTCACCTAACGCGCCCATTGCCGTGGACTACTTTCCCTACAACCGCTGCGATGTCTTCAAATGCAACGCATGCCAGTGTGCTGTCTTGAAGTACACCGAATTTGGTGGCTATTACGTTGACACACGCGCCAGGTTGGTCGATCCAGAAATGATCGTTGCACGTTCGGCTGAAGCCTGAGCCGACACCACTTCTGCCACCATGTCGGCTGTCACTGCTGACAAGGTCCATCCCAAGTGACCATGGCCTGTGTTGTAAAACACATTCGCGGCTTTGCCTCGGCCTACACGCGGCATCATGTTGGGCATCATGGGACGCAGGCCAGCCCATGGCACCACGGAGCGGGTGTTGATTTTGGGGAAGCATTGATTGACCCAATCGACCAGTGGCTTGATGCGGTCTGCACGAATGTCACGGTTGTAGCCGTTGAATTCTGCTGTGCCTGCCACACGGAATCGGTCGTCGCCTAATCGGCTGGTGACCAACTTGGTTTCGTCGTCGAGCAAGCTGACCTGCGGTGCGCCTGCTTGGCTTTCGGCGTCGTTCAAATTGACAGTGATCGAATAGCCTTTGACAGGGTAGATGTTGACCCGGTCGCCCAGTTGTGCTGCAAACTGTTTGCTGGCCACGCCTGCGCACACCACAACGCTGTCAAAGGTATGAATGCTGGTAGGGGCATCTGAATGGGCCACCGTGATCTTGACTCGTTCGTTGTCGCTTTGAATTTGCGTCACATCTTGGTCGTACAAAGTGCTTACGCCCAAACGCTTTGCGGCCAAGGCCAGACCGTTGGTGAATTTGTGGATGTCGCCCGTGGAATCACTTTCCGTGAAATAACCGCCGTAGTACTTGCCAGCCAAGGTGGGTTCGATGGCTTTCATTTCCTCCGGTGTAACTGCATGGCGAGGCAGGCCACCTTTGGCCAACATCTCAGACACTTTGCCTGCGTGGTCAAAGCCTTTCTTGTCGCGATAGATGTGCAAGATGCCTTGTTTTTTCAAATCAAAGTCGATGTTCTCTGCTTGCGCCCAAGCAAACAAGTGTTGGCGTGCTGCTACGGCCAGTTTGGCCGTTTCAATGGTGTTCTTCTCGTAAGCCGTCATGGACGCCATGAACTCTGCGAACCAAGAAATTTTGTGCCAGCTGGGTTTGGGGTTGACCAGCAACGGCGCATCACTTTTGAGCATCCACTTCAAGCCCTTAATGAGGGTGGAGGGGTGTGTCCAAACTTCTGCGTTGGAGGCAGACAGCTGACCACCATTGGCAAACGAAGTCTCCATGGCCGCATAACGGTGACGCTCAAACAAAGTGACTGAGAAGCCGCGTTTGGCCAGTGCATAAGCTGTGGTGACGCCGGTGATGCCGCCGCCCACAATGGCGATAGTTTTCATGATTCAGATCTTTCAAAACGTCGAGAGCTTGGGCCATGGCACACCTGTGCCAGTGGCGCCCCTTCTGTTTTGGACCTGAGAGATTCACAACACGTTGTCGCGTTGCTTGCTCCTGCGGTGGGTTGGCGGACGAAAACGCAAACCACTCTTCAGAATGAAAGATGACATCGGTCCTTTTGCCTGAGAGTTTCCGGGGCGGTTGCTCCTTCGGCGTTGCTGGGTCAGCAATCTCTCCCGATGTCACTGATGAGAAAAAATTAAACTTTGAAGAATTCCTTCGTCAAGCGAATCCAATAGTCAGACCCCGTTGCAACGTTGTCGTCGTTGAAGTCATAGCCAGGGTTGTGCACCATGCAAGCGCCTGCGGAGTCACCGTCGCCGTTGCCAATGAGCAAATAACTGCCTGGCACTTTTTCAAGCATGAAGGCAAAGTCTTCACTGCCTGTGAGGGGAGGACCATTCAAAGTGACACGATCAGGGCCCACCAAATCCAAAGCCACTTTCCTTGCAAAATTGGTTTCGTTTTCTGAATTCACCAACACGCAGTAGCCTTCTTTCCAGTCGACTTCGGCCTTGCAGCCAAAGCTTTCGGCTTGCGATGTGGCAATTGCTTTGATGCGTTGCTCGAGTAATTTTCGAACACCAGGGTCCAAAGCGCGCACACTCAATTCGAGTGTGGCCAATGCGGGAATCACATTGTTGGCCTTGCCCGCTTGAATAGAACCCACCGTCACAACAGCGGTGTGCAGTGGATCGACGTTGCGAGACACCACGGTTTGCAAAGCCATGACGATAGACGCTGCAGCCACCAAAGAGTCTGCTGCTCGATGGGGCATACCACCATGACCGCCAGTTCCATTCACGCGAATGGTGACGTAATCGCTGGACGCCATGGCACTGCCACTGCGAAATACAAATTGACCCACAGGAATGCCAGGCATGTTGTGCATGGCAAAAATGGCATCACAAGGGAATAGATCGAACAAGCCCTCTTGCATCATGCGCAAGGCACCGCCACCGCCTTCTTCGGCCGGTTGAAAGATGAGGTGCAACACGCCATCAAATTCGCCGTTGACCGCAAGCTCATGCGCCGCCGCCAGCAACATGGCGGTATGGCCGTCGTGGCCACAAGCATGCATCAGGCCCGGCTTGACACTTGACCATTCCGCACCGCTGGCCTCTTGGATGGGAAGCGCATCCATGTCAGCCCGCAAGCCCAAGCTGCGCTTGCGGGTGCCGCGTCGAAGCGTGCCCACCACACCGGTACCGCCCAAACCACGGTGAACTTGATAGCCCCAACTTTCAAGCTTGGCGGCCACTAAATCAGACGTTCGATGTTCTTCAAAGGCCAACTCGGGGTGACGGTGAATGTCTCGCCGGAGTTGGATGAATTCCCCCACTCTGGCGGTGAGCGCTTCGCGCAAATAAGTCATGCTTATTGAGGTTGCAAGTTAATCGACTTGGCAATGGCGCGGAACTGCGCAGTGCCATCGACATATGCTTTGCTCACGGCGGGCAATGACAAAGGTTTCGCCATCAACATGCTGTTGGCTTCCATGCCCGCCAACACGGTGGGGTCTGTCAAAGAATCGGTGATGGCCTTGTGCAAAACTTGAACAATGGGTTCAGGGGTGTCTTTTTTCACAAAATAGCCGGTCCAAATATTGAACGTGAAGTTTTTCAAAGACTTGCTCTCATTGATCGATGGGTAAGCTTTGACACTTTCCAAGCGTTCACTGTTCAGCATGGCCAAAATTTTGATCTTGCCTTGCTTGTGCAATTCGTCATAAGCCTTGCCGTAAGGCGACAAGAAAATGTCCACCTGACCGCCAATCAAATCTTGGTTGGCCGGTGCACCGCCTTTGTACGGTACGTGTGTCATGGGAATGTTCGTCACTTTGGACAAGTGTTCGCCCAGCAGGTGATAGAAAGAGCCTGGGCCGACGCTGGCGTAAGTGATGGGGCGACCGGCTTGCGCTTCTTTGCGTGCGTAGTCAAGGAACTCGTCCACGTTGGTCACGGGCAAATCTTTGCGCGCCAAGAAGCCAATTTGTGCCGTGGCGATCATTTGCACCAAGCGGAAATCTTCGCTCTTGAATTTGACGGCAGAGATGGCCAAGGGGGCCAAGATCAATTCATTGGGCGAGCCTTGAAAAATGATTTGTCCGTCTGATGGCGCGTTCAAAACTTTCTGCGCGGCAATGGCACCACTGGCGCCACCCAAGTTGTCAACGATGACGGGTTGCCCCAAATTTTTGCCCAAGGTGTTGTTGACGGTTCTGGCAATCACATCAGACACACCGCCTGCAGGATAGGGAACCAACAGCGTGACCGGTTTGGAGGGGTAAGTTTGCGCCAAAACAGTACCCGCCAAGAGCAGCGTGCCCAGTGCGGTTGCGACGTTTTTGAAGCATTTTTCAACGACAAAGTGCATGCTGCATTTCCTTTTAGGTAAGTAATGCCTTCATCGTAGAAATGGCTTTGATCTAAGTCAAATGCATAATAATATGAATTAGTATGACTTTAATGCATGGAAATTTGAGATGACCCTGGTCCAGTTAAGGCACTTTATTGAGTTGTCCGCCAACGGCTCCTTCAGCAAATCTGCAGAAAAACTGCATTTAACGCAACCCGCCCTCAGCCGCAGCATCAAGTCTTTGGAAGATGAGTTGGGCGAGGCTTTGTTCAACCGAATCGGGCGCAAAAATGAATTGACGCCTTTTGGCCATCACATCCTGTTGCAAGCCCGAGAGTTGGTTGATGCCGCCAACAATCTCAAACAAAGCAGCAAACAAACACTGCCAGGGTACAGCGGGCAATTGAAACTGGGGCTGGGCTCTGGCCCGGGCGCATTGTGGATGACGCCGCTGCTGACCTATGTTGCCAACGAGTGCCCCGGTGCGCGCTTGGACATTGCCCGTGGTGCAACAGCCATGTTGGTGGAGCAACTTCGCGAACGTTTGTTGGACGCCCTCATCTTGGACATTCGTTTTCTGAGTCCGTCAACCGATCTCAAGGTCGAGCCTTTGTGTGAGTTGCCGGGCACTTTCATGTGTCACAAAAAACACCCATTGGCCAAACTGAAACGCGTCAATTTCGAGCAGCTGTTGCAATACCCAATTGCGTCAACGCCCCTCAGCGATGAGGTGGCGCGCGTACTGACCGAAAGGTATGGCGCACAAGCGCACCCCAATCAACTGGTGCAATTGCGCTGTGAAGAAATTTCCAGTTTGTTGGATGTGGCCAGAAACACGCAGGCTGTGGTTTTAACGGTGCGTGCCGTTGCGCCCGATTTGAAAGAGTTGCCCGTGTGGCCGCCCCTAAACGCCAATGCGCGATTTGGATGGGTCTCTCTCAAGTCAAGGTCAGAAGTGCCTTTCGCCAAATTATTGCGAGAGGCAGCACTGGACCGGCTTGCAACGCTTTAAGCGGCGACGGTATAGCCTTCTTCAGCAATGACATGTGCAATGTCTTCGCGTGGTTTGGTGCTTTCCACATCCACTTTGCCAGCAGGGCGGTCTATGACCACTTTGGCCTCAGGATCTAAACGTGTAACGGCTTTTTTGACGGCCATTTCGCAATGACCACAGGTCATGCCTTGAACTTGAAATGTGTTGTGCATGATCAACTCCTCTGAATAGATTGGATGTAAGCTTAGTCTATGTCTGAATTGTCCTGCGATATTGGTATTGGTGGCATGACCTGTGCGTCATGTGTTGCGCGTGTGGAACGAGCGATCGGAAAATTGACCGACGTCAAAGAAGTCAGTGTCAATTTGGCCACGGAGTCGGCCAGGGTCACATGGAAAACGTCCGGGGCAGAACCTGTTAACGCACAAGAACAGCAAGCACGCTTGCGCCGCGCAGTGCGCGATGCAGGTTACGAGCCTTTGGCGGCCGCACATTTAGAGCAAGCACCCGCTGGCGCTTGGACGGGTTTTGGCCCAGTCGCATGGGGTCTGTTGCTCAGTGCGCCCTTGGTCTTGCCCATGTTGGGCGATGCTTTGGGCCAGCATTGGATGCTGCCTGCGCTGTGGCAGTTTTTGTTGGCCACACCTGTGCAATTTATCTTGGGTGCACGCTTTTACAAAGCGGGTTGGCATGCTTTGCTGGCAGGCAGTGGCAACATGGATTTGCTGGTGGCGATCGGCACCACGGCTGGGTGGTTGTTGTCGATGTGGTTGTGGCTGACAGCACATGATGGGCACATGGTGCATTTGTATTTTGAAGGATCTGCTGTTGTCATCACCTTGGTTTTGTTGGGCAAGTGGCTAGAGGCCCGTGCCAAGCGGCAAACAACCGATGCCATCCGTGCCTTGCATGCTTTGCGTCCCGAAAAAGCACGCGTGATCACGCCCGATGGTGAAGTGGAAATTCCGATTGATGAATTGCTGGTGGGTGATCGCGTGGTGGTTTTGCCTGGTGAACGCTTTGCCGCCGATGGGGTGGTGCAAGAAGGGCAGACGCAAGTCGATGAAGCCATGTTGACAGGCGAACCCTTGCCGGTTCACAAGGCGGTGGGCGCCCGTGTGACCGGCGGCAGCATCAATGGAGAGGGCCGCGTGTTGATGCAGGTCAGTGCCACGGGCACCGCCACTGTGTTGGCCAACATCATTCGCTTGGTCGAAGATGCGCAGGCGGCCAAGGCGCCCATTCAACGCTTGGTGGACCAAGTGTCGGCTGTCTTTGTGCCCGTGGTTTTGGTGCTGGCACTCATCACTTTGTTGGCCTGGTGGTTGACGGGGCACAGCCTCGAGGTGTCGCTCATTCACAGCGTGGCCGTGCTGGTCATTGCGTGCCCCTGTGCACTCGGTTTGGCCACACCTGCAGCCATCATGGCGGGAACTGGCGTGGCGGCTCAGCACGGTATTTTGATCAAAGATGCGCAAGCCTTGGAAGTGGCGCACAAAGTGGATACCGTGGCTTTTGACAAAACAGGCACCCTCACAGTGGGGCAGCCGCGCTTGCTGTCCTTGACCTTGGTCAATTCCAACGATGTCGCGCACGCAGATTCTGAGGCAGCGCTATTACTGCTGGCCGCCAGTTTGCAAAGTGGCAGTGAACATCCTTTGGCGCATGCGGTGGTGCAAGAGGCGAAATCCAAAGGGCTGCAGTGGACAGCCCCTGACGATGTCAAAGCGGTTTCAGGTTTTGGCAGCGAGGGACAGGTTCAAGGACGCGCATTGTTGCTTGGCAGCTTGCGTTGGATGTCGGTGCTGCAAGTGCCCGCAGGCCCATGGCAAACGCAAGCTGCGCAATTGCAGTCAGAAGGTGCAACGGTGTCCGTCTTGGCGGAACGCACGCCAGCGGGTGTGGTCGCATTGGCCATTTTGGCTTTTGGCGACGAGCCCAAACCTGGCGTTCAAGCGGCTTTGAATTTGTTGCGTCAACGCGGCCTGCGATTGGTCATGATTTCGGGTGACAACAAAGGCGCAGCACATGCCATGGCGGCGCGTTTGGGCTTGAAGCCAGATGAAGTGTTTGCTGAAGTGCTGCCCGGCGACAAAGCGGCCTTGGTTCACAGTTTGCAGGACAACCCACACGGCGCACCGCATGTGGTGGCCTTTGTGGGCGATGGCATCAATGATGCGCCGGCCTTGGCCGCAGCCGATGTGGGTTTGGCCATGGCCAATTTGAATGCCGATGGTCAGCGTGGCGGTACCGATGTGGCCATGCAGGCTGCAGGCATTACCTTGATGCGAGGCGATGTGGCCTTGGTGGCTGGTGCTCTGGACATCTCAGCGCGCACAGTGGCGAAGATTCGGCAAAATTTGTTTTGGGCGTTTGCCTACAACGCTGCAGGCATTCCGCTGGCGGCCATGGGCTACTTAAGCCCTGTCGTTGCGGGCGCTGCCATGGCCTTGAGCTCGGTCAGCGTGATGACCAATGCCTTGTTGCTCAAACGCTGGAAGCCTTGAGCGCGTCCTCGTCATTGACCACCAGGTCTTGGTAGGCATGCCACGTTGCATGTCCCACCCAAGGTGCCGTGAGTACCAGCAGTGGTTTGAAAAACACCAATGCCAAGCCGATCAAGACAACGATCAGGGCAGCCCAGACCAAACACACGATGGTGTTGTTCCACAAAGCATTGGCGCTGGTGAAGATGGCGCCCAAGGTGTCGCTGGGTCGGTCTAGCAACATGGGCACAGAGACCACGGAGATGGCGAACGCAAAGGACGCAAAGATGGCGCCAACGCTGGCCCAAACCATCAGGAACTCGATGTTTTTAAGTGACGCGATTTGAGAGAACAGGCTTTCCAAATGCGGATATTCCTGGTCCGCAAATAAAGCGAAGATGACAATCGACACGCGTGCCCAAACGATCATGAGAAAGGTCAGGATGATGGCAAAAAATCCCATGGCCTTCCAATTGGGCAGCCAGGCTTTCATGCTGTTGAGAAGGCTGACCTCCTCGCCGTTTTGCACTTGACGCGACAAGTCGTAAATGCCAGTGCAGACAATCGGGCCCAGCAAGAAAAAGCTGGCCGTCAAGCCCATGGTTGCTTTCCAGAAGTAGGCATAGACCAAAGCCAGGGCATAGCCCAAAGCAACAAACACCAGGCCATAGACGGCCCCCGCGAAATGCGTGGCCTGGAGGTCTGCAAAGCCGCGCTTCAGCCAAGTCAGCGGACTGAGCCAAGGAAGATCGGATCGGATGGCAGACATGTTTGACTTAGGTCAAGAGGTAATGGTCCAGCAGCAGGGCTGCAAAGAGGGCGGTGAGGTGAATCAATGAAAAACGAAAGGTTTTGCGGGCCAGTTCGTCTGAATAGTTTTTGAGCAAGGCAATGGCGTAGCCAATGAAGCCGAGGCTCAGCACCACAGCACCTGCCAGGTAGAGCCATGAACTCATGCCGAAGGCGAAGGGCATGATGCAGGCGGCTGCCAGCAAAAATGTGTAGAGCAAAATTTGCAGTCGCGTGAAGTCGTTGCCATGCGTCACGGGCAACATGGGCAAACCGGACTTGCGATAGTCTTCAACCCGGTACAAGGCCAGCGCCCAAAAGTGGGGCGGGGTCCACAAGAAAATGATCAAGAAGAGAATGGCCGCTTCAGCACCCACCTCACCCGTCATGGCCGCCCAGCCCAACACCGGTGGCATGGCGCCGGAGGCACCGCCAATCACAATGTTTTGCGGGGTCATGGGTTTGAGGATCAGGGTGTAGACCACGGCATAGCCCACAAATGTGGCAAAGGTCAGCCACATGGTGATGGGGTTGATCCACGCGTACAAAATGAAAGAGCCCAGGGCACACAGCGTGGCAGAAAAAATCAGCGCTTGCAGATCGGACAACTCGCCTTTGGCGGTGGGCCGCCATGCGGTTCTTCGCATTTTGGCGTCGATGGTTTTTTCAACCAGGCAATTGAATGCCGCTGCCGCACCGGCCACCAACCAAATGCCAAGACAGGCTACGGCCATGCGTTGCCATTCAGAACCCGTGGGCAAGCCAGGTACTGCCAGCACCATGCCAATCAGCGCGCAAAACACGATCAGTTGGATGACCCGTGGCTTGGTGAGTGCGTTGTACTGTTTAAAAAGTGGTCCGATGTTCATTTGAAACTTTGTAGGTGAGGTGCCACGCGGTGCGGCGTCTGCGCCGCAAAATGCGCGCTGTGTGAAACCTCCAAGTAAGCTTTTTGGTTTCGTTGTCAACAAGCTGTCAGCATTCTCTAAGGCGTGCGCCTGAATTCGCACTAGGCCATCTATGTATAATATTTGATTTAAATCAACCTCAACTAATTTTTTCAGAATGCGTCCCATGAGTTTCAAATCTTTTGCCTTTGCGGCAGCTTTGTTCGCGGGTATGGCTGTCCAACTGTCACACGCGCAAGACCTTAAGGGTGATGTGCAGGCTGGAGAGAAAAAAATTGCCATGTGCATCGGTTGCCATGGCATCGTTGGTTACCAAGCCAGCTTCCCATCTGTTTACAAAGTGCCCATGATCTCTGGTCAGGGCGCGAAGTACATCGCCAATGCACTGAACGCGTACAAATCTGGTGAGCGCAAGCATCCCACCATGCGCAGTGTTGCATTGGGTTTGACGGCCCAAGACATTGCCGATGTGTCGGCTTACTACGAAGTGCACGGCAACTCCGTGTCCGCGCCCGATCAAATTGCAGCAGCCCCTGCCAAAGTGGCTGATTTGTTGACCAAAGGTGGTTGCACTGGCTGCCACGGCGCCAACTTCAGCAAGCCCACCACCCCCGATTTCCCCAAAGTTGCTGGCCAGCACAAAGATTACCTGTACATGGCCCTCAAATCTTACAAAGAAGAGGGTGCCAGCACCTGGGGACGCAGCAATGCTGTGATGGGTGGTGTTGCCAAACAGTACTCATTGTCTGAGCTCAAGATGATCGCGGATTATTTGGGCAGTCAGTCTGGTGAACTCAAAGTCGTTCCCCAGTCCAAATTCCGTTGATACCGGTTGGTCATCTCCAGCACTGTTTTTCAAGGATACAAAAGTGAATAAATTGAGCCAACATTGGAAAAAAATTGCCAACTGCAGCATGGCTGCAGTGGCTGGTTTGACGTCAACTGCTTACGCCGTCAACGACTTGCCCGGCGGCCCGGCTGTCCGTCAATTGAACTTGCACGTGCCTGCCACCAAACTGGCAGCAGAGCAAAGCAGCTTGCACATGTTCATGATGGCCATTTGTTTGGCCATTTTTGTGGTGGTTTTTGGTGTGATGTTCTATTCCATCTTGAAACACCGCAAATCTTTGGGTCACAAGCCTGCGCACTTTCATGAGTCCGTCAAAGTCGAAATCGCTTGGACACTGGCGCCTTTCATCATTGTGATTTTCATGGCCATCCCCGCCACCAAAACAGTGATCGCGCAAAAGGACACGTCCAATGCCGACCTCACCATCAAGGCCACAGGCCACCAATGGCGTTGGGGCTATGACTACATCAAGGGTGAAGGCGAAGGCATCTCCTTCATTTCATCTTTGGACAATGCCCATCGCATCTTGTCAAATTCTGGTGCCAAAGGCGACATGCCCGATGACTATTTGTTGAAAGTTGACAATCCATTGGTTGTCCCTGTTGGCAAAAAGATCCGCATCATCACCACAGCCACCGACGTGATCCACTCTTTTGCAGTGCCTTCCTTTGGCATCAAACAAGACGCGATTCCTGGTTTTGTGCGTGACACCCATTTCTTGGCGGAGCGCACCGGCGATTTCTATGGCCAGTGCCAAGAGTTGTGCGGCAAAGAACACGCTTACATGCCTATCCACGTGAAGGTTTTGTCAGAAGCCGATTACGCCGCTTGGGTTCAAAAGAAAAAGGCTGAGGCAGCACCTGCCGCAGCAAAGAGCGATGCAGCAGCTACGCAAGTAGCCCAAGCGCCTGCGTCCGAGAAGAAGTGATTGAGTTGAAAGACTGAGGTAAACCATGAGTTCCATTTCCCACTCTGACGGCAGCTTTGTCGATTCACACGCTCACGATGACCACGATCACCATCCCCATGGATGGCGTCGTTGGGTGTACGCCACCAACCACAAAGACATCGGTACCTTGTACCTGTTGTTCGCATTCACCATGTTGATGCTGGGCGGCGTTTTGGCTTTGCTCATCCGCGCTGAACTGTTCCAGCCCGGTTTGCAAATCGTCAACCCCGAGTTGTTCAATCAATTGACCACCATGCATGGTTTGATCATGGTGTTCGGCGCCATCATGCCGGCCTTCGTTGGCTTTGCAAACTGGATGATTCCTCTGCAAATCGGCGCATCTGACATGGCCTTCGCGCGCATGAACAACTTCAGCTTCTGGTTGATGATTCCTGCTGCATTGATGTTGTCTTCGACATTCTTCATGCCTGGCGGCGCACCTGCTGCTGGCTGGACTTTGTATGCACCGCTCACCATGCAAATGGGCCCCTCCATGGACGTCGCAATTTTTGCATTGCACATCCTGGGTGCTTCTTCCATCATGGGTTCGATCAACATCATCGTCACCATCTTGAACATGCGCGCACCTGACATGCCGCTCATGAAGATGCCCATGTTCGTTTGGACTTGGCTCATCACTGCTTTCTTGTTGATCGCTGTGATGCCTGT
This sequence comes from uncultured Limnohabitans sp., assembly GCA_937928195.1. Taxonomy (GTDB): domain Bacteria; phylum Pseudomonadota; class Gammaproteobacteria; order Burkholderiales; family Burkholderiaceae_C; genus Limnohabitans_A. The sequence continues at coordinate 86,069 of CALEYZ010000066.1, forward strand.
GTTGGCAGGTGTGATTACCATGACGCTCACAGACCGTCACTTTGGTACCACCTTCTTCAATCCTGCTGGCGGCGGTGACCCCGTCATGTTCCAGCACATCTTCTGGTTCTTCGGTCACCCTGAGGTGTACATCATGATCTTGCCGGCCTTCGGCATCGTCAGCCAGATCATCCCTGCGTTCGCTCGCAAGAAATTGTTCGGTTACTCCTCCATGGTGTACGCGACGGCCTCTATTGCCATCTTGTCGTTCATCGTGTGGGCGCACCACATGTACACAACGGGCATGCCTGTTACAGGTCAGTTGTTCTTCATGTACGCCACCATGTTGATTTCAGTGCCTACCGGCGTGAAAGTGTTCAACTGGGTTGCCACCATGTGGAAAGGTTCCATGACCTTTGAAACCCCCATGCTGTTTGCTGTGGGCTTCATCTTCGTGTTCACCATGGGTGGTTTCACAGGTTTGATCTTGTCCATGGCACCGATTGACTTGCAATTGCAAGACGGTTACTACGTTGTGGCCCACTTCCACTACGTGTTGGTGGCAGGTTCTTTGTTTGCCATGTTCGCTGGCGCCTACTACTGGCTGCCCAAATGGTCGGGTGTGATGTACAACGAAGCACGCGGTAAGTTGCACTTCTGGTGGACTCTGATTGCGTTCAACGTCACATTCTTCCCCATGCACTTCTTGGGCTTGGCGGGCATGCCACGTCGCTACGCCGACTACCCCATGCAGTTTGCTGACTTCAATGCCATTGCATCTGTGGGCGCATTCTTCTTCGGCTTTGCACAGGTTTACTTCTTCTTCTTCATCATCTTGCCTTGCATGCGCGGTCAAGGTGAAAAAGCGGCTCAACAACCTTGGGAAGGTGCAGAAGGTTTGGAGTGGGAAGTTCCTTCTCCAGCGCCACACCACACCTTTGAAACACCGCCTAAGCTGAATGCTGACGCGAACAAGGTGATCGGTTAATTCCGAACGTAACCCGATACAAAGCCAACATGCAAACCAACTTTCAGTTGATGCGTAAGCTGCTCATGGTGAGCTTAGGCATGTTTGCATTTGGCTACATGCTGGTACCGCTGTACGAAGCATTTTGTTTGTGGTCTGGTTCTAACGTGTTGTCTTTGAGCGAGCGTGAGTCAAAGACTTCCATGAATGGTCGCGCAAGCATGCCCCTCAATACGCAGGTGGACACTTCTCGAACCATTTCTGTGGAGTTTGACACCAACGTTCGCGGTCCTTGGCACTTTGCGCCAATGACCCGCTCTATGAATGTGCATCCTGGCGAATTGGTCACGGTGATGTTTGAATTTCAAAATGTTCAAAATCGCACCATGTCCGCGCAGGCCATTCCAAGTTATGCGCCGCAACAGGCAGCTTCTTACTTCAACAAAGTCGAGTGTTTCTGTTTCAATCAGTACACTTTGGCGCCAGGTGAAAAGAAGCTGTGGCCTGTTACTTTTTACATCAACCCCAAAATGTCCAAAGACGTGAAAACCATCACCTTGTCTTACACATTTTTTGAGGTGGGTACCAGCGTATGAGCGATCTTGAGCAGGCCCCAAAGCTTAGCCCTTCATTGCTGCGCGCTTTTGTGATGGTTGCATGGTCATTCTTTGGCATTCGCAAAAGTGCTGAACACCGTCAAGATCTCATGACGGTCAAACCTTTGCAAATTGTCATTGTTGGCGTTGTTTGTGGTTTATTGTTTGTTTCGTTTTTGGCCGTCGTGGTCAATTTTGTCGCGAGTTAAGTAGGAGAAATAGCTATGAGTGCCAATTCGCACGTCAGCCCGCCCCATTACTTTGTGCCAGGTCCATCCCGGCACCCAGCCATGGCGGCATTCGGTTTGTTTTTCGTCATCATGGGCGCAAGCCAGTTGGTGAATGACAGCGCTTGGGGCAAATACGCCTTGTTGATGGGCATGGTCATTTGGTTGACCACCTTGTACCAATGGTTTGGCGATGCCATCGATGAAAGCATCCATGGCCAGTATGGTGCACGCATCGACAAGTCTTTCCGTTGGAGCATGAGCTGGTTCATCTTCTCTGAAGTGATGTTCTTTGCTGCTTTCTTTGGCGCTTTGTGGTGGTCACGTATTCACGCAGTTCCCAATTTGGGCGGTGAAGCCAACAGCTTGATCTGGCCTGGTTTTACAGCCGATTGGCCCAGCACTTTGGCTGGCGCGACGGCTTCTCCTGCCAAGATCATTGAAGAATTCGAAACGGTCGGTCCTTTCTGGTTGCCAACCATCAACACAGCTTTGTTGTTGACGTCTGGTGTCACCATGACCATTGCACACCACGCACTGCGTGAAAACAACCGCAGTAAGACAGTCACCTTCATGTGGTTGACTGTGTTGTTGGGTGTCGCCTTCTTAATCTGCCAAGGTTACGAATATGCGCACGCTTACTCAGAACTCAACCTGAAGTTGACTTCTGGTATCTACGGCTCAACTTTCTACATGTTGACTGGCTTCCATGGCTTCCACGTGTTCGTGGGCATGTTGATGCTGTTGGTCATTACTTTGCGTTTGCAAAAAGGTCACTTCACAGCTGACAGCCACTTCGGTTTTGAAGGCGCTGCCTGGTACTGGCACTTTGTTGACGTGGTGTGGCTTGGCCTCTACGTGATCGTTTACTGGCTCTAATTCAGCCTCTGCTCAAAAAGCCCCTGTGAAGGGGCTTTTTTTTTAAGCACCTACGGGAATGCCTGTTGGTTGAATCCATCCCATGGCGTAAGAGAAGATGATGGCCAAGAAAAGCATAACTGACATGGCAATGCGCCAGGTGAGGGCGTTGGCCATGCGTTTAGCCTTTTCTTGCTCTGTAGGGCCGCCTTTGACCATGAACAAACCAGCTGCAAGCAAGCTCACAATGATGCCAACCAAGGCAATGATGATGGAGATTTTCATGCTGCTATTATCCTTTCAAATGGTAAATACTGAGCAAACCTCATGATCGGCAATGTGATCAAGCCTGCAGAGCAGGCAAGCATTGCGATGTTTTCAAGAACTTGGTTTGTGATTCTGTTGGCAGCGCTACTGGTGTCGGGTGTCACTGCTCGCTTAGGGTTTTGGCAATTAAGCCGGGCGCAGACCAAAGAAACGCTGAATGCCATGAGCGAGTCTCGCCAACGTGAGCCTGCATTGCACAATGCGGATTGGACGTCATTGCCGGCCCCAGACACATGGTTGCAGCGAAGTGTGGATGTGGAAGGGCAGTGGCTGGCATCGCTCACCATTTATTTGGACAACCGCAGCATGAAGTCCCAAACGGGGTTTTTTGTGCTGACGCCATTCCAGTTGACCAACGGGCCGGTATTGTTGGTGCAACGAGGCTGGGTGGCACGTGATCGCGTTCGCAGTGACTTTTTGCCGCCTGTTCACACGCCACAAGGCAAGATGAGAATACAAGGAAAGATCGTGCCTTCTCCATCGAAGCTCATGGAGTTGGGTTCGTCTGCGCAAGTCAAGGAGGGCTTTGCTGTCCTCAGGCAAAATGTGGACTTGGAGGCGTTTCGAGTGGAAACCAAACTGCCTTTTGTTGCGACACTTCAGCAGACAAATGACACCTCTGACGGTTTGATTCGAGATTGGCCTTACTCTATTTCGGGTGCCGATAAAAATCGCGGTTATGCCTTTCAGTGGTTTGCCTTGTCTGCGCTCGCACTCATTCTTTTTGCCTGGTTCCAAGTCTGGAAGAAAATTAAACATGTCTGACTCTCAAGCGCCTGATGATCTGAAACCGATTGGTTTGACGGTCTATGATCTGCCTTCGCAGACTTCAAGTTCACTTTCAGAATCCTCGCGCACCCGGGGGGGGCGGATGTACATGATGTTGGTGCTTTTGGCTTGTGCGGCACCTGTGTTGCTGTCCTACCTGACCTACTACGTGATTCGACCTGAAGGTCGCGTTCATCACGGCGATTTGATTGAACCGCAGCGAACCCTGCCAGCGTGGAGCGCCAAAGATTTACAAGACAAAGACGTGCCACTCAGCACCTTAAAGGGCCAATGGTTGCTGGTGGCCGTGGCCTCGGGCGAGTGTGACGACAAGTGTGAACGTCTGCTGTTTGTACAACGTCAGTTGCACAAATTACTGAACAAAGAAAGCGACCGGTTGGACCGAATTTGGTTGTTGACGGATCAAGCTGTACCGCCTCAAAAATTGTTAACTGCCATTGAAGGGGCAACCGTCTTGCGTGTGTCACCCGAGTCGCTTGCGCAGTGGTTGGCGCCAGCAAATGGCCGTGCGCTGGGTGAGCATCTGTATCTCATCGATCCCATGGGCAATTGGATGATGCGCTTTAATTACCCTGAAGATGCTAAAACTGTTGTAGACATGAAGCGTGATTTAGAACGTTTGATGCGCGCATCGGTATCATGGGACAAACCAGGTCGTTGAACAGTATGAAATCTAAAACTCTTGCAACTTGGCTAACTTTTGTGTTGGGGCCTTTCGGTGTCCACCGCTTCTATCTGATGGGCATTCAAGACACGCTGGGATGGTTCATGCCAATACCCACCGCGTTGGGTGTTTGGGGCTATCAGCGAGTTCAAACCTATGGTCTGGACGACACACTGAGCTGGTTCCTGTTGCCCATTTTTGGCGTTCACATTGCGGCCTGTTGCTTGCAAGCCATCGTTTATGGACTGTCTACCCCCGAAGCTTGGAATGCACGTTTCAATCCACAAGCATCCCCCAAAGATCCTGCTGGAAAGAGCAATTGGTTCACTGTTTTTGGCATCATGTTCAGCTTGTTGGTAGGAACAGCCGCCTTGATGTCGGCCCTGGCTTACAGCACGCAGCGTTACTTTGAAACTGAGCTAGAAGCGAAAGAGAAAGTGGCGATTTTGCAATTGGAAGCCGTCCTCACGCAGGTGTAGATTGCGCTTGAGGCTTTAGCACCCGTATTTGATAGAGTCCACCAAAAGCCGTTGCGTGCGTTATGTCGAGAACGCCACCGTCTGCTGGTAAATAGTACGCCAGATCGTGCCGCCATAAGTCCATGGCAAAAGGCTCAAGATACTTGAAGATCAGGCGCATCAAGGGCTTCAAGGGATGCCATGCGCGTGGTTTGTGATAGTCAACGATGACCACTTTGCCGCCAGGTCTGACCACACGCAAGGCTTCACTCAGCGTGGCTCGACGTGCTGCTTCAGGTTGCTCATGCAGTAAGAAAAACAGCAAAACCTGGTCGTAGCTGCCATCCTGGTCGGGTAGTGCGCTGGCATCGCATCGTGACAAAGTAACCCGTGGATCGGTTTCTATTTTGCGGGCCAAATTGGCCAACTGAATCGGCAATATATCAATCACCTTGAGTGTCCCGCCTGGCGACATTCGGCCTATCAGCTTGGCTGTTAAGTTGCCATACACGCACGCCACTTGAAGCGTGTTGCCCTGAATGGGCGTTCCCAGCAGCGCCAGTGCCTGGTTGCACAAACGGCGGTAGTTGCCAAACAAAATAAGATTGACCAACCACGCCCTTTCAAACAGCCGAACAGCCCTGGGATGTCCATAGGCCCACCAATAGGTTTTTTGGAGATAAGGGGGGATGGACAACATGCAAACAAGCTTTGGACAACAACTGCTTCTCTGAGCTTGAGTTTGAAGCTTTTGAATATTTCAATATTGACTTGCATCAAGTTGACGGGCCATTCCCTGAACATTTAAACTAGCACCATGAGCCTCAAAATCGTTATTTACTCCAAGTCTGCGTGCCCACAGTGTGAGTCCGCCAAAATGATCCTCAAAACACGTTCTTTGGCGTACGAGGAAATCAAAATTGACGATGAAGCCGAACGCATGGCTTTTTACGAAAAGTGCGGCCCGTCTGTGCGTCAAATGCCACAGATTTTCATCAACGACCAGCGCGTCGGTGGTTTGGCCGGTTTGCAAGCGGCCTTGGCGCAAATCAATCCCTAAGCCGCATAACCTGGGGGGACTTGGTCGTCCGATGAAGCTCAAGACTGAAGCTTGGCCAGGAGGCGATGGCCCATGGTGGCCTTGATGGCGGCAGAGTAAAAGTGACTCTGGCTGGCAACAGGTTCAGTACTTTCCAGTTCACCAATCTGATGCGTACTGAGGTTCATCAAGCGAGCCAATTGAAAATGATCAAGCCCTTTGTCCGCGCGCAAACGACTGAGCGTTGCCGCATCATCAGGGGTCCAGCGCACGTCTTTGTCCATAAGTCCAATTCAGATGAATGCAGGGGAGCGCGTACTGCATGGCCACCCCTACAAAGGGAGTTTTTGTAATTTACGCCTCTGCGTTGGCGGTGGCAATATGTCCGGTTGGACAGGGCCCTGTTTTATGACTTCAGCAGGTGCTTGCACTGCTGGTAAATGCGTGCCAATTCAGTGATGTGCTTGATCTCTAGCCGTTGCATGAGCCCTTCTCGGTGCATTTTGACCGTGCGGGCAGATATGTCCATTTTTTCAGCAATTTGGGTGTTGGAATGACCATCTACCAGCCACAACAGCACTTGCTGCTGGCGCGGTGTCAGTCCTTGAATCAATTTGGCCTGCTTTGCCGCGATGGGGTCGCTCAGGTGAGTATTGGCGTCAGACAGGCTGAGACTTGAATCGATGGCTTTCTTCTCCAGTGCCCCGCGAATGGCGTTTAACAAGTCTTGCGGTTGAAATGGCTTGAAGATAAATTCAGCAGCGCCATCTCGCCAAGCGGTGTTCACGTGGTGTGCATTGAGTTCAGCACTGACAAAAATCACGGGGCAAGTGACTTGGATGTAGCGCAATTGTTGTTGGGCATCGACACCATTCAAACCTGGTAAGTTCACATCTAAAACGATGCAGTCGGGGTGCATGACCAGGCCTGATGATGCCAGCGCAGTCAACATGGCCTCGGCAGAACCAAATCCGGTAACGCTGTAGCCTGACACTTCAAGGAGACGCGTGAGCGAAGTTCGAAGCGGGGCATCGTCTTCAACGAGGAATATGTGATGAGCCGTCATCTGTGAGCCATAGGATCGATCGCCATGTTGTAAATCCTACCTGATTTGAACCTGTCCAATTGGCCATGTACCCTTTGCCGAAGATCCTTCACAATGGCCCATCTTTACAAAGAGCCTCAGTCGCCGCCTTTTCACTGGTCATGAACCATCTGTTCAATTTCAGCACCGCTTATTTGATTTTGGCTTTGATGTTCTTGGTCATGCCTGTGGCGACCTGGCTGACCTTGTCCTCTTTGCGTTCAGCCACTGTCAACATGTGGTGCTTTGGCAATGTGTTGTTTGGTTGGGGTATTCTGTTTGTCGGCTTGCGCGCCAATTTGCCAGAGTGGATGACCTACCCCTTGGCCAACTTTCTCATTTGGTTCTCTGGCTTCATGATGATGCGAGCCATCAGCATGGAGCTCAAGCGTCCTTTCGCCTGGCACTGGATTCTGTTGCTGTGTTTGGGCAGTTTGATGGTGTTTGAGAGCCTGAGAGCCAGTGCCATCATGCAAACGTTTCGTTTTGCTTGGGGCCTGGGAATGCCCATGTTTGCTTTTGCCTGTGTGGCACTTTGGACTTACCGTTTGCACCGTGCAGAGAAAAGTCAAAGTGCACTTTGGATCACGGGTGTATTCACGTTGGCAGTCGTAGGCTTGGCTTTTCGAATTGGTCGTTTGCTGCTTCAGGACATGGGTACAGCGGATGCGCTTGCGCCCAGCATGGATGGCACCATCACGGTGATCACAGGCATGTTGGCCGCTATTTTTGGGAACATGGGGTACATAGGCTTGTACTTAGAGCGTGCACATCGCCGTGACAAAGAGATTGCCATTGAACAAGAACGTCGTTTGACCAGCGACCGTTTGGGAGCCGAGATTGCCAATCTCGACAGGCAGCGCTCGATGTCTGAAATGTCAGCTGCACTGGCCCACGAGCTAAGCCAACCCTTAACTGCTGCCAAAGTGGATTCGCATGTGCTGGAAGTTGAACTCCAACAGATCAGGTCTTTGCCTGAAAAAGTCAAAGAGGCGCTTGTAGATTTGCAAATCAGCGTTGAGCGTGCTGTTCAAATTGTGTCTCGGATTCATGATTTCATGAAATCGCGTGAGCCCAAAATGGAGCGTGTGTGTTGGCAAGATATTTACAAAGACGTCATCAATCTGTTGCCCAAGTCGGAGCGCCCTCTGGGTAGCATCATTGAGTGGCATACGCAGGGTTTGGCAACGAGTTCTTGGATTCGAGGAGACAGCATTCAGTTGTCACAGGTGCTGCTCAATTTGTTGCGCAATGCATTGCAGGCAAACAGCACGACACGTCATTTAAGAATCAAAGTGGTGGAAACGCTGATCGACAAGCATGTGTGCCTGAGTATCATCGACAACGGCAAGGGCATGGACGATGCCACCATTCAAAGTGCGATCACCGCATTTTTCAGCACCAAAAACGATGGCTTAGGCGTTGGCTTGGCTATCTCCAAGTCGATCTTGGAGCAGCATGGTGGTGGCTTGAGCATACAAAGTGTTCTGGGGCAAGGCACGCATGTGAAATTAACTTTGCCAATTTATAAAACAAACTAGGAGACCGTGAGTGAACGCAACACAAATTCAAAATGCCTTGGTGTTGTGCATGATTGTGGGGTACGCAGCAACTGAGCTCATCAGTCGGCGTTACAAAAACACAGTGCACGCCACAGCGAATGACACAAAGCTTGAACTGTTCATGTTCTTGAGTTTGTTGGCTGTCACTCAACCATTGGCCTTGTTGATCACGGCCAAGCTAGGCGCTTGGCTGGCACCCGACTACAAAGATGTCTTGGCCGATTGGCCTTGGTGGGGGATGGTCGGAATACTGATTTTGTGCGATGACCTCACGCAATATTGGTGGCATCGTCTCTCCCATTCACCGTTGCTGTGGCCTTTGCATCGAGCGCATCACTCGGCTGCCTACATGAGCATTCGTGTCACCTTCAGAAACAACTTTTTCTACTATCTCATGATGCCGGGCCTGTGGTTGGCTGGCGTGCTCATTTATTTGGGTGTAGGCGGTTTGGTCTATGCCTTGTATGTGGTGGTGAAATTGCTGGTCATTTTGGGTGCGCACTGTGCATGGCGTTGGGACGAGCCTCTGTACAAAATTCCGGCTTTGCGTCCTTTGATGTGGGTGCTTGAGAGAACCATTTCAACGCCTGCAACGCATTGGGCGCATCACGCCATCACACAAAAAGATGGCGTGGGTCATTACAAAGGCAACTTTGGTAATTTACTGTTCATCTGGGACATCATTTTTGGCTCTGCGCACATCACTCAAAAATACCCACAACAAGTGGGTCTGAAAGATGACCAGTTGTTTGGTCAAGAACACTGGTACCACCAAATGTTTTACCCTTTGTTCCAATCCAAACGCGAATACACCGCTTTGAAATTTGGCGGCAAAATTTACGCTGAAGATGAGTAAGAAAAAAAGGGCGCCCTTTTTTATGAGCGGCCAGACAAGCCCATGCCGCGCGAAATTACTTCTTTCATAATTTCATTGGTGCCGCCATAGATACGCTGCACACGTGCATCGGCATAAGCTCGGGTAATGGGGTACTCCCACATGTAACCATAGCCGCCGTGCAATTGCACGCATTCGTCCATCACTTTGCATTGCAAATCAGAGCACCAGTATTTGGCCATGCTGGCGGTGGCAGTGTCCAATTGATTGGCGCTGAGCAGTTCACAACATTTGTCGACAAACACCCGCGCAACTTGCACTTCCGTTTGCAATTCAGCCAGGGTGTAGCGTGTGTTTTGGTATTGACCCACGGCTTGGCCAAAGACTTTACGGTCTTTGGCATACGTCACTGTCCAGTCGATGGCCGCTTGTGCTGCGGCGACAGCGCCAATCGCAATTTGCAAGCGCTCCCAAGGCAATTGTTCCATGAGGCAAATGAAGCCTTTGCCTTCCATCGCGAGGCCGCCCAGCAATTGATCGTCACTGACCTTGACATTGTCAAAAAACAGCTCGGAGGTGTCTTGTGCTTTAAGTCCCAATTTCTTCAGGCGTTTGCCTTTTTCAAAGCCTGGCATGCCTCGCTCAATGAGAAACAAACTGGTGCCCTTGGCGCCAGCTGCAGGGTCGGTCTTGGCCACCACAATGACGACGTCGGCGTGCCAGCCATTGGTGATGAAAGTTTTGCTGCCGTTGATGACATACGTACCATCTGCTTGTTTCAGTGCCGTGGTTTTGACACCTTGCAAATCGGAACCTGCTGCGGGCTCACTCATGGCAATGGCGCCAATCATCTGCCCGCTGGCCATGGCCGGCAAGTACTTTTGCTTTTGCGCTTCAGTGCCGTAGTGCAAGATGTAGGGGGCCACAATTTCATTGTGCAAGCCGTAGCCGATGCCGCTGAATCCACCGCGCGCCAACTCTTCCATCTGCACCACGGAATACAACTTGTCGGCATCGGCGCCGCCATAAGCCTCTGGCAAGGTCATGCCCAAGAAGCCGTTTTGGCCCGCTTTGTGCCAAACCTCACGGTCGACGAAGCCTTGCTCTTCCCATGCTTCGTGGTGTGGCGCAATTTCTTTGTCCATGAATTTGCGAAAACTGTCGCGAAAGGCTTCGTGGTCGGCGTTGAAAATGGTGCGTTCAATCATGGTGTCATCTACAGGACTGTGGAGGAAAAAGTGAAGCCATTGGGGCTGATCAAAAGTCTATACTGATTGACGCATTGAGCAACATGGGACAAGCCCGTGATGACCTTCAGGAGACAGCATGACAGACGCATTTGTTTACGACGCCATTCGCACGCCACGTGGCAAGGGCAAGAAAGACGGTAGCCTGCATGAGGTCAAACCGGTCAATTTGTTGGCAGGTATTTTGTCGGACCTGCAACAACGCAATGACCTGGACACGGCCGCTGTCGACGATGTGGTCATGGGCGTGGTGTCGCCCATTGGTGAGCAAGGTTCGGTGATTGCCAAAGTGGCCGCTTTGAAGGCGGGGTGGGATTGGCGTTGTTCTGGCGTTCAGCTCAATCGGTTTTGTGCCTCGGGACTTGAAGCCGTCAACATGGCCGCTATGAAAGTGCGCAGTGGTTGGGAAGATCTGGTGGTGGCCGGCGGTGTTGAAAGCATGAGCCGTGTACCTATCGGCGCAGATGGCGGGGCATGGGCGCAAGATCCAGAAACAAACAGCGCAACCTTGTTTGTGCCACAGGGCATTGGCGCAGATTTGATTGCCACTCTGAGTGGGTTCAGTCGACACGATGTGGATGCTTTTGCAGTGGAATCTCAACGGCGCGCGGCAGCTGCACGCAGTGCAGGGTACTTTGACAAATCAGTCGTGCCAGTCAAGGGCAGCTTAGGCCAAGTGATCTTGGCGCAAGATGAGTTCATCAAACCTAACACCACGGTTGAAACCTTGGCAGGCTTGAAGCCTTCGTTTGAGCAATTGGGCGCCATGGGCTTTGATGCGGTGGCATTGCAACGCTATCCAGAGGTGGCGCGCATTGATCACGTTCACCATGCTGGCAACTCATCTGGCATTGTCGATGGCGCCGCTGCGGTTTTGATTGGCTCTGAAGCGGCAGGGAACCTGCACGGCTTAAAACCCCGTGCACGCATCGTGGCGGTAGCCTTGTCGGGTGCTGATCCCACCATCATGCTGACAGGCCCCATGCCGGCTGCTCGCAAGGCTTTGGCCAAGGCAGGCATGACCCTTGATCAAATTGATTTGTTTGAAATCAACGAGGCCTTTGCCGCAGTGCCTATGAAGTTCATGCAAGAAATGAACGTGTCCCATGAGCGCGTCAATGTGAACGGTGGCGCGATTGCCATGGGACATCCTCTGGGTGCAACGGGTGCCATGATTTTGGGCATCTTGATTGATGAGCTGCACCGCAGAAATCTTCGCTACGGCCTGGCCACCTTGTGTGTGGGCGGGGGCATGGGCATTGCCACCATTGTTGAGCGCGTTTAAGCAGGAGATACCCATGATTTTGAAAACTCTGCGCTACGATCTTCAAGATGGCATTGCCACCATCACTTTTGACGAACAAGACTCTCCTGTGAATACCATGTGTTTGCAGTGGCAAACCGATCTGGCCCAGGTGGCCGGCCAGGTGCAGCAAGATGCAGCCAACATCCGCGGTTTGATCTTGGCTTCTGCCAAGTCCACTTTCTTTGCGGGTGCAGATTTGAAGGGCGTGATGCGTTCGACGACCGATCAGGGACCGCGCGTTTTTGAGGAAATTGAAGGCGTTAAGAAAAGTTTCAGAACCCTTGAGACCTCTGGTTTTCCGGTGGTGTCTTGCTTGAATGGCTCGGCCTTAGGGGGTGGTTTGGAGGTGGCGCTGGTAGGCCATTACCGCATTGCGACGCAAAATACCAAAGCCATCTTTGGTTTTCCTGAAATCAGTTTAGGCCTAATCCCAGGTGCGGGCGGCATCACCAAGATGACGCGTATTTTGGGCTTGATGGCGGCACAGCCCTACCTCCTTGAGTGCAAGCTGTTCAATGCGGAAGAGGCCCATCGCCTGGGGCTGGTGCATGAGATGGTGGCCACGGATGATCAACTGCGTACTCAAGCCTTGCACTACATCGCCTCTGTACAAGGCCAACCAGAGGCTTGCCAACACGTGTGGGACCGCAAGGGTTACAAAATGCCAGGCGGTACACCCTCGAATCCTCAAATTGCGGGCATGCTGACGGTGGCCCCTGCCATGATGAAACTCAAAACGCACGGCCTGTACCCCGCACCGGAAGCGGCTTTGGCCGCCATGGTGGAAGGTGCCATGGTGGACTTTGACACTGCCATGCGCATTGAAAGCCGGTATCTGGCCACCTTGATGCGCGGCGAAGTGGCGCGCAACATGATCAACACTTTTTTCTTCAACTTGAACAGCTACAAAGCAGATCAGTCCAAATTGCAAGCTGAGTTGGGTGACAAGTCAGCGCATAGGTGGGTTGTGAACAAAGGTATCCCTGCCGCGGGTTTGGACTATGTTCAGATCTTCAATACAGAAGCGCTCGATGGCACACAAGCTTATGTGCAACGCGCGATGGCCGCTTACATGCATCAAGCCGAGATCTTGTTGGCAGAAGGTGTTTCAGCAGTGCTGATTGAAAATTTGGCGGTGCAAGCGGGCATGCACATCGGGCCCTTGAAGTTGAAAGCCCTGTTGGATCGGCCAACTTCATCCGGTACAAGCGCAACGGTACAGTCGAACCTCAGTCATCTGACGGGTACGGCACTGTACCAAGCCATTCAAGACAGACTGTTGTATTGTCAGTCTGTTGAAGCGGCCAAGTGTTTGCAAGAAGGGCTTCTCAAAGCGGTGCACGAGGCCAACATTGGCGCGGTGTTTGTGCTTGGTTTTCCGGCATGCACCGGCGGTACTTTGCAACTGATTTACGCCATGGGCGTTGACGCATTTGCTGTGCGTTGCCAAGCCTTGACGCAGCAATTTGGGGCGGCCTTTGCTTTGACCGCTGAGGTGGTGGCTTGTTTGAAAAAACACCAGCCTCAGTATTGAGGAATTACTCAGATTTTTGCAGCTTGTCTTGCGTTTTGTTCAAGAAGTCGCTGGCGTCGTGACGTTCATGCAGCTGTGTTTCTAATGGACCCATGACTCGATTGACCATTCGACCGCGCTTGACCGCTGGCCTTGCTTCAATTTCGTCGGCCCAGCGAATGACATGGGTGTATTCCTGAACTTGTAAAAATTCACCTGCGTCATAGCGCTCGCCTTTGGCCAAACCCCCGTACCAAGGCCAAATGGCCATGTCCGCAATGGTGTAGTCATCGCCGCCAATGAAGCGGTGTTCGGCCAGACGGCGATTGAGCACATCGAGTTCGCGTTTGACTTCCATGGCGAAACGGTCAATGGCGTACTCAATTTTGGTGGGCGCATAGGCAAAGAAATGACCAAAGCCGCCTCCGAGATAGGGGGCACTGCCCATTTGCCAAAAGAGCCATGACATGCATTCAGTGCGTTGGACGGTGTCGGTAGGCAAGAAGGCTTTGAATTTTTCGGCCAGATAAAAAAGAATCGAACCGGACTCAAACACACGAATGTCTTTGGCGCCACTACAGTCCAGCAGCGCCGGAATTTTGGAGTTGGGGTTGACGTCCACAAAGCCGCTGCCGAATTGCATGCCTTCATTGATGCGGATCAGCCATGCGTCGTATTCGGCGCCGGTGTGCCCCAATTCCAACAACTCTTCAAGCATCACCGTGACTTTGATGCCATTGGGTGTGCCTAGGGAGTAAAGCTGCAAGGGGTGTTTGCCGCGGGGCAGGGCTTGCTCATGGGTGGCGCCCGCGACAGGGCGATTGATGTTGGCAAACCGACCGCCATTGGCCTTTTGCCAAGTCCAAACTTTGGGGGGGACATAGGGAGTTTCGGACATGTTTTCACCTTTGGAAATTGAAATCAAGTACATTTTAGAAATAACGAAACAGCGAGACAGTCATGAGCCAGCAAAACCCTACAGTTCAAATGCAGCAGATCTTTGATGCCCAAGCGCCTACCGCTTTGCGGCTGAGAAGTTCGACTGCGGCAGAGCGGATTGAAAAAATCCGCAAGCTTCGTGATGCCGTCATTGCCCATACTGAAGATTGGTATCGAGCGGCTTATGCTGACTTTAAGAAACCAGCAGGGGAGGTGGATCTGGCAGAAATTTTGCCGATTTGCTTAGAAGCCAATGATGCCATTCGCAATCTGAAAAAATGGATGAAGCCACAACGCGTATGGCCCACCTTGCTTACATTGGGTACCAGCAGCTATGTGCAATCGATGCCGCGTGGACGTTGCCTGATCATTGGTCCTTTCAATTACCCCGTCAACCTCACACTGGGCCCTTTGATCTCGGCCATTGCCGCCGGTAACACGGCCATTGTGAAGCCTTCTGAACTCACGCCTCATTTGTCTGGACTCATTGCCAAAGTGGTGCGCGAGGTGTTCTCAGAAAATGAAGTGGCGGTGATTGAAGGTGAGGCCGATGTGGCGCAGGGCCTTCAAGCTTTGCCTTTCGACCATGTGTTCTTTACGGGCAGCCCCGCCATTGGCAAGCATGTGATGGCGGCTGCCGCCAAGAATTTGGCCAGCGTCACCTTGGAGTTGGGGGGCAAGAGCCCCACCATTGTGGATGCCACGGCCAATTTGAAATTGGCAGCGCGCAACATCATTTGGTCCAAGTTTGCAAACTCTGGCCAAACCTGCATTGCACCTGATCACGTGTTTGTGCACGAAAGTGTCAAAGAAAAATGGCTTGAATTGTGCAAAACAGAAATTCGCAAGGCCTATGGCGTCAGCTTGGCTGACCAGGCCAGTAGCCCGCACTTGGCACACATGGTCAATGCAAGACATACGTCACGCATTAAACACTTGCTGGACGATGCCAAAGCGCGCGGTGCGCGCACGTTGGACGGCGGCGGTGTCGATGAGTCGACTTGTTTTGTGCAGCCAACTTTGCTGGATCAAATTCCAGCCGATGCCAAAATCATGGAAGAGGAAATTTTTGGCCCCTTGTTGCCTATCATCAGCTTTACCGATTTGGATGAAGTCATTGCGCAAGTCAATGCTGGCCCTAAACCTTTGGCTTTTTATATTTACAGCCAATCAAGTAACAACATTGAAAAAACTTTGACGCACATCACATCGGGTGGCGCTTGCGTCAATCATTCGTTGATGCAGTTTTTGCAAGGTAACCTGCCATTTGGCGGCGTGAACAATTCGGGCATTGGCCGTGCGCATGGACATTACGGTTTCAAAGAATTCAGTCACGAGCGGGGTGTGGTCAAAACACAGTTTGCTTTTGCTGCCATGCTGATGATGCCGGGACAAGTGTTGCCCATCATGCGAAAAGCTTTGAAGGCGGGCTTCAAGTCTCTCTAAAAACATAATTTTCTTAAGGCCATTCCATGCTGTACAAAAGGGTGGTTTTTTTGACTTAGCGCATGGTGCAATCTGCATGGTGAGGCGCACATTATCGAATTCTTGTTCATTCCATGGTGCAAAGAAATCGATATGCAGATCTACGAATTTTCAGCGTTCGAAACGCTTCAACAAAATTGTCTTAAATCTGGGTTGCATATGTTGCAAGTTCAGGGGAAAACTTTGCTGCCAGTGGTGCAGGGTGGCATGGGCGTCGGTGTTTCAGCTGGAGGTTTGGCTGGTGCTGTAGCTAATTTAGGTGCAATGGGTACTGTATCTTCTGTGGATTTGCGACGTCTCCATCCAGATTTGATGGTGCTGACTGGTAAGCTGGACAAAGAGCCTGATGCACGACAACAGATTGAGTCGGCCAACTTGATTGCGCTCGACCGTGAAATTAAAAAGGCGCAACAACTCGCCAATGGCAGAGGACTGATTGCGGTCAACATCATGAAAGCCCTCAATCAGTATGCGGGTTATGTTCAGCAATCTTTGATGTCGGGTGCGGATGCGATTGTGGTGGGCGCAGGCTTGCCTTTGGACTTGCCTGATTTGGCCAAAGATTTCCCCGGCACGGCGCTCATTCCTATTTTGTCTGATGCAAGAGGTGTGCAGTTGTTGATTCGAAAATGGGAGAAGAAGAGACGCCTACCTTCGGCCATTATCATAGAGCACCCTAAGTTGGCTGGCGGGCATCTTGGTGCTGCCAATATTGAAGATCTCAATGATCTACGTTTTAATTTTGATGTGGCCATTCCAGCAATTCTTGAGTTTTTTAAAACTGCTGGCTTAGAAGGGCATATTCCGTTGATCGCTGCAGGGGGTATTTCATGCATGGACGATATCGTACGTTTGCAGGCACTAGGGGGTTCTGCTGTGCAATTGGGAACGGCTTTTGCTGTGACGCAGGAGTGCGATGCACCTTTGGCATTCAAAACAATATTGGCACAAGCTCATCCCAATGATTTGCAGGAGTTCGTCAGCGTGGCTGGTTTGCCTGCCAGGGCTGTGAAAACACCTTGGTTGGAAAAATACATCCGCATCGAATCAAAATTACAAGAGCGTGCGCATGTGAAGAAAAAGTGCAACATGTCCTTTGATTGTTTGCAACACTGCGGACTACGCGACGGCCAATCGAAAATGGGACAATTCTGCATTGATCAGCAGTTGGGACACGCTTTGATGGGGGATGTTCAGAAAGGCTTGTTTTTCAGAGGCTCTGGATTATTGCCTTTTGGCGAGAATATCAGGCCAGTCAAAGATTTGTTAGCATGGTTGACGACAGGTGTTGACGCAATTAAATATCCACTGACTGTGTTTTAAATTTTCATGGCTAAGCATGAAGTCATCATGAAAACACTTGATCGTCCGAATAAAGTCTTCGCGTCGAAGTAAATGGGTGTGCCTGGGCTCAATGCCATCGCACCAAGGCTGTCAAAAAACTGATAGTCTGCTGTTGGAAGTTCATTGAGATATCTTATGCTCCAATCAGAGCGAAAGTCATTCGATCAGTTTGATTATTTCGCTCGAAACTGAATGAAGCCAAGATTGCACACCATGGACACAGAAGAACTCTCCGATTGGATTCACGCGCACGCCTTTGATGAAGGCAGTGCCAAAGCTGAACGCAGTACACGCTTGGTGATGTGGATCACTGCAGCCATGATGCTGATCGAAATAGTGGCAGGCTGGTGGTACAACTCCATGGCGCTGTTGGCCGATGGTTGGCACATGAGCTCACACGCAGTGGCCATTGGTTTGTCTGCACTGGCATATGCCACAGCCAGAAAATACGCCACCGATCCTCGATTCGCATTTGGCACCTGGAAAATTGAAGTCTTGGCGGGTTTTGCCAGTGCCATTTTCTTGCTTGGCGTTGCCGTCATGATGGTGGTGGGCTCTGTGGAGCGCATCCTTCAACCTCAGGAAATCCATTACCAAGAAGCGATGTTGGTAGGGGTGCTGGGCTTGTTGGTCAACTTGGTGTGTGCGTTTTTGTTGGGTGATGCGCACCACCATGCCCATGGTCATTCGCATGGTCAGGGTCATTCACATGGGCATGATCATCCTCATGAGCATCAAGTGCATGCGCATCACCATGATTTGAATCTGAAGTCTGCTTATGTTCACGTCATTGCAGATGCGGCAACCTCTGTCTTGGCCATTGTGGCGCTTGCCGGTGGTTGGTTTTATGGATGGTCTTGGCTCGACCCTGTTATGGGATTGCTTGGCGCGATTTTGGTTGCTGTGTGGTCGAAAGAGTTGATTGTTCAGACGGGTAAAGTGTTGCTAGACAGAGAAATGGACCATCCTGTTGTCGAAGAAATTCGTGAAGCAGTAGAAGCTGATCAGTCTAAAGGGCGTACTCGCATTACCGATCTACATGTTTGGCGCGTTGGCAAGAAGGTTTACGCTTGCGCTTTAACGGTGGTCACGCAAGACGCAAGCTTGACACCCACGGAAGTTCGAAACAGGATTTCAGTGCACGAAGAGGTGGTGCACGCCACCATTGAAATTCACCACCAATGAAAAAGGCTCAGGCCGAAGCCTGAGCCCTCAAGTGCGTGGTGTTCAAAAATTACTTCTGAATTGCTTCCAAAGCAATTTCAATGCGAACTTCGTCACCCACGTAAGGTGCATATTTACCGGCATTGAATTCAGAGCGCTTGATCACAGTGAATGCATTGGCGCCAATAGCGTCTTTTTTCAGCATGGGGTGAGCCATGGCTTGGAACGACGTCACTGTCAGGATCACGGCCTTGGTGATGCCCTTGATGGTCAGTTGGCCTTCAATGGAAGCAGGCTTGCCGTCTTGGAAGTTCACTTTGGTGGACTTGAATGTGGCCTTGGGGAACTTGGCCGTGTCCAAGAAATCTTCTCCTTGAATGTGGCCATTGAAATCGGCAAAACCAGTGTTCACGGATTTCATGTCGATGCTGATGTCCACAGAACCAGTTTTGGCATCCGCATCAAACACCACGGTGCCTGTCGTGCTGTCAAAGCGGCTGATTTGCGTGGAGTACCCAAAGTGTGAGTAGGCAAAGCGAGGGAAGGTGTGCGTGCCATCCACTTCGAATGTTTTAGGGGCGGCAATGGCGGATGTGGCAGCCAAAGATGCGAATGCCAAAGCGGCAGCGATGCGATTGAGTTTTGTCATGTTAAAGCTCCTGGTTAAAAAAATTATTTGCTCGCGAGAGCGGTGATTTGAAAATTCACTTGGATGTCGTTCGCCACAATGTCGAACTTGGCCCACATGCCCTCACCGATGTTGAAATCGGCGCGACGCATGACAAAGCTGCCATTGAACACACCCACATTGCCCTGTGCAGTTTGTTTCAATGGAAAGCTGATGTCTTTGGTTTGACCTTTGAGGGTCAGTTTGCCCACCACTTCAAATTGATTGGGTGCGGTTTGTTTAATTTGGCTGCTGACAAACACCGCCTTGGGATGGGCGCTGGTGTTGAACCATGCTTTGCCGGCCACTTCTTGGTCTGCTTCACTGGAGCCTGTGTCGATGGAGGCCAAATCAATTTCCAAAGTGGCTTTGGCGGTGGCAGGTTTGGCGGGATCAAAGTTCAGTTGCGATGCAAACTTTTTGAACTTGCCATCCATGCTGACGCCCATTTGCTTGTAGCTGAAAGCCACGTTACTTTTGCCGGCATCGATTGATTTGTATTCAACCGCATGGGCGTTGAAGGCCAATGCCAGAAAAGCAGCAGCAAGTGCCTTAGGTGTTGTGAAGAAGTTTTTTTTCATGATGCATCCTTGTTCAGTTCGGTGAAAGGCGCCATCCGGCGCAACGTGTCGTCTTTGTCAACGAAATGGTGTTTGAGGGCTGCAGCAACGTGGCCCGCAATCAGTGTCACCATGATCCAGCTCAAAGTGCCGTGAACTTCTTCCAGTAAGTGCCCCAGCGCTTTGTCTTTGCTGAGCAAGTCGGGCAGAGGGACGATGCCAAACCAAACGGTTTGGACGCCCTTGGCCGAGCTCATGAGCCAGCCTGTGATGGGAATGATCAACATGAAGGCATACAAGGCAACATGGCCAGCATGCGCCATTCGCTGCACATGGATGGACATGCTGTCTGGGTAAGCCGGTGGTGGGCTGATCAATCGCCACACCAGTCGAACCCACACCAACATGAAGACTGTGACGCCAGCCCATTTGTGCCATGAAAAATACTGAAGCTTCTCTGGCGAAAAGTCCATGTCGCTCATGACGGAACCTAAAACAACCAAGCCAAAAATGCCGAGTGCCATGGCCCAATGCAGCGCTTTGGCCAAAGGGGTGTACGAACTGTTTTTCATCAAATGCCTTTAGATAAATGTGTAGCCATCCATCGCAATCACATAGCTGCTAATGCCGCGGTAGAAAGCTTTGGCTGTGGCATCTTTGCCCGCCGCGCCCATGGCCACAAACAAGGGCAACAGGTGATCTTCGGAAGGGTGTGAGCGAACGCCTTCGCGTGAGTGCTGGCGGTAATCAAGCAACTGCTGCACATTCTTTTCAGTCATTTGAACTTCCACCCAGTCGGCAAATGTTTGAACGTAGGGTGGCGTCTGGCCACCTTGCATGGCGGCCATCCGATAGTCACCCAAATTGTGTGTGATGTTGCCCGAGCCAATGACCAAGAAGCCTTGGTGTGTCAGCGCCTCGAGTGCTTCACCCATGGCCAACGCATGCGCCGTGCCGGCGTGGCTTTGAATGGAAACGGCAATGATGGGAATGTCCGCATCGGGGAACATCTGACGCAAAGGTGTCCAGGCGCCATGGTCCAAGCCGCGCGCGGGGTCTGTGGCCACTTGGCTAAAGCGTTTTTGCAACGCCTTCACCACTTCTTGCGCGCCTTCAGGACAGCCAGTGGCAGGGTACTTGATGCGGTATAGCTCGTCGGGGAAGCCGTAGAAATCGTAAATGGTTTCGAGCTGTGTGGCCGTGCTGACGGTGGGGATGGCCGTATCCCAGTGCGGGCTCACCACAATGATGGCACGGGGTGTTGGCAGCTGGCTTGCCAATTGGCTCATGGCCACGCCTGCTGCACCTGGGTCCAGGGCAAAGGTCGGGGCGCCGTGAGGCACAAACAGTGAATTTCGAAGGTTTTCCATGACGGTCTCCAAAGGGATGGACGGACTGTAGTTTTTTAATTGGATTTAAAAAAGTAGCTAATTTGCAAATATTTGTTGCAAAATTAGCAACAATGGACAAATTCAACGCAATGCAAGTGTTCGTCAGGGTGGCTGAGGCCGGCAGCTTTACCGCTGTGGCCAATCAGGAGAATGTGGCGCGCTCCATGATCACGCGTCAGATCGCCAGCCTTGAAAAACAATTGGGCAGCAAGCTCATCATTCGAAGCACACGCAGCCTCACCCTGACCACTGCTGGTTCGGCTTACTTAGAGCGCTGTCGCGTCATCTTGAACATGGTGGACGCCGCCGAGTCAAGTTTGTCTGAGGAAAAGGTGGAGCCACGAGGCCGCATTCGTTTGGGCTTACCACTCAGTTTTGGTTTGCAACGACTGATGCCGACATTGGCCGAGTTCTCCAAACTGCATCCACACATTCAACTCATCATGGATTTTTCAGACAGGCGATCTAACCTGATTGAAGAGGGCATCGATTTGTCCATCCGCATCACGGCTGATTTGGACGCCAGCGACATTGTTCGCAAATTGGGCACCTGCAAAATCCTCACGCTGGCGTCGCCCGACTACCTGGCGCAACATGGCACCCCCAAGCATCCCCGTGAATTGCAAAATCATGAGTGCTTGGCGTACTCGATGGACATGAAGCCCGCTAATTGGATTTATGAGGTGGACGGCCACAGTGTCAATGTGCCCATTCGAGGTCGAGTCATGGCCAACAATGGTGAGGCCTTGACGAAAGCCACTGCGGCAGGCATTGGCATTACCCGTCAACCCGATTTCATTGCGCAGCCTTTTCTTGACAGCGGGGAGGTGCTTGAAATTTTAAAGAAGTTTGCCATTGCCCCATTGGGCATCTACGCGGTATTGCCCAGCAATCGCTACATCCCTCACCGTGTTTCAGTGCTGATTGAGTATTTGTCATCAGCTCTCAAAGCCTAAACGTCTCTAAAATCAAACGCGCATGTCTTCCTCACAATCACCCTCACAAGCCGTTGTCACTTTGGCCAGCGCCAAAGAAATGGCCCTCAAAATTCGCCAAAAGAGCCAGCTGAAAGGTCGTCAAGCGGATGAAACTTCGCTGAGTGAGCTGCAAAGCTTGTTGGCCCTTGATTCAGCAGTGCTGAAGCAACGACGCGATTTGCTCATTGAGCATCTCCACAAAATCAACGACACCTACCGTGGGTTGCATGAGCGGCACTTGGTGGCACTTGCCAAGTTGATGAACATCGCCATGGCCGAGGTGTACGAGGTGGCCACGTTCTACCATCACTTTGAAATCATTCGTGATGGCGAGCATGCGCCGAAGTTCACAGTCAGGGTGTGCGATGGGCTTAGCTGTGACATGGCTGGCGCTGCTGCATTGCTGACCAAGCTCCAGGCTGCTCTGGGCACTGAACCTGTCAAGGTCGTTTCAGCCCCGTGCATGGGGCGATGTGAACAAGCCCCGGTTGCCGTAGTGCATCAGCATGAAATAGGGCATGCCACAGTCGACAAAATCATTCATGTTGCTCAGGCTGAAGACGTAGAAGCAGTCATGCCAGCGTACATTGATCTGAACGCCTATGTGGCCGACGGCGGCTATGAATTGTTGCGCACATTGACCCGTGGCGAGCAAAGTACAGAGGCGGTACTGTCAGTCATGGAAGATTCAGGCTTGCGGGGTTTGGGGGGTGCAGGGTTTCCAGCAGGTCGAAAGTGGCGCATTGTCCGAGCGCAAGTGGCGCCGCGTTTGATGGCCGTGAACCTTGACGAAGGTGAGCCCGGCACTTTCAAAGACAGAACTTATTTAGAGCGAGATCCGCATCGATTTTTAGAAGGCATGTTGGTGGCAGCGCATGTGGTGGGCATTGATGCCATCTACATTTATCTGCGTGATGAATACCATGCTTGTCGCAAGATGCTGGAAGCAGAACTCACAAAGCTTCAAGCCAACCCGCCAGTTGCTTTGCCTCAGATTGAGCTGCGCCGTGGTGCCGGTGCTTACATCTGCGGTGAAGAGTCGGCCATGATTGAAAGCATCGAGGGTAAACGTGGAGAGCCCCGCATGCGGCCACCTTACATTGCAGAAGTTGGCTTGTTCGGACGGCCGACCTTAGAACACAACTTTGAAACGCTCTACTGGGTGCGTGACATTGTGCAAAAAGGCGCTGAGTGGTTCTCAGGGCATGGACGCCATGATCGCAAAGGTTTGCGCAGCTTCAGTGTCAGCGGTCGTGTCAAAAAACCTGGCGTGAAGTTGGCGCCAGCGGGCATCACCATGGCTGAATTGATTGAAGAATATTGCGGTGGCATGCAAGACGGACATTCGTTTTATGCCTACCTGCCCGGCGGTGCATCGGGCGGTATTCTGCCCGCGTCGTTGAAAGACATTCCACTCGACTTTGACACCTTGCAGCCCTACGGCTGCTTCATTGGCTCTGCGGCCGTGATTGTGTTGGGCCATCAAGACTCAGCGCGCCATGCTGCGCTCAACATGATGAAATTTTTTGCGCATGAAAGTTGTGGGCAATGCACGCCATGTCGCGTTGGTACGGCCAAGGCCGCTCAATTGATGCAGTCGGGTGTCTGGGACAACGCCACCTTAGAGGACTTGAATCAGGTCATGACCGATGCATCTATTTGTGGTTTGGGTCAAGCAGCGCCCAACCCCATCCGGTGTGTTCAAAAGTATTTCCCACAAGAGATCATTTAAATGAATGCACCTGTTGCAAAAGAATTGTTGGCACCCGCCAGTGTTGAGTTCAAACTCAACGAACAAACGGTGATGGGCTTTGAAGGTGAGTCCATTCTCAATGCGGCCAAACGCCACGGCATTGACATTCCACACCTCTGCTACACAGAGGGCATGCGGGCAGATGGCAATTGCCGTGCATGCGTGGTGGAAATCAAAGGCGAAAGAACGCTGGCGCCAAGTTGCTGCCGCAACGTCACACCGGGTCTGGAGGTATTGAGCCAAAGCCTTCGTGCCAAGAAAAGTCAAGAGATGGTGCTGGAGTTATTGCTGTCTGACATGCCTGATCAGGGCTACAAATGGACTGAGTCGGGACAGCATGGTGAACTAAGCGATTGGGCCGAGGCGCTGAATGTCCAGGTCAGGCCCGAACTTCAAAGTCTTCGGCGCGCGCAAGCTCAGACCGATGTGTCGCATCCCGCCATGGCTGTTAATCTCGATGCGTGCATTCAGTGCAACCGATGCGTTCGGGCATGTCGTGAAGAACAAGTCAACGATGTCATTGGTTATGCGCACCGTGGTGCCCAAAGCCAAATTGTGTTTGATTTGCAGGACGACATGGGCAGCAGCAGTTGCGTGGCTTGCGGCGAGTGCGTGCAAGCATGTCCCACCGGCGCACTCATGCCTAAGACGCAAGTGGGCTCCCAAGCGGTCGATCAGAAGATCGATTCCGTGTGTCCGTTTTGTGGTGTGGGCTGCTTGCTGACCTACAACGTCAAAGACAATCGCATCGTGAGTGTGGAAGGGCGAGATGGCCCAGCCAATCACAACCGACTGTGCGTGAAAGGGCGTTTCGGTTTTGATTACATCCAGCACCCCCAGCGGCTCACCGTGCCGCTTATCCGCAAAGCGGGTGTGCCCAAAGATCCTGAAGCGATTCAGCACCTCAATCGCAATGCAGCCCAATGGTCTGATGTTTTCAGAGAGGCCACATGGGAAGAAGCATTGGCATTGGGGGCTGGCAAACTGAAGCAATTGCGCGATGTGCAGGGTCCCAAATCATTGGCTGGTTTTGGTTCTGCCAAGGGCAGCAACGAAGAAGCTTATCTCTTTCAAAAGTTAGTTCGCACTGGTTTCGGCTCTAACAACGTCGACCATTGCACACGTTTGTGCCACGCCTCCAGTGTGTCGGCTTTGCTGGAGGGCGTGGGCTCTGCCGCGGTGAGCAATCAGGTCAATGATGTTGAACACGCTGGCTTGATTTTTGTCATTGGCTCCAACCCCACGGCCAACCATCCTGTGGCCGCCACCTGGATGAAAAATGCGGCCAAGCGCGGCGCCAAAATTGTGCTGGCCGACCCGCGTGTCACCGACATTGGCAAACACGCCTGGCGCACCTTGC